>DATIDP010000023.1:0-25753 GCA_035456265.1 Solirubrobacterales bacterium | reverse complement strand
TTGGCGACGATCGCCGCCGAGTTCGGCTCGAGGCGGGGGGAGGCGGGCAGGCGCCGGTTGAAGGGGCTCTCCGGGCCATAGGGGCGCCAGCTCGCGCAGGGCACGTTCCAGGGGGCGTTGGAGAAGCTGCCGAAGGCGCAGGGGTCGGTGGACCAGCGGATTACGAGCCGCGCCTTTCGGCTTGCCCTGGGCCGCCTGACACGCACCGGCTTCGAGCGGCTGAGCGCCCGTCGGACGCGCCGCGTTGGGATCCGCCGGCCGGCGGTTCGCGACTTTGATCTTCCGGGCAGCTTGAACTTCAGCCACGCCCTCCGCACCGCGGACGCCGGGATCCCCCTGGGCTTGAAGACGAGCATGCTCGAGGTCTGACGGAACGGCTTGAAGGAGCTCGACACACCCGCGGCATGAGCTGCAGGCGCCCGGGGAACCAGCAGTACCGCACCAGCTGCGAGAATCGCCAGGAGAGCCCAACGGCGCCCCAGGCGAGCCGTGCCGCCCCGTGAATCTGCTTTCAGGGCCGCCCGCCTCATCTCGATCGCCACAGCTGAATCGGCGGCGCGGCTGGCGAAGGGGACTGTCGCGAAGGAGACTGTCGCATGTGCATTAAACAGGTGTCCACGGCCTCTTGCTGACGTGGCGACTTCCTGGATGGGGCCAGATCCCGAGCGCGTCGAGTCGCACTGGCTAGGGTAAACACGGCTCATGACCTCTCGAGACGCAATCTGGAGGCGCTGATCGCAAGCCGGGCACATCGCCTCTCGGCCGGGTTGCGTGATCAGGCCCTCTGGATTGCCCTGGGTGGCATGGTCTGGTCGCTCGTGGTGGGAGCTGCCCTCGTGGCCCAACCCGCTATCGGTGCGGCGCTGCTACTCGCTCCCGCCTACGCGGCGCTCGTGATCGTCAACCTGTCCCTGGGGCTCGCCCTCTGGGTGCCATTCACGTTCCTCGGGGGAATCTCGGCCCTGAATGCCACCGGCAAAGCCGCCGGGCTTCTGGTCGCCGCCGCCTGGCTCGGCAGCTTGCAGTCACTCCCGCAGACGGCGACCGCCGCGCTCCACCGTCATCGCGTCCTGCTCATGACCCTGGCCGCGACAATCGCATGGCTCACGTTTTCGCTCGCATGGTCCGAGGATCCTGGGCGGGGCCTCGAAGATCTCTGGCACTGGTACGTGATTGCTCTGCTGTTCGTGGTGGTCTTGACGACAGTCACCACCACGCGCGCGCTGAAACTGATCGTTGCCTCGTTCGTCGCCGGCGCGGCGATCTCCGTGGCCATCGGAGTATTCGACGGGAGCCTGGTGAGCTCCCTCCATGGCGAAGCTCGGTTCGCCGGCGCGGCGGGCGACCCGAATGTCCTCGCGGCGGCCATCCTCCCGGCCACCGTGCTGGCGGCGGCCCTTCTCAGGGATACGCGCTCGTCGGCCCTGCGCGGCCTGCTGCTGGGGGCGATAGTCCTGCTGATGGCGGGGTTGGTCGCCACCGAGTCGCGCGGCGGTGCGATCGCCGCCGTGGCGGCGATCGTGGCCGCGTTTGTGCTGTTCAGGGGGCGTCGTAGGGAGGTCGCAGCGGTCGCCGCGTTGGCTCTTGGCGTAGCGGCTCTGACGTTCGTCACCTCGCCCGGCACGTGGGAGCGGGTGACGAGCTACAAGAACGACAACGGGCGCGCCGACCTGCGAACGGTCGCATGGCGAATGGGAATGGACGAGCCCGTGACGGGGGTGGGGCTGAACAACTTCACCGTTCGTTCCCCCGATTATGTGCGCGAACCCGGGGCGCTCACGTATGTAGGGCTGATCGTCGATGATCCGCACCTCGTGCACAACACGTATCTGCAGCTGTTCGCCGAAAACGGCGTCGTCGGGTTGGCACTGTTCCTGGGAGTCGTGGGCGGCTGCCTGCGCGCCGCGAAACTGGCCGCCGACCGCTTCGGAGATCGGGGGGAAGGTGCGCTCGAGACGCTGGCGCGCGCGGTCATGGTCGGGACCATCAGCGTTCTTGCCGCGGACTTCTCGTTATCGGCCGCGACAGACCAGCGGCTATGGCTCCTGCTTGCCCTTGGGCCGGCGTTGCTCACCGTTGCGAGCAGGCGCAGGGACGAGGTCCGAGTAACCGGCGAGCGTCCGAGGTCCAGGACGGCCGGGGTCATCCAGGGCGCGAAGGCGTAGCCCCAATCCACCGATACACATAGGCTGCGTGAACATTGGCGCGGACTGCTGAACAAGACCAAGAAGAAGAGCAGCGGCAAGGGGCATTCCCCGCGTACACCTCTGCGATCCGAGCCCACCGCCGGGTCGTCGTGCTGATCACGTTGGCCACCGTGTTCGCCAGCCTGCTGTTCGTGGCGGTGCGTTCGCCTGACTACGAGGCGACGGCGAACCTGCTCGTGCAGCCGATCGCTGCCGACGATCAGACCTTTCTCGGACTGCCGCTGATTCGCGACACAGGCGACCCGGTTCGGACGATGCAAACGGCCGCTTCGCTGGTCGAGTCGCAGGCGGCAGCCGCTCGAGTCGCCGCCGAGCCGGGAGAGGACCTGACCCCCAATGAGATCCTGGATCGGATCAAGGTCAGTCCGGAGGGCCAGAGCAACATCCTCGCGGTCACCGCCAAGGGAAACAGCGCGGACGACGCGGCTCTGCTCGCCAACCGGTTCTCGCGCGCCGTGCTCGCAGTGCGTTCGGCCGAGATCTCCAACGCGGCGGGGAGGCTGCTCGATCAACTTCAGGCAGCCCTACTCGCCACCCCCACGACCGACGCGGCGACCCGTGCGGATCTCGCCGGCCGGGTCGATCAGGTCAACGCGGTCGTCCGGAGTGGCGATCCGACGCTACAGCTGTCGCAGCCAGCGCTACCGCCCGCCTCCGCTTCGGGCGCGTCGGCCGCCCTGATCCTCCTGCTCGCCCTCCTCGCTGGCTTTGCGGTCGGGTCCTGCACGGCCGTGCTGATGGAGCTGACGCGGAGTAACGGCGGGCAACGCCCTCGCTAGCGACCGAAAATCTTGGCTGAGATCCCTCCCGTTTTCGCGGAGCCGTGCGCCCCGAGACGAAGTCTCCGGGCATCTACAGGCCCAGCTGCCTGCCCAGGATCTCCTTCATCACCTCGTCGGTGCCCCCTCCGATCGGGCCGAGGCGCGCGTCGCGGTAGGCCCGCTCCACGCCGTACTCCCGCATGTAGCCGTAGCCGCCGTGGATCTGGATCGCCTCGTCGGCGACGTCGCACATCGCCCGCTGGGTGAAGAGCTTGGCCTCGGTGACCTCGCGGGTGGCGTCCTCACCGGCGGCGAACTTGCGGAGGCAGGCGTAGGTGATGGCCCGTGAGGCCTCGATCTTCACCGACATCTCCGCGAACTTGTGGCGAATGGCCTGGAAGCGCCCGATCGGACGGCCGAATGCCTCGCGCTCCTTCGCGTAGTGCAGGGTCTGCTCGAAGACGCGCTGCATGCCCCCGACCGCTCCCAGCGCCATCGTCAGCCGCTCCCACTGGAAGTTGGCCATGATCAGCTTGAAGCCCTCGTGGCGCTCGCCCAGGAGGTTCTCGTCGGGCACCTCGACGTCGCTGAAGGAGAGCTCGCCGGTGTCGGAGGAGTGCCAGCCCATCTTCTCGAGCTTGGAGACGACCTCGTAGCCGGGCATGTCGCGCTCGAGTACCAGGAATGAGATGCCGTGGTGGCCGCCCTCCTCGGTGGTCTTGCAGGCGCAGACGAGGAAGTCGGCGCGGACGCCGTTCGTGATGAAGGTCTTGGAGCCGTTGACGACGTAGCCGCCGCCGACCTTGCGGGCCGTGGTCCGCAGGGAGGCGACGTCGGAGCCGGCGCCGGGCTCCGTGATGCCGAGGGCGCCGATCAGCTCGCCCTTGATCCCCGGTACGAGCCAGCGCTGCTTCTGATCCTCGGTCCCGAACTTCCAGATCGGCGGCATGGCGATCTCCGTGTGCGCTCCGAGGCCAGCGGCGACGCCGCCGCTGCCGCCGGAGTGGGAGAGCTCCTCGACCCAGACCGCGTCGTGGACGTAGTCGCCGCCCTGGCCGCCGTACTCGGTCTCGTACTTGAGGCCGAGGAAGCCGAGCTCACCGCAGCGGTTGTAGAGCTCGCGGGGGAACCCGCGTGCCTCCTCCCACTCGTCGACGTGAGGAGCGATCTCCCTGCCGACGAAGCGGCGGACCGACTCACGCAGCTCCTCGTGCTCCTCGCCGAAGGGCGGGAGCGGCGCGCGCCGGCCGGTGTCCTTGATCACGGTCAGCCCGCCGCCTCCTCGTTCCCACCCTCAGCCGCCCTTCGCTTGGCGTCCTCGGGCGGCGGCTTCCAGTCCTCGAGCATCGTGTAGCCGCGGCCCTCGTGGTCGAAGCCCAGCAGATCGCCCTGAGGGTTCTTCTTGCCGCCGTGGTGGTAGGCACGCACCTCGGCGATCTTGCCGTCGCGCATCCGGAACCACTCGGTCCCGCGGTCGAGGCGTTTCTCGCCCGATCTCGGATCGCGCCAGGTCATCGTCCACTCGATCACGGCCTCATCGCCCTGCTCGATGCCGTGCTCGATGTACCACTGGCCGTCGATCATCCCGACACCCAGCTTCGCGTTCTGCCCGATTCGCTCGGCGCCCTCGTGCGGCCCGAGGCGGGTGTAGTAGTGGACGGCGTCGTCCGTGAAGTGCGAGGCGACCAGGCCAGCGTCGCCGGTGTTGAGTGCTTCGTAGTAGGAGCGGATGTGGTCGAGGTTGCTCACAGGGCTCGGTTTATAGCCGCGTCCGTCGATCTGGGCCCAAGCCGTTCGTCGTCAGGTTGAATGCGGCGAAAGACGCCGCCCGAACCGAGGAGGACGAGATGAAGCACCTGCTGACCTTCGTGCGCGACCAGGACCGGATGTACGAGGGGACCGAGGAGGAGATGAAGCAGGCGATGGAGGCCTGGAACGAGTTCGATCGCGAGGCGATCGAGGCCGGTGTGCTGATCGCCAACGAGGCGCTCGAGCTGCCGAAGACCGCCAAGACCGTGCGCGTCGCTGAGGGCGGCGACCACGCGGTCACAGACGGGCCCTTCGCCGAGACGAAGGAGCAGCTCGGCGGGTTCTGCCTGATCGACTGCGAGAGCCTTGACGAGGCGATCGGCTGGGCGAAGAAGGTCCCCCTGCGGCCGGGCAGCGCCATCGAGGTCCGGGCGATCATGGATCTCTCTCCCTACGGGTACGAGAGCGCGACGCCGGGGCCGGTTCAGGCGCAGGCGTAGGGGTTACGGTCGGCCGCCGCTACAGCCCGTAGCTGCGGCCGATCACCTCGAGCATGATCTCGTCGGTGCCGGCACCGATCCGGTTGAGGCGGGCGTCGCGATAGGCGCGCTCGACCTCGTATTCCTTCATGTAGCCGTAGCCGCCATGGATCTGGATGCATTCGTCGGCGACGTCGCAGATCAGCCGTGAGGCGAAGAGCTTGGCCTGCGAGATCTCCCTGACCGGGTACTCGCCGTGGGCGAACCGCCAGGCGGTCGAGTAGACGAACTGCTTGCCCGCCTCGATCTGCGTCGACATCTCGGCGAACTTGTGGCGGATGGCCTGGAAGCGGCCGATCGGGCGGCCGAAGGCCTCGCGCTCCTTGGCGTACTCGAGCGTGCGCTCGAAGACGCGCTCGGCGCCCGAGACGCAGCCGATCGCGCCAACCAGGCGCTCGCCCTGAAGCTCCCAGGAGATGTGGTAGAAGCCCTTGCCCTCCTCGCCGAGCATGTTCTCCGCCGGGACACGGACGTCCTCGAAGGCGAGCTCAGCGGTGTCGGAAGCGTGCATTCCCATCTTCTCCAGCTTCCGGGAGACGCTGAAGCCGGGAACCGGGTCGCCTTGCTCGTCCTTGAGATCGACGACGAACAGGGTGATCCCGTCGTGGCCCTTCTCGGGATCGGTCTTGGCGACCAGCACGATGAAGTCCGCCCGGGCCCCGTTGGTGATGAAGATCTTGGAGCCGTTGATCACGTACTCATCGCCGTCTCGGCGGGCGGTGGTGCGGATCCCGGCCACGTCGGAGCCGGCGCCCGGCTCGGTGATGCCGAGCGAGCTGATCTTCTCGCCCTTGATCGAGGGGACGAGGTAGCGCTGCTTGAGGTCCTCGGTGCCGAGCAGGTGAATCGGCGGCGTCGCCATGTCCGTGTGCACCGCCATCCCCATGTTGAGGCCGCCGCAGCCCGAGTAGCTCATGCACTCCGCTCGGACCAGCGAGTAGAAGTAGTCGCCGCCCTGGCCCCCGTACTCCTCCGGGTAGCAGAGCCCGATGAAGCCGAGGTCGCCCGCGCGCTTGACGATCTCGTCCGGCCAGCCGTTCTCCTCCCAATCGAAGCGGTTGGGGGTGAGCTCCTTGAGCACCCAGGAGCGCATCGATTCACGGAGCTCCTCGTGCTCGTCGGTGAAGATGAAGTGCTTGCGGTTCGCCCCGTGATCGGGCTTGATGACGCTGGAGGTCGCGGTGGCCACGGCTGCTCAGTCTCCTCGCTGTCTCGGATTGCTCGGCTGCGGACCCGTCACGGACCGCGAAGTGAATAGTAGGACTTCCTACTTCCTACTGCAACGCGCAATTTGCATTGCATGAGGGGTTTCCCGTGCCTGATCCCGAAAAAGTGCTGATGACAACGTGGCCGTTTGTCCATACAGTGCCTGGCCATACGTACTAGTGATGAGGGAGGCGGGCATTGGAAGGCCCGGGCGCAGCTCTCAACAACGGAAGCACTGAGCTGAATATCGAGATCTCGTCCACCTCGGGGCTGCCGCCGGGACCGCGGCTCCCGGGGGCTGTTCAGACGCTCAAGTGGATGTACCGGCCCATCGAGTTCATGGAGCACTGTCGGGAGCGGTACGGCCGGATCTTCTCCCTCCGCCTGGGGCCCGCATCCAACGTCTTCGTGATCGCGGATCCGCTCGCTGCGAAGCAGGTCCTCACCGCCGATCCCGAACACTTCCGTGCCGGCGACACGAATGGGATCTTCAGGGACGTCGTCGGGAACCACTCGATCCTGGTGATGGACGGTCCCGAGCATCTTCACCATCGCCGCATCCTGCTTCCGGTGGTCGGGAGGCACGCCGAGCGCTACCGCGAGCTGATTGCCGGAATCGCGCGCGACCGTATCGCGACGTGGGAGGAGGGCTCGGAGATCCGCCTGCTCGGTGAAATGGAAGCCATCTCCTTCGAGGTGATGATGCGCATCGCGATGGGGACCGATGGCCGCAGCGAGCGTGAGGCAAAGCTCCGGACCCTGATCCCGCAGATGATGGACAAGTGCGAGTCGCCGTTCACTCTGATCCCCTGGTTCCGCCACGAGCTGGGCGGTGTCAGCCCCTACGCCCGTCTGATGCGCTTCATCGATGGGATCGACGAGATCCTCTACGAGGCGATCGAGGAGCGGCGCGCGGATCCCCTGGTCGAGATCCGCGATGACGCGCTCTCGCTGCTGATCCGCGCCACGCACGAGGACGGCTCCTCGCTCGACGACAGAGTGATTCGAGACGAGCTTCTCACCATGCTGATGGCCGGCTACGAGACGACGACGGCGGGCTTGACATGGGCATTCGAGCGACTGCTGCGCTCGCCCGACAAGCTCGACACCCTGATGTCGGAGCTCGCGACCGGCGACCAGACCTACCTGATGGCCGTGGTCAAGGAAACGCTCAGACGTCGCCCGGTCATCCCCATCGCGGCACGGAAGGCTCTGGTGCCCATCGAGCTGATGGGCTACAGCCTCCCGGTGGGGTCCGTCCTCATGGTCGCGATCTATCTCATTCACGGCGATCCGGAGCTCTATCCGGACCCGAAGGCTTTCGAGCCTGAACGCTTCCTGAACGCCGATCCGAAGGGCACCGAGGGCGGTGCCTGGATCCCGTTCGGCGGCGGAACCAGGCGCTGCCTCGGCGCCTCCCTGGCGCAGTACGAGCTGGCGGTCGTCATCCGGACCGTTCTCGAGGAGGCGAAGCTCAGCCTCGTCGAGGAGTCCGCCGAGCCGGTCGCCCGCAGGCGCTTCACGCTTTCGCCCGGCAGGGAGGGACGCGTGCGTGTCGAAGCTGTGTCGCCAGGGGTGAGCTCACCGGCCGGCTCGCGACGGTTCGGGACTCCGAAGCCGATTCGCGTGTCGGAAGCCGGCGTCACCGAGCGCTAACGCCTCGGAACTACGCAAAAACTGGGCGCCGAGCGTCCGCAATAAATGGTTCGGAATCGAAAGAGACTGAATAGTGGGCACAAGAAGTGTCCATTTTGCGCCGATACTCTGAGCCGATGGGCCTAGTCGCAATGGGAGGCAAGGTTCCCACCCTCCAAGAGGGTGGACGCAGCGAGCGTCGCGATCGGCGTTTGCGTGCGAACACGCCCAACAGCCTTCTGTCGGGTCCCGCTGCGAAGCGGCCGATCGCCCTCGCTCAGGCCTATCTCGCCGCCGGGGCTTGCGTAACCGGCACCCTCGCCGCGCTCCTGCCCCATCCGGCCTACTTCGACGTCACCGGTCTTCTCCTGATCCAGGGGGCTGCCGCCTGCTGGGCGCTGTTCATGTTCCTCGGTGCGGGCCGGGTGCCGGTCGGGCTGATGCGGCTGGGGCCGGCGTGCGCGACCGTGCTGACCACCGCCGCTGTGATCTTCAGCGGGAACGCGATCAGCGGCTACGCCCTGATGTACCTGTGGGTCGGGCTCTACGTCTTCTACTTCCCGCTCTCGAAGGTCGACGCCGCACTGAACGTCGTCTGGGCCGGGCTCAACTACGCCTTCGCCATCGCCGTCACTCCGATCCCGTCGGGTGGCGAGCACACCGCGATCAGCCACTTCGTCATCACGACCGGAACGCTGATCACGGCTGCCACGCTCCTGACGTACCTCCGAACCCGTGTCGAGCGCCTTCTCGCCAGGTTGACTGACGCGGCCCGAACCGACGCCCTGACCGGACTTCCCAACCGCGTCGCCCTGCATGAGGCGGTCGAGCGGGAGCTCCAGCGCGCGACGCCCCACGGCCGGCCGGTCAGCGTCGTCGTGATCGACCTCGACCGCTTCAACCGGATCAACGAGCGGCACGGGCTCGCAGCTGGGGACCAGGTCCTCCTGGGAGTCGCAAGCCTGCTGGAGGAGCGCACCCGCCTGATGGACGTCGTCGCTCGCTCCGGAGGTGAGGAGTTCGCGATCGTGCTGCCGGAGATGGATCAGCACAGCGCCTTCCTCTTCGCGGAGGAGACGCTGGACGCGATCCGCCAGAACTTCGTCAAGCCTCAGATTCAGATCACGGCCTCGGCGGGCGTGGCGAGCTTCCCCGAGCATGCGACGGATCTCGCGGGGCTGCTCTCCGACGGCGACCAGGCCCTCCGCGCGGCGAAGGCGCTCGGGCGCGACCGCGCCGTCATCTACAGCCCGGAGGTCACCAGCGTCCTCGGCTCAGTCACCGGGCGCCGCAGCGTCGAGGCCCAGGCTCACCTCGCCACCGTGCTGAGCCTCGCTGAGGCTCTGGACCAGAGGGACTCGGGCACCGCTCGTCACAGTCAGACGGTGGGCAAGTACTGCGAGATGATGGCCAGCGAGCTGGGGATGAGCGAGGACCGCGTGCAGCGGATTCGTCTTGCCGGCGTGTTGCATGACATCGGCAAGATCGGAGTCCCGGACTCGATCCTCTGCAAGCCGAATCCGTTGACCTCGGAGGAGATGGACCAGATGAGGCGCCATCCGGAGCTCGGGGCGCGCATCCTCTCCACTCGCGAGCTCGACGACGTACGTGAGTGGATCCTCGCGCACCACGAGCGTCCTGATGGAACCGGGTACCCGCGAGGCCTCACCGCCGACGAGATCCCGATCGAGGCAGCGATCCTCGCGGTGGCCGACGCTTACGAGGCCATGACCAGCGACCGCGTCTACCGCATGTCGATCGGGCACGAGAAGGCGCGCGAGGAACTCAAGCGCTGGGCTGGCAAGCAGTTCTCGCGTGAGGTGGTCGAGGCGTTCCTGCACGCACTCGACCGCGAGAGCATCTCCGTCAGCTCGAGCTGATCCGGCTCAGCTGTACTCGATCCGGGCCACCCGGGTCAGCCATCTCGGCGACCACCAGGCCCATTCGCCGAGCAGGCCGAGGATCGCCGGGAAGAGGAAGGTGCGGACGATGAAGGCATCCACCAGCACCGCGACCGCCGCGCCGACGGAAACCTCCTTCACGTAGACGAGCTCGGAGAAGACGAACGCACCCATCGCCACGGCGAAGAGCAGCGCCGCGGCGGTGATCACCCTTCCGCTGGCGGCGACTCCTTCGGCGATCGCGCCGTCCTCCGTCTCGTGATCGCGGCGTGCCTCGCCGATTCGCTGGAGAAGGAAGACCCCATAGTCGGTCGAGAGCCCGAAGGCGACGGCGAACAGCAGGATCGGCATCGAGGTGTCCAACGCCCCCTGACTGGTGTAACCGAGCAGGCCCTCCAGCCGCCCGTCCTGGAAGACGAACACGAGCACCCCGAAGGCGACGCAGACGGTCAGCGTGTTCATCGCCAGCGCGATCACGGGCAGCACGGCGGAACCGGTCATCACGAAGAGCAGCAGCGCGGTCGAGACGATGATGAACCCGAGAGCCCAGGGGAGGTGGGCCCCGAGGCTGTGGCGCTGGTCGACGAGCTCGGCCGGGGAGCCGCCGATCAGGGCGCTCCTCGCCCAGGCCTGCGAGCGCGCCTGGCGCACGGTGTCGAGCGCGGCAGCCGAGAACGGAGCGACGCTGAGCTGGGCGTCGACCCTGTAGATGCCGTTCGGGAGGCGGACCGGCGCCTGGGTGGCGCTGACCGTCGATTGGCGCCGCAGGTCGAGCAGCGCGGCTCTGGCGACCGGCCCGTTCGAGGCGACTACCACGATCCGGTCCGCGGGGTCCGAGGAGAAGTGCTCGTCGATCGCATCGTCGACCTGGCGCGCGCTCGCGTCCTCGGGCAGGATCTTCGCGTTCGCCTGCGTCAGCTCCACGCGCAGGAACGGCAGGCCGGCCACCACCATCACGGCGATTGCGCAGATCGCGACGCTCACCGGATGAGTGAGGACGAAGCGGGCGATCCCGAACCAGCGCCGCTCGCTGGGCGCTCCCTGAAAGGCGACGGGGGCCAGCGCGTTGACCCTATGGCCGAGCATGGCGAGCAGGGCGGGCAGGAAGAGGAGACAGACGGCGGCCGAGGAGAGGGCGACCAGGGCGCCCCCGATCCCGATCGAGTAGAGGAAGCGCTGCGGGAAGATGCAGAGCGCGATCAGCGAGACGGCGACGGTCATGCCGCTGAACACGACCATCCGCCCGATCGACGCGGTGGTCGCGGCCAGCGAGGCCTCGACCGCGTCCCTCCGGTCAAGCTCCTCCCGGAAGCGCGTCACCAGGAAGAGGCTGTAGTCGATCGCCAGCCCCAGGCCCAGGCCGGTGACGATGTTGATTGCGAACGTGTCGATGTCGACGACGGTGGTGAGGGCATTGAGCAGCAGCAGGGTGGTGAGAATCGAGAGCGCGCCCACCAGCACCGGCAGCAGAGCGGCCACCAGCCCACGGAAGACCAGAAACGAGAGCAGGAGGAGGAGCGGCAGCGCGAAGAGCTCGATTCGCTGCAGGTCGTCCTGAGTGGTCTTGGTGAGCTCGTCGACAGTCACCGCGGCGCCACCCACCACGACGCCCCGGTCGCCGGAGAAGCGACCCTTCACGTCGGTCCCGACCTGGGAGATGTCAGTGATGTCCGCCGAGATGAACCCGACGACGAGGGCCATCCGCCGATCCGTCGAGACCAGGCTCGGATCGGTATCCGGCGTGATCACGCGCTGGATGCCGGCGACGCTTCGCAGCTCCTGAGCCGCGCGCCTGGCGGCGGGCAAAGGATCGCCGGAGCCCGCCTCGACGAGCAGCTCGACCTCCGGAATCGGGCGCTCGCCGGTGGCGTCCCGCAGGTCCTCGTACGCGCGCGAGCTGTCGGAGTTCGGGTCCTGGAATCCGAACGGCTTCACGTTGTCGTAGACGGTCCTGCCACCGATCGCAGCCGCGATCGCGACGACCAGTGCTCCGGCCGCCAAGATATTTCTCATGCGGAAGGCGAAGTGCCCCAGCTTCCCCACTGTGGCGCGATCCTATGCCCGTTTCCGGGTACCGCGCTTGCTCGATGGTCGTCATCCAGTGCGTGGAAACGGCACAGTAAGCAGTAGGTGGTAGGACGTAGCACTTCCCATTTGGCCGTGGTTCCACTACGCTGCGCCGGCCGATGGCGGAGGAGCTGCTCTACGACGTGGAGGACGGGGTCGCGACCCTCACCCTGAACCGCCCCGACCAGCGCAACGCGCTCAACGGCGAGCTGCTGGCGGCCCTGGTCGACGCGATGAAGCGCGTCCGCGACGACGACGAGATCCGCGCCGTCGTCCTCACCGGAGCTGGAGAGAAGGTCTTCTGCGCGGGCGCCGACCTGGGTGGCTTCGCCGCGGACGTCCCGTTGGTCGACAAGCACTTCGCCTCCGACCTCTTCCTCGAGTACTTCCGGCTGATGCCCCGGCTCGGCAAACCCTCGCTCTGTGCGGCCAACGGCCACGTGCTCGCCGGCGGGATGGGTCTCGCCCTGTCGTGCGACCTGCTGATCGCGAAGGAGGGGGCGCGGTTCGGGACCCCCGAGATCAACGTCGGGGCATTCCCCTACATGATCATGTCGATCATCTACCGCAACGTCCCGCGGAAGAAGGTCAACGAGATGATGCTGCTCGGCGAGCAGATCTCCGCGGAGGAGGCGGTCGAGTACGGGATCGCGAACAAGGTCGTCCCGCCGGACCAGTTTCACGACGCCGTGCGGGACTGGGCCACCAAGCTCGCCTCGAAGAGCCCTGTCCTGATGCGACTCGGCCATGACGCGATGTACCGCCAGCAGGACATGGGGCTCGACGACGCGCTCGAATACCTGCGCTCACAGCTCTCGCTCACCTTCTCGACGGAGGACATCAAGGAGGGCGTCTCCGCGTTCTTCGAGAAGCGCGAGCCCGAATGGAAGGGGCACTGATGGCCGCAACGGACGAGACCGAGAAGCAGCACTCGGGCGAGGCGAAGGAAGCGCCGGACGCCGTGCAGGGCGGCGAGGAGACCGGCATGAAGAAGCTGACCGAGGATCTCCATGAGAGGCGCGATCAGGCCAAGCTCGGCGGCGGCGAGGAGAAGATCACGCTCCAGCACGAGCGGGGCAAGCTGACGGCGCGCGAGCGGATCGACCTGCTCTGCGACCCGGGCACCTTCGTCGAGATGGGCATCCATGGCCGACCGCACTTCTCCCAGCGCAACATGCTGGGGAAGGAGGCGCCGGCTGACGGCGTGATCACCGGCTGGGGCGATGTCGACGGCCGCCGCTGCTGCATCGCCGCCTACGACTTCACCGTGATGGCCGGCTCGATGGGCATGACCGGGGAGCTCAAGGTCGGCCGTCTGCGCGAGATGGCGCTGACCAAGCGCATGCCGTTCATCTGGCTGCTCGATTCCGCCGGCGCCCGGATCCAGGAGGCGGCGGGCTCCCTGTTCGCAGGCTCCGGGCATCTCTTCCAGGAGGAGGTGGTGATGTCGGGCGTGATCCCGATGGTCGCCGCCATGCTCGGCCCCTGCGCGGCGGGCACCGCCTACATCCCGGCGCTCTCCGACTTCGTGCCGATGGTGGTCGGCCAGGGAGCGATGGCGCTCGCCGGGCCCCACCTGACCAAGGCCGTCACCGGCGAGGACATCTCGATGGAGGACCTCGGCGGCGCCAAGGTCCACTGCCGCAAGTCGGGCGTCGGGGACCTCGAGGTCAAGGACGACCGGGAGTGCATACAGGTCGTCAAGGACTACCTCTCCTACTTCCCGCCGAACTGCGAGGAGCGACCGCCGGTCCGGAAGGCGGAGGACCCGGGGGACCGGATGTCGGAGAGGCTGCTCGACATCGTCCCGGAGTCACCGCGGCACCCCTACGACATGTACGAGGTGATCCGCGAGATCGTCGACGACGGGGAGTTCTTCGACATCAAGCCGAAGTTCGCGAAGACGATCATCACCTGCCTGGCCCGCTTCGGTGGCCAGCCGGTCGGCATCGTCGCCAACCAGCCGAAGCAGCTCGGCGGCATCCTCGAGAACGACTCGGCCGACAAGGCCGCCCGCTTCATCAATCTCTGCGACGCCTTCAACATCCCGCTCGTCTTCCTGCAGGACGTGCCGGGCTTCATGGTCGGCTCGAAGGTCGAGCACGCCGGGATCATCCGCCACGGCGCCAAGATGCTCTACGCGGTCTCGCGGGCGACGGTGCCGAAGGTGACCGTCGTCGTCCGCAAGGCCTACGGCGCCGGCTACTACGTGATGAACGGCAAGGCTTATGAGCCGGACCTGATCGTCGCCTGGCCGTCGGCAGAGATCTCGGTGATGGGCGCGGAGGGCGCCGTCAACATCATCGGCCGCTCGGCGATCGAGGCATCCGACGATCCCGAGGCGACTCGCCAGCAGATGCTCGAGGCGGTGCGCGAACAGATCGACCCCTACATCGCCGCGGGCAACGCGATGATCGACGACATCATCGACCCGCGCGAGACGCGCCCGACGATCATCCGCGGCCTGCGCATGGCCGCCAACAAGCGGGTCGAGCGGCCCTGGAGGAAGCACGGGGTGATGCCGGTATGAGCCGCTTCGAGGCCCCGGTGATCATCAGCAACTCGATCTCGGGGGCGATCGCCAACCGCGATCAGTGCCCCGCGATCCCCTACACGCCCGAGGAGTACGCAGCCGAGGCCCGGCGCGCCGTCGACGAGGGCGCTTCGCAGATCCACATCCACGCCCGCACCCCGGACGGCACCCCCTCGTACGAGGTCGAGGACTTCCGGGCGATCACCGAGGCGATCAGGGCCGAGGTCGACGACGTGATCATCAACTACTCGACCGGCGCGATCGGGGTCCCGATCGAGAAGCGGATCGCCTACCTGCGGGAGCTGAGGCCCGATGTCGCCGCGCTCAACATGAGCTCGATGAACTACGCCAAGTACTCGCGCCGGCGCAAGGACTTCGTCTTCAAGGCCGTCTTCGAGAACAGCTTCGACACGATCACCGAGTTCCTGACCGCCATGAACGAGCTCGGGATCCAGCCTGAGCACGAGTGCTTCGACGCCGGCCACGTCGCGAACCTGGACCCGTTTCTCGACATGGGCCTGCTCGAGCCACCTCTGCAGATCTCGCTGGTGATGGGGGTCAATGGTGGGATCAGGCCGAATGCCCGCAATGTCGCCTTCATGTCGGAGCAGATCCCAGGCGGGCCGGAGGGGCGCAACAACTGGCAGGTGATCGGTGTCTCGCGCGACCAGTGGAAGCTGCTCGCGGCTTCCCTCAACCTGGGCGGCAACGTCCGGGCCGGATTGGAGGACAACCTCTACCTGCCGAACGGCGAGATGGCGAGGTCGAACGGGGAGCTGATCGCGAAGGCGAGGCAGATGGCCGAGGACGTCGGCCGGCGTGCCGCGACCGTGGCCGAGGCGCGCGAGCTGCTCGGTGTCCCCAAGCGGGAGGAGGCGGCGGCGTGAGCCGGCCCCTCGAGGACGTCCGCATCCTCGATCTCACGCGGCTGCTCCCGGGAGGGTTCTGCACCCTGCTGCTCGCCGACCTTGGCGCCGACGTGATCAAGGTCGAGGACACCGGGCAGGGCGACTACGTCCGCTGGGCGCCGCCCTACTACGGCACCGACGAGCACACACCGCTGGGGACCCGCTCCGCGATCTACCTCTCGCTGAACCGCAACAAGCGATCGGTCCGCCTGGACCTGAAGCAGGAAGGGGGGAGGCAGGCCCTGATCAAGCTGGCCGAGACCGCCGACGTCCTGGTCGAGAGCTTCCGGCCCGGGGTGCTCGACAAGCTCGGGGTGGGCTACGACCTCCTTCGCCAGGCGAACCCGGCGCTCCTCTACTGCCCGATCACCGGCTACGGACAGGACGGTCCCCACCGCGATCGCGCCGGACACGACATGAACTACCTCGGGTTGAACGGGGTGCTCGGGCTCACCGGTGAGGCAGGGGGCGCGCCGATCCAGTCGGGCGCCCAGATCGCGGACCTCGGGGGAGGGGCGCTGATGGCGGCGGTCGGGATTCTCGCCGGCCTCCAGGAGGCTCGACGCAGCGGGGAGGGGCAGATGGTCGACATCTCGATGACCGACGGCTCGCTCGCCTGGTTGGCGATGGAGGCGGGGCGCTACTTCGGCTCCGGCGAGGTGCCGCAGCGCGGCGACATCATGCTCTCCGGCGGGATCATCTGCTACCGGCCGTATGAGGCCGCCGACGGATGGGTGACCTGCGGCGCGCTCGAGCCCAAGTTCTGGAGCCGCTTCTGCACGGCCGTCGGCCGCGAGGACCTGATCGAGCATCAGTTCGCGAAGCCCGGCTCCGGTCCGCATCGCGAGGTCGAGGAGATCTTCAGGACGAAGACCCGCGAGCAATGGAAGGCGTTCAACGACGAGCACGACGCGATGATCGAGCCGGTCCTCGACCTCGACGAGTCGCTCCAATCCGAGTTGGTTCGCGGGCGCGAGATGGTGATCTCCTACAGGCAGCCCGAGTTCGGGGAGGTCAGGCAGCTGGGCTTCCCGATCAAGCTCTCCCGGACCCCGGCGAGCGTCGAGCGCCCGGCACCGGCGCTGGGCGAGCACACCGCCGAGGTGCTCAAGGAGGCCGGCTACTCCGCGGAGGAGATCGCCGCGCTCGAGGAGCGCGGTGCCGCCAAGGGGCCCGACGCCACCACCAAGCAGGAGCAGTTCCTGGCGTGAGCGCCGCCCGGGCACAGATCCAGAACGAGGAGATGCTCCGAATGGGGGAGCTGGCCCGCGCCTCCGGCGTCTCCGCGGCGACGATCAAGCACTACCTGCGCGAGGGCCTGCTGCCGGAGCCCATGAAGACCTCGCGCAACATGGCCTACTACCCGGCCGAGTTCGTCGAGCGGATCCGGATGATCAAGCAGCTCCAGGAGGAGCGCTACATGCCGCTCCGGGTGATCAAGGACCTCCTCGAGGAGGATCCGGACCGCGCCAGGGCACTGATCGAGCTCGGCGATCGCCTGCTCGAGCACGCCCTCGAGAGCGAGAGTGAGCGCGTGGGCGCCGCCGAGGTGCACAGCCGCTACGAGGTGCCCGAGGATGTGCTCGACCGGCTCGCGGAGCTCGAGGTCCTGACTCCCGACGAGCGGGGCTATTCACCGAGCGACGTCCGCGTCATCGAGGCGATCAGCCGCTTCAGGGCCGGCGGCTACGAGGAGCGCATCGGCTTCACCGTCTACGACACCCTCCGCTACAGGGAGTCGATGGCCGACCTGGTCCGCCAGGAGGTCGACGTGCTGATGGAGCGGCTCGCCGGCGAGATGGATCCCGACGAGGCGATGGCGCTGATCGAGGCGGGTACCCAGCCGCTCAACGACCTGCTCGCGGCCATGCACACCAAGGCGCTGGTCGCCGAGCTGGAACGCAGGCGGGGCAGCGAGCCGGACTCCCAGGACGGCGGGTCCAGATCGCGCAAGTAGCCATGGCGACGCTGGCCGCCTGGATGTTGGCCGGCTTCGCGGTGCTGACCTTCGGCGTGCGGGTTCTGGTACAGCTGCGCACCACAGGTGAAACCGGCCTGATCGGGCTGCGCGGCGGCGCGGGACTGCCCGACTGGTTGAGCGGGATCCTGTTCATCGGTGGCATGGCGATGGGCGTCGTGTCGGTGACCCTGGCTCTCGATGACTCGCTGGAGACCATCGAGGCCCTCGACCGCACGCCGATCAACGTCATCGGGGTCGTCCTCGCCGCGGCGGGGGGATCCGCCGTGTTCCTCGCCCAGCTGGGAATGGGCGCGTCCTGGCGCATCGGGGTGAGCGACGACCAGGACACGGATCTGGTGACGACCGGCTGGTTCTCCCTGGTCCGCAACCCGATCTACTCGGCGATGATCGTCGGCTGGTCCGGATTCGCCCTGATGGTGCCGACCTGGCTCTCGATCGCGGCGGTGTTCCTTATCGCTGCCGGCCTCGAGCTTCAGGTGCGCGCGGTGGAGGAGCCGTACCTCCTGCGAACGCATCGAGACGAATACCGGCGATACGCCTCCGGGGCCGGACGGTTCATTCCCGGGATCGGACGCATCCGTTAGTCATGCAGTTGGCGAGCTGCCGACCGACGGGGGTCGGAAGGTCGCCGGCTCAGCTCGTCTCACGCAGACCCATCGCATCGAGTGTCCTCCGCACTCCCTCATCGAGGGGCGTCGTTCGCCAGCCGAGCTCGCTCTGGGCCTTCGAGGAGTCCGGGTGCGCCTGCCAGAGGAAGTAGGTGAGCTGCCCGCGAGGCAGGAGCGGCGGCCGGCGGATGAGGCGGGAGACCCCCTCGCCGACGCCCGCCAGCGCCCGCGCCACGGGGACGGGCATCACCGGCGGGACGCGCCCGCGGCCCGCGACCCGCTTGACGGTCTCCGCGATCTCGCGGAAGCTCGCGTAGCCGTCGGCGAGGATGTAGCGCTCGCCGTCTCTCCCCTGCTCGGCGGCGAGCAGGTGCCCCTCCGCCACCCCATCGACGAAGGCGTAGCCGGTGCCGCCGGGCGGGACCGCCGGCAGCCGCTTGCGGACCACCGGCTCGAAGATGCCGTTTTCGAACGAGGGAGTCGAGGCGAGGGTGGGGCCATAGACGCCGGCGGGGTTGAGGATCACCACCTCCATCCCGTCGCGCTCCGCCAGCACGAGCTCCTCGGCGTGCTGCTTCGAGCGCTCGTAGGCGGTCCCCTTCGGGTAGTCCGCGAGCATCGTCTCGTCGAAGGGCTGCCCGCTCTCGCCATGGAAGACGTCGTGGGTGGAGGTGTGGACGAAGCGGCGGACCCCCGCTCGCTTGGCTGCCGCGGCGAGCGCGCCACTGCCATGGGCGTTCACCCGGTCGAAGATCCCCTCGTCCTTCACCCACTGCTCCGGCATCCCCATCGCGTTGAAGACGAGCTCACAGCCCTCGACGGCGGTCGTCAGGCTCGCCGGATCGGTGGCGTCGCCGCGGAGCGGCTCCAGACCCGCGGGGAGGACGCTCGCCGCCCGCTTCGGGTCGCGGACCAGGGCGCGCACCCGATCGCCGCGCTCGAGCAGCGCGGTTGCGATCGCGTTGCCGACCTTCCCGGTGGCCCCGGTCACCAGGACCCGCATCGGCGCATCCTATGCCCGGCCGTCGTCTCGCCGGCCGTTGGCGGCCGGCTCGGGTGGTGCCGGGCTCTCTTTCTCGGAGCCGAGGCCGACCTCGCGCCAGACTCCGGTCCGCGACTCGAGAGCGGACCTCGTGCGTGGCAGCAGCCTGCGCAGCGCTGGCCTCGCTTACCCGCTGTTCTGAGGCTTACCCTCTAGATTGACTGGTCAGTCAGCCGATGCGCGCCGCCGTCGTACAGCTCAACTCCACGGACGAATACGACCGCAACCTCGAGGTTGCCGAGCGTCTGGTTCGCGGTGCCGCCTCCGGCGGCGCGGAGTTGATCGTCCTGCCGGAGAAGTGGACGGTCCTGGGTGACGCGGAAGCGATCCGCGGCTCGGCCGAGCCCCTCGACGGCCCCGCGCTGAGTGCGGCGGCCGGCTGGGCGCGGGAGCTCGGGGTCTTCCTCGTGGCCGGCAGCGTCCCCGAGGTCGTGCCCGACCAGGAGAAGCTCGCCAACACCTCGGTGATGTTCGGGCGGGATGGGCGGACCTGCGCGACCTATCGCAAGATCCACATGTTCGACGTCGAGGTCGGCGAGGTGACCTACCGCGAGTCTGAGGTCGAGCAGGCCGGCGATCGCATTGAGGTCGGCGACGCCGACGGGACGAGGGTGGGCCTGACGATCTGTTACGACCTCCGCTTTCCCGAGCTCTACCGGATCCTCGCCGTGCGGGGTGCCCGCCTGATCACCGTTCCCTCCGCCTTCACCGAGCGGACCGGGCGCGATCACTGGGAGGTCCTGATTCGCGCCCGCGCGGTCGAGAACCAGGTCTTCGTGGTGGCCGCCGGCCAGATCGGCGAGGCCCCGCCGCACTACCGCAGCTACGGACGGTCCATGATCGTCGACCCGTGGGGCGTGGTGCTGGCGCAGGCTCCCGACACGGAGTGCTTCGTGGCGGCCGACCTCGACTTCGCGAGCCAGGACCTGATCCGCGAGCGCCTGCCGTCGCTCCGGCATCGCCGGCCGGAGGCCTATGACTGGCCGGTGGAGGGGGAGATCGATCCGGACAGGAAGGGCGTCCCCGAGCCCGCGGCGGCTAACGGAGCGCCGTGATGGCCCAGGCTCCGGCTCCGGACAAGCGCCGCGCGATCCTCGACGCGGCGATTACGGTCTTCGCTCGCCAGGGGTTTCACTCGGCGCGCGTCTCCGACGTGGCCGCCGAGGCCGGCGTCGCCTACGGCCTCGTCTACCACTACTTCAACTCGAAGGACCAGATGCTCAACGAGCTCTTCTCCGAGCGCTGGGCCCTGTTGGTCGAGGCCAGCCAGGAGATTCGCGCCGGCGACGATCCACCACGAGACAAGCTCGCCGGGGTCGCCAACTTCATCATCGAGTCCTACCGGCACGAGCCGGAGCTGATGAAGGTGATCATCGTCGAGGTCACCCGAGCGGCGAACTCCTTCGGCCGGACCCACCTCCCGGAGATCCGCCGGGCATACGACCTCGTCGCCGAGATCGTCTCGGACGCGCAGGCGAAGGGCGAGTTCCGCGACGACGTCGACCCGAACTTCGCCGCGATGGTCTTCTACGGGGCGATCGAGCAGCTCCTCACGGGTTGGATCTTCGGCTCGATCCCCGGCACCGACGCCGACTACGAGCGCGCCAAGCAGCTGGTGGTCGAGACCATCTGCGACGGCCTGGAGCCGCGCCCCGTCAGCGACGCGGTCGCCGGCTAGCCGGATGTGGGAAGGGCTCGCCAGGACCGAGCGTCAGGACCGCGTCCTGCACGGAGCCGCGAAGCTGGCCAACGTCCTGGTCGGGATCGTCCTGCTGCCGCTCTGGCTTCTCGGCCAGCTGATCGGCGGCCGGGTCCGCGACTTCCTCAGGGGGCTGGAGCAGCGCGGCGGGCGGCCGCTGCCGGTGCCGCCCGAGCGCGAGCGGACCATGGAGGCCCTGGTGAGGGACCTCGAGGCCATCCCCAACCACCTGCGCCACTCGGACTTCGCCGAGCTCCGCCGCGGCTTCGCCGACATCTCCAACTTCGTCGTCGCGCAGCACAGGGAGGGGGCGGTGATCGGCTACCGCTACCCGGGGCAGTTCAAGGACCACATCGTCGATGGAGCCGACGGCGAGCGGATCGCCGCCTCGATCGCCGTCCAGGAGGCCGCGCGTCCCGCCCTGATCGTGGTACACGGGCTCTTCACGTCGAGCCGTTTCGACTACGTGCGGCAGATCGCGGTCCGGGCCTTCTACGAGTGGGGCTTCAACGTCGCGGCCCTCGACCTGCGCAGCTTCGGGATGACGGAGCTCACCAGCCCGGCGCCCTCCACCGCCGGCTGGAAGGAGGGCCTCGACATCCTCGCTCTCGCCTCCTACATGAAGGAGCTCGGCTCCACCAGCGTCGGGGCCCTCGGCATCTCGCTCGGCGGCAGCTCGGTGCTGAACGCCTCAGACCACGAGTCGACGGCGATCGACCTCGACGGCGGCATCCTCGCGGTCTCTCCGCCGGCGGTGCCGAAGGACGCCTGGGCGCGGCTCTCCGAGGAGGTCCCGCGAGACCACCCGCGCTACCTGCTCCACAAGGCCTTCGAGGCCGCACTCGTCTCCCGCATCCGCTCGGGTCGCTGGCCGCCGGAGGCGGAGGACATGCACCGCGTCATGGAGTACGTCTCCGCGCCCTACTACGGAGTCAGCGCCGAGGAGATCTGGACCCATGCGCGCGGCGTCGATCGCGTTCCCAACGCGAGGGTCCCGCTGCTGATCCTCCACCCCGAGGACGACTACATCGTCAAGGTCGATCAGGGCCGCCTCCTCGCGGACGCGGCCAAGGGCAACGACCTGGTCCGGGTTTGGCTGCTTCCCGCCGGCTCTCACGGCCTGCTCGAAGCGGCCGACCCGCACTGGACGCACGCCGTCTACCGGACGTTCTTCGAGCGCTGGGCCGCCTACGCCGAGCGCGAAGCGGCGCAGGCGAACGGGAGTGGCGCTGAGTTGGTTTACTCCTCGCAATAGCGCGGGTAGCGCGAGACCAGCCGGCGAGGAGGCCAGAGCAATGCAGAGCGACATCGTGAGGCGACTGATCTGGGCGGGAATGCTGGCCGCGACCGGCGCCCTCGCGACCGTGGCGGCACACCGCGTCTCCGAGGTGATCTGGAGGCGAGTCTTCAACGAGGATCCGCCCGAGTGACGAACGGCGAGTCAACCCCCACGCCGGGCCCCCGCACGGAGACGCAGTCGACCACGCAGCCGTCGGAGGCGGCCGGCAACGGCGCCAAGGTTCCGGAGGAGATGAGCGTCGGCGAGCTGGTCTTCGAGGTCTCGGACCGCGCCTCGGTCCTGATTCGCGAGGAGATCGAGCTCGCCAAGACCGAGGTCACGGAGAAGGTCAACCGCCTGCTCCGCGGCTCGGTGGCCGGGCTGGCGGCAGGGATCTTCGCCCTGCTGGCGCTCTTCCTGATCATGCACGGGGTCGCCTGGCTCCTCAACGACCTCGTCTTCGACAACTTCTGGGCCGGCTTCTTCGTCGAGGCAGCGGTCTTCCTGCTGATCGGGGCCGGCGCGGGCCTGTTCGCCTGGCGATCCTTCAAGCGCGCGGCTCCGCCCACCCCGGACATGGCGATCGAGGAGGCCAAGGAGATCAAGGCGGCCTTCGGAGAGGAGGATGAACATGTTTAGACGGGTTGCGCTGTCGCGCACCCTCGCATCCACCCCAGCGGGCCGGACGCTTCAAACCCGCGGCAACGGGCGCTGGACGCCCCCGCCGCCGGGAACGCGCTCGGCCGAGCAGATCCGCCGCGACATCGTGCAGCAGCGCCAGGAGCTCTCCCGGTCGGTCGATGCCCTCCGCCACCGCTGGATCGAGGCGACCGACATCAAGCGCCAGATCCGCGAGCATCAGACCGAGCTGGCGGTGGGCGCGGCCGTGATCGGGTTCGCGGTCGGCGCCGTGATCGCGCTCAGGCGACGGCGCTAGCCCTCGAGGGCCCTCCAGGAGACGCCGCCGACCCCGAGGAGGCCGGGGCCGACGTGGGCGCCGATCACCGGCCCGATCTCCGAGGTGAAGACCGGGTCCTTGCCGAAGATCGGGCGGCAGGCCTCGACGAGCCGCTGGGCGTTCTCGGGATCCTGGACGTGCTGGACGACCCAGGCGTCGGCTCCGTCGTCGTTGCGCTGGCGGGCGTAGTCGAGCAGCCGCTCGAATGCCCGGCTGCGCGTCCGCACCCGCTCGATCGGAGTGATCTCGTCCTCGAGCGTCAGGATCGGCTTGATCTTCAGAGTCGTGCCGATCCAGTGGCGCGCCGCGCCGATCCGCCCGCCCCGCCGCAGGTAGTCGAGGGTGTCGACGGCGAACCAGATCTTGAGCTCCTCCCGCACCGCCTCGGCTCGCTCGTTGGCCTCCGCCGCGTTCGCTCCCCTCTCGGCCGCGTTCGCGGCCGCGAGGATCATCAGCCCCATCCCACCGCAGCCGGTCCGCGAGTCACAGACCACGATCCGCTCGCCGCCCTTGCCCTCGGCCGTGAGCCTCTCGCGCGCCTGCATCGCCGACTCGTACGTGCCGGAGATCCCGGATGAGAGGTGGATCGAGACGATCTCCTTGCCGTCCGCCAGGAGCGGCTCGTAGACGGAGATGAAATCGCCGACCGACGGCTGCGAGGTGGTCACCTGCTGGCCGGAGGCTCTGAGGCGCTCATAGAAGCCGGCGAGGTCGCCGATCTCCGACTCCCTGTCCTGCTCTCCCTCGATGCCGACGTAGAGGCTGACGAGGTGAACATGGTGCTGCTCGAGGAGTTCGCGCGGCAGGTAGGAGGTCGTGTCGGCGACGACCGCGGTCGAGGGCATCGCAGGGTTTCTAACATGCGCGGCTATGGCGAAGGCGCTCGTCACGGGCGGGACGGGCTTTGTCGGCCTCCATGTGGCGCGCGAACTGGCGCGCAGGGGGGACGAGCTCCGCCTTCTCGTGCGCGAGAGGAGCAACGTGGAGCCGCTCGAGGGAATCGAGTTCGAGCGCGCCGTCGGCGATGTCACGGACCGCGACTCGGTTCGCAGGGCCATGCAGGGGGTCGCGCGCGTCTTCCACGTCGCGGGCACGACCTCGATGCGGACCCGCGACCGCGACCGCGTCTTCCAGGTGAACGTCGGGGGCACGAGGAACGTCTTCGAGGAGGCGCTGCGGGCAGGCGTGGAGCGCGCCGTCCTCACCTCGAGCTCGAGCGCCGTCGGGGCCGCCAAGCCGGGCGAGACGATCGACGAGGATCAGCCGTTCACGGTCGGGCGTCTCGGCGTCGCCTACATCAACTCGAAGCACGACGCGGAGCTGGTCGCGATGCGCACGGCTGCGAAGGGGCTTTCCGTCGTGATCGTCAATCCCTCGTTCGTGCTCGGCCCCGACGATCCCAACCCGAGCGGGACCTCGAACGCGCTGATCCGCCGCCTGCTGCTCCGCAGGATCCCCGGCTACGTCGACGGCGCAATCAACATCGTCGACGTCCGTGACGTCGCGAAGGGGCATCTGCTCGCCGACGAGCGCGGCGAGACGGCGGAGCGCTACCTGCTCACGGGGCGGAACTTCACCCTGCATCGCCTCTTCGCCGATCTCAGCCGGATCGCGGATGTTCCGACGCCTCCGGTCCGGATGCACGGCCGCCTCGTCGTCGTGGGGGTGGAGGGCATGGAGCTGATGGGGATCCGACTGCCCACCTCGGCGGACGAGGTCCGGTCCGGGACGCAGTGGTTCACCTACCGAAACGACAAGGCGCGGGAGAAGCTCGGCTGGGAGCCCAGACCCCATGAGGAGACGCTCGAGGATGCGGTGCGCTGGCAGATCGAGGAGCTCGGCGAGCGCGCGGAGGGGCACCAGCTCACGGACTTCGCCATGCGAGCGGCCGGCCGCGCCCTCGGCCTGCTTCCCTTCAATCGATGAAGCCGCGCCGAGTCCTCTACCGCTGCGGGACGCCGACGAACTTCCTCTGTCCCTGCGGCGCCGTGGCGCGACGGCTGAAGAGGCACGGGCTGGAATACCGGACCGAGCGGGTCCGCCGGCGCCGCTCGAACCGCCCCGAGATCGTCGAGCTCACCAAGCTCCCCTACGTGCCGGTCCTGGTCGACGGTGACGAGGTGGTCAGCGATTCGAGGCGGATCCTGCAGTACCTGGACTGGCGCTACGAGGAATCCGCGCCCGCCGCGTCCAGCGCCTCCTCGGGGTCCCAGTAGGCCCGCAGGTAGCTGAGCCTGCCGTCGCGGGCTTCGCAGACGTAGCCCCAAGGATGGTCGGTGGGGACGTCCCCGCCGGCGGAGACCAGCCTGTAGCGGACCAGCGCGACCAGCCGACCCCCCGCCTCGACGGTCCTCTCAACGGTGAGCTCGCCCTCGAAGACCTCCATGTAGGCCTCGAAGACCTCGGTGACCGCCCCCCTGCCCTCGTACGAGCCGCTGCCCGGCCAGCGGGGACCTCGACGTAGCGGATCTCGGGATGCCACCAGCGCTCCCGGAACCGCTCGCGCTGCTCGGGATCGCCGATCGGCCCGTCCCACTGCTCCCACATGCGCGTCAGGGTCGCCAGGTCCTCTGTGCTCACGCGCCCAGTATCTCCGAGTCGGCGCGAGCGCCCTCTACAATGTGCCCCGATGAGCGAGACACCTCAGCCGATCAAGCTGACCGACAAGGCGGCGACCAAG
>DATIDP010000022.1:0-28586 GCA_035456265.1 Solirubrobacterales bacterium | reverse complement strand
TGGGCGTCGTCGGGGCCGGGACGATGGGGGCGGGAATAGCGCAGATCGCCGCGCTGGGCGGCTACGAGACCCACCTGTATGAGATCGACGAGAAGCAGCTCGCGCGCGGGCTCGAACTGCTCCGCGACTCCGTGCGCCGAGGCGCCGAGCGCGGGCGGTGGAGCGAGACGGAGGCGGCTGAGGCGCTCGAGCGGATCCGCACCGACACCCTGATCGAGGTGCTTGGGGACTGTGAGTTGGTGATCGAGGCAGCGCCGGAGGACCTCGAGCTGAAGCGCAACCTGTTCGAGCGCCTCGCGTCGGTCTGCGGTCCCGACGCGGTCCTGGCGACCAACACCTCCTCCCTGTCGGTGGCCGCGATCGCCTCCGCCGTCCCCGAGCCTCGGCGAATCGTCGGCATGCACTTCTTCAATCCCCCTGCGCTGATGCAGCTGGTGGAGATCGTCGCGGGCGACGAGAGCGGCGAGGCGGCGCTCGAGCTCGCCACCGAGGTCGGTCGCGGGATGGGCCGCACTCCGATCCGCGCCCGCGACTCGGTCGGCTTCGTCGCGAACCGCTGCGTGCGGCCGTTCTTCCTCGAGTCGCTGCGAATGCTCTCCGAGGAAATCGCGCCGCACGACGAGATCGACAGGATCGTGCGGCTCGGCGCCGGGTTGCGGATGGGCCCATTCGAGCTGATGGATCTGATCGGGATCGACGTGAACTTCGCCGTCGCGCGCTCTTTCTGGGAACAGTCCTTCGGCGAGCCGCGCTGGCGTCCGGTGCCGCTCCACGCGCGCATGGTCGCCTCCGGCCGGCTGGGACGAAAGACCGGCCGCGGCTTCTACCCCTACGAGACCGACGAGCCTCACCGCCCGCGCGACCCCGAGATCGAGGCCGACCGGCCGATCTTCGACGAGGACGAGCTCGAGGAGGTCGCCGGCTCCAACGCTCCGGCCGTCCTCACCAGGCTAGGAGCGACGATCGCCAACGAGGCGTGCTTCGCGCTGGGCGAGCGCGTCGCGTCGGCGGACGACATCAACACGGCGATGCGCCTGGGCTACAACTGGCCGATCGGCTCGCTCGAGTGGGGCGAGCGCCTCGGCTGGAGCCGCGCCCTCGGGGTCCTCGAGGAGCTCCGGGAGCTGCAGGGCGAGGCCTACCGCCCAGCTGCGCTACTCCGAGAGCGGGCGGGCGGCTAGCTCCTCCCGCGTCCAGCGGCGGCGACGTCCGGGCATCCGGCCCTCCACCGAGAGCCAGGATCCGGCGAGGATCAGCACCAGACCGCCGATCGTCGCCGGGGTGATCGCCTCCGACAGGAACAGGGCGCCGTAGACGATCGCGAAGCCAGGAGCGATGTAGGTGACGAGCAGCGTCCGGGCCAGCCCCACCGTGGAGATCAGCCGGTAGAAGATCGCGAACGCGAACCCGGTCCCGACCACCCCGAGGGCCGTCACGGCCGCGACGGGGCCGAGGCTGGGAGAGGAGTCCGGCGCCGTGGCGACCGCGACCGGCAGGAGGAGCAGCGCGCTCGCCACCATCACGAGCCCCGACATGCCGAGTGGCTCCATCCCCGTCAATCGGTGCTTGACGAGGAAGCCACCGATGGCGTAGCCGAGGGCCGCCGCCACGACGCCGAGGCCGCCGAGCAGCTCGGACCCGCCTCCGCCGAGGTCCACGCCGAGCAGCAGCCCGACTCCGGCGAAGCCGATCAGGACCCCGATCAGCCGCAGACCCTGGGAGCGCTCCTCGTGGTCGACCCAGATCGCGAGCACCGCGGTCCACAGCGGCGCGGCCGCGACGAGGATCCCGGCGAGGGAGGAGTTGATCTCCTCCTCGCCGGCGGAGATCAGGATGAAAGGACCGGCGACCTGGATGGCGCCGACGAGCACGAGCCAGCCGAGGTAGCGACGGGCTCCGGAGAGGGCGCCCCGGGCGGCCGCGACCGGAATCAGGACGACCGCTGCCAGCGCGATCCGGAGGAAGGCGACCATCCCCGGCGAGAGGTCGCGGAGCCCGATCGCTATGAACATGTAGGACGCCCCCCAGATGGCGCCGAGTGCGAGCAGCGATAACCAGGCGCGACGATCCATCCGCCCAAGGTAACGACGGGCTCAGGCCGTTCGTGAGACCGCGATCACCTCCGCGCCCCGGCTCGGGACGTTGGTGATCGTGCTCCTCACCGAATGCTCCGGCTCGCCGCCGACCGAACGCAGCCTGCGCCGCGCCACCAGCTCCCGGAGGACGACCTGCATCTCGAGCTCTGCGAACGCCCCGCCGAGGCAGCGGCGCACTCCCCCGCCGAAGGGGATCCACGTGTATGTGCCGGCCGGCTGCTCGAGGAAGCGCTCGGGCCGGAACCGCTCGGGCTCGGGGTAGATGTCCGGCCGGCGGTGGACCAGGTAGATCGACGGCGCAACGGAGACGCCCGCCGGGAGCAGCCGGCCCCCGATCTCCATCGGCTCCACCAACTTGCGCAGGACCAGCGCGATCACCGGGCGAAGCCGGAGCGTCTCCTTGATCACCCCGTCGAGGTAGGCGCCGTCGCCCCCGGCGACGTCGGCCTCGAGACGCTCGAGCTGGGCGGAATGGCGGGCGAGCAGCTCCACCGCCCAGGAGAGCGCGGTCGCCGTCGTCTCGTGCCCCGCGACGAGCAACGTCATCAGCTCATCCCGCAGCTCGCGGTCGCTCATCGGCCGGCCGTTCTCATGCGTCGCCCGCAGGAGCAGCGAGAGGATGTCCTCCCGCTCAGCCAGGTCGGGAGCGCCCCTGCGAGCGGAGATCTCCTCGAAGATCAGGCGGTCGACTCGCTCCATCTTGCGGCGGAACCAGGGGAGGCGCCGGAGCCTCTTGGGCCCGAGCACCACCATGAGGATCGCCCGCCGCGGATCGGCGAGCAGGTTGAGCGTGCCGCGAAGCTGATCGCGCAAGCGGATGAGCCGGTTCCCCTCGTCCACCCCGAAGACGGCGCGCAGGATGACCTCCAGGGTCACCGCCTGCATCCGTGGCCGCATTCGGATCGGCTCGCCCGAGGGCCAGCGATCGATCTCCTCGACCGCTGCCCGCGCCATCACCTCGCGGTAGGCCTGCATCCGCTTGCCGTGGAAGGGCGGCAGCATCAGCTTGCGCTGGGCCATGTGCTCGGGCTCGTCGAGCAGCAGCACCGAGTGCTCGCCGAGCACCGGCAGGAGGACGATGTTCGCCGCTCCGGCGTGGAGCAGATTCGGATCGCCGGTGAAGACCTGCTTGACCGCATCGGGATCGGAGACGAAGACCCAGGTCCCCTCGTACGGGAGGCGGATGGTGAAGATGTCCCCGTAGCGGGCGTGGCAGTGGTCAAGGGTCTGGAGCGGCCGCCGCCACCAGTGCCAGGTCGTTCGCGCGACGGACCAGTCGGGGCCCGGGGGAAGCTGCGGCGTCGCTGCCGGTGGGACCGACAGCGCACGGGTTGCGCCTCGGCTTCGCCTGCGGCGCACCTCGCATCATCGGAGGTCGCGATGCCCACGGTTCAGATTATGCTTGGCGCCCTACTGCGAGGACTGCAGGCCAAGGAAAGGCGGCGGGATGGGTTGCGCGGGGAGCGCGAGGTGCTGAAGAGGGCGACCGCGCCGGCTCTGCTGGCGGCGCTGGCGATCGTTGCGATCCCGCCCGCGGGCGCCTCCGCGGCGAACAGCCTGGCGGTACACGGCAGCGTCAACCAGGTCTACGTCACCGGGGCCCAGGCCGGAACGAGCCTGCGGCTCGTTCGCAAGGGGAAGGTCGTCTCGAAGAAGCCCGTGGGCACCCTGGGCGGGGTCGTCTTCCGCGGAGTCCCGGCCGGCAAGGGATATCGGGTCCGCGCGGCCGACGGATCGCTCTCGGTTCGTGTCGGCGTAATGCGCGACAGGGCGGCGCCGAAGAACACGTCGATCTACAACCAGACCCTGCCCGCTGGCGGGTACGGCTACATGTACACCCGGGACGGCACCATTCTCGCCCTGGACGTCCGGCTGCCCGGCCCGCCGGAAGATGGTCCCTACCCGACGGTGGTCGAGTACTCGGGGTACGGCTATGCGCGGCCCTCGGGCGCTCAGAGCGGGATCAGCCCGCTTCTCAATCTGCTCGGCTACGCAGTGGTAGACGTGAACATGCGCGGCACGGGCTGCTCCGGTGGAGCCTTCGACTACTTCGAGCGACTGCAGAGCCTCGACGGCTATGACGTGGTCGAGACGGCCGCCCGCCAGCCCTGGGTGCTGCACAACCGGGTGGGCATGGCCGGGGTCTCCTACGGCGGCATCAGCCAGCTCTTCGTCGGCGCGACCAGGCCACCGCACCTCGCCGCGATCACGCCGCTGTCAGTGATCGACAACACCGCGACCACGCTCTATCCCGGCGGCATCCTCAACACCGGCTTTGCGGTGCAGTGGGCTCTGGACCGGCAGGACGACGCGAAGCCGGCGTCACCGAGTGAGGGACAGGCCTGGGCCTGGCAGCGCATCCAGGATGGCGACCAGATCTGCAAGGCCAACCAGGTGCTCCATACCGCCGCTGCGAATCTGACGGGAAGGATTCGCAACAACAACGTTTACCGCCCGAAGGTGGCGGACCCGCTCTCCCCATCCACCTTCGTAAAGCGGATCGGCGTCCCGGTGTTCATGGCGTGCCAGTTCGAGGATGAGCAGACCGGCGGCCACTGCGCCAACCTCGCGAATCGCTTCACCGGCACGAGGAAGAAGTGGTTCACCTTCGCCAACGGCCTGCACGTCGACTCGCTCGACCCCGAGACCTTCAACCGCTGGTTCGACTTCCTCGAGCTCTATGTCGCCGAACGAAGACCCCAGCTGCCTCCCCTGGCCGCGGCGGCGGCGCCATCCATCTACCAAGAGGTGATGGGTATTCCAGGGGTAGCGCTGCCCCCCGATCCGATTCAGAACCAGCCCAGCTATGAGGCTGCCCTGAACCTATTCCAGGGCCAGCCGTCCATTCGGGTCCTGTTCGACAACGGAGCGGGCGGCGCGCCGGGCGTCCCGTATCCCGGCTTCGAGCGCTTCTTCAATCGCTTCCCGATCCCGAAGACCAAGCCGCGGTCATGGTTCTTCAGGCCGAATGGCCTGATGACACCGAAGCCCGCCAGGAAGGGCGGGAAGGGCGGCAGCACGAGCTTCACCTGGGACAGGGCTGCACGTCCGGCGACCGACTTCGCCGGGTCGGACACCGGCAGCGGCGACCTCTGGACGGCTCACCCGAGCTTTGACTGGCGCCAGCCTCCGGCCGGCACCGCGGCTTCGTTCGTGACACCGCCCCTGGGCCGCGACGCCGCCATCATCGGCGCGGGCGCGGTGCACGCATGGGTCAGGGCGAAGGCCTCGGACGTCGACCTCCAGGTGACGATCTCGGAGGTCCGACCGGACGGCAAGGAGACCTACGTCCAGAGCGGTTATCTACGCGCCAGCAGGCGCCAACTCGATTCTCGCAAGAGCACCCTCTTGAAACCGGTGCTGAGCCTGCGCCGAGAGGACATCGCCAAGCTCCCCAAGGGCCGCTTCTCAAAGCTAATCATCCCCCTCTACTACCAGGGACACATGTACCGGGCGGGCTCGCGGATCCGGGTCACGGTCAGCGCCCCCGTCGGCGACCAGCCCGTCTGGGCGTTCGCCGAGACGGTGCCGCAGCACAACGCCCGGGTCACGATCGCGCTCTCGCACAAACGCCCCTCGCGCCTGATCCTCCCGTTGATACCGGGAGTCTCGGCCCCGACGCCCCTGCCGCCCTGCCCCGCCCTGCGGGGTGAGCCCTGCCGGGCGTTCGGCGGCTAGCGCCGCAGCTCGGCCGCGGCACACCAATGGGCATGACTGAAGGATTGGGGTCGCTATAGCGATCCCAATGCTCCAATCGCCCGCTTTCCCCGCATAGCGCTCGCGCCGCCCAGGGTCGGCTGCTAGGACGCCTCGACCGCCTCGACGATGGCGCCGGTGTTGGTGCCCCAGTGCTCCTCGGGGTCCGGCGGCATGTCGCGCAGGTACCACTCCGCGTCGAGGGCGCCCTTGGTACCGCTGCCGGCGGCGGTGACGGCCTGGCGGTAGGTGTGGTCGACGAGGTCGCCGACCGCGAAGACGCCCGCGAGCTTGGTCTTCGTCGACGGCTCCTCAACGATCACGTAGCCCTCATCGTCGAGGTCGACCTGGCCCGCGACCAGCTCGGAGCGCGGCCGGTGGCCGATCGCGACGAAGGCGCCGCCGACGTCGAGGTCCTTCTCCTCGCCGGTCTCGGCGTGCTCCAGCCTGATCCTGGCGATCTTGCCGTCGTCGCCGGCGACGAACTCGACCGGGACATACGGGGTCAGGAACTCGATGTTCTCCTTCCGGCGGGCGCGGTCCTGCATGATCTTCGAGGCCCGGTACTCGTCTCGGCGGTGGATCGAGAACAGCTTGTTCGCGAACTTCGAGACGAAGATCGAGTCCTCCATAGCCGAGTCGCCGCCGCCGATGACGGCGACGTTCTCGCCCTTGAAGAAGGCGCCGTCGCAGACACCGCAGGTGGAAACGCCGCTGCCGGCGAGCTCCAGCTCGCCAGGGATGCCGAGGCGCTTGGGCTCGGCGCCCATGGAGAGGATCACGGCGCGGGCCTTGTAGGAGTCCTTGCCGACCCGAATGGTGTGGACCCCGCGGTCGCTCAGCTCGAGCTCGGTGGCGTCGTCGGTGACGAAGCGGGCGCCGAAGCGCTCCGCCTGGGCCCTGAACTGGTTCATCATCTCGGGCCCCATCACGCCCTCGACGTAACCGGGGTAGTTCTCCACGTCGGTCGTGTTCTGGAGCTGCCCGCCCCACTGAAAGCCCTCGATGACGAGCGGCTCCAGCTCGGCCCGAGCGGCGTAGAGCGCGGCGGTATAGCCGGCGGGGCCGCCGCCGACGATTATGAGGTTCTCCGATGGAGAGCTCTGCACCTGCTCGTTGCCGGTCTTCTCGCTCATCTCGGTCCTTTCGGAGCCTACCCAGAGCCTCGGTGGACATCCGTGAAGGCCATCCGCTGAGGCCCTTACTTCACTTTTTATAGTAGCGGCAGGCGACCGGTTTGGTACGCCCGGCGACCCGTCCAGCGGGTTACGGCCCCGCGGCGGCGGTCTCGGGCCGGCCCAGCCCGATCCGCTCGGGCCGGTCGCGGCCCTCCTCCTCCCAGCGGCTCACGGTCTTGCGAAGTTGGAAGAAGGCGACGACGCCGGGTGGAATCGGCAGCCAGAAGGCGATCACGCGGTAGGTCAGGACCGCCGCGAAGACCTCGGCGCTGGGCAGGCCGAAGAGGACGAAGGCGCCGATCATCCCGGCGTCAACGGCCCCGACGCCGCCCGGCGCGAAGGGGAAGAGGTTGGCGAGCATGCCGAGGAAGAACCCCTGGACGACGACGCCGAGCGGAACATGGACGTCGAAGGCGTGGAAGCTCGCCCAGAGGATCGCGATGTTGGCCGCCCAGAACCCGACCGCGCCGCCGAAGGCAAGGGCCCCCGAGCGTGGGTTGCGGACGAAGGCGATGGCGGTGCGCGTGCCCTGGGCGAAGGTCGCCGGCACGGTGGCCAGCCGCTTGGCGAGCTTTCCGAACCGGCCCGAGGTGTGACGCCCGATCCTGCGCTCGATGTCGTCGGGGACCAGGGTCAGGAGCAGGCCGATGACTATCGCGGCCCCGGCCAGGACCGCCGGAATCAGCGTCCCGGAGAGGGGCGCCTCCCCGGAGAGCACGTGCGTCCTCAGCAGGATGCCGAAGATCACCAGCGCCGCCATGTAGACCGAGTAGAGGACGACCAGGAACGCGACCATGCGGCAGACCGACTGCCGCCGCTCCATCCCCGCCTTCCGCAGCGCCCAGTAGGTGAGCAGGATCCCGCCGGCGCCCCCAGCGGAGAACAGCCTGGTTGCGGCGAGGCCCGCCATCGTGATCTGGTAGCTCTCGCTCCATTCGAGGTGGATCACCTTCTCCCCCACGACGCCGCGGAAGAGGGCGGTGTAGGCGGCGAACATCAGGGCGCAGCAGGCGATGCCGAGCGCGATCCAGACCGGGTCCCCCTCGCCGACCTTGTCGATCGCGTCCTGCAGGTCGAACAGCCTCGGCACGAGGACATAGATCGCCACGAACAGCAGGACGACCGCGACCATGGTCTGGATGAGCCGCTTCGGATTCGTGAAGAAGCTCGGCTCAGCCTCCGCCATCATCTCGCGGCTGGTCTCAGGCTGCTCGGAAGCGCTCTGCGGGCGCTCCTCCCTCACCCCCGGGATGTTCGCAAACACCGCTCCCGGAGCGTGAGGGCCCCTCGGTCAGTGGGATTTGCGATGCGCTCGAGGCGCTGCAGGCCGCGGCTGATCGCCTGTGCCACCGGCTCGACGTAGCGCTCGCCGCGCCGTACCGCGATCACGATCGCCGCGCCGGCGAGCAGGTCGATCACGTAGTGCTCGCCGAGGTAGACCAGGGCGAAGCCCAGCACCCCGGCATAGGCCCAGCCGAACGCCCCCTGGGTAGATCCGGTCTCGCCGAGCAGCAGCGCGGCCATCAGCGAGGTGGCGAAGTGAAGCGAGGGCATCGCCGCCCAGGGGTTTCCGCCGAGCGTGTCGTAGAGGACCGGCCAGGCGCGGCCCCACTCCTCCTCGCCGACCTCCTGCATGATCCGGCGGACCTTGTCGTCCGTGTAGCCCTCCTCGGAGGCCCACCAGGGAGGCGCCGTCGGGGCCGCCATGTAGATCGCGCAGCCGAGGTCGTAGACGACGGACATCTGCCTGGCCGAGCGGGCGAAGTGCTCCGGGTGCTTGGCGAGGATCCAGGCCAGAGAACCGTGGGGCTCGAGGAACCACATCCAGTGCGCCCAGGACAGGAAGCGGTCGACGCCGTTCCGCCTGCCGAGGCCGGCGAGCGCGTTCTGCAGGCGGGCGCTCGGCAGCCGGCCTGCGCCGATCAGGGTGTCCGCGCGGATCGGGTAGTCGACGCGCAGCCGCCGCCGAGCCGCCTCGGGATCGTCGTAGGGAAGCTCGTGGCCCATCGTGAACATCCACATCTGCAGCGCGTACATCCCGGCGTCGCGAAGGCGGGTCCGCCGGCCGACCACCGCGAGGGACGGCGGCCCCGCCGCGAGGGCGGCGGCCGTGACGCCGGCCGGGATCCTCAGCCTCCTCCTGAGCAGGGGTACCGCGACCGCGGCGGTGAGGCCGGCGACCGCCGCGCCCTTCACAACTGACGCCCAGCGCGAGGTGCGTGTCGCTGCGGTGCCGTTCCTGAACAAGGCGGCGCGAGTCTAAGGGCAGGTCGATTTCGCCCGGGGCCACCCCCTCGGCAAGCCCGAGCCGGTTTCATCGCTGCGCCCGTCTACGGACGGCTGATCCGCTCGAGCGGCAGCAGGAAGGATTCGTAGGCCGCACCGGTCCCCATCTGCAGCCCGATCTCGCAGGTGCGGTTGGTGCAGAGGTAGGCGTCGTGCCGCGAACCGACGAGCTCGGCCGCCTCCTCGGCGGTCGCCGAGGAGGTCAGCTCCGGATGGAGCAGTCCGCGGTCGCCGGCCATCCCGCAGCAGGTCGCGCGGATCGGCTGGTGGACCTCGTCCGCGATCTCAGCGGCGATTTCGCGGAGCTGGCGCTCGAGGCCGAGGTGCCGCGTCGAGCAGGTCGGGTGGACGGCGACCGACCCAAGCTTCCGGTCGATCGGCAGGTTGGGCAGAAGCCGCTTCGCCCAGGCGACCGGGTCGAGGATCTCGAGCTTTCCGTGGCGCTCGCGGTGCTGATCGCTGAGGATGCCGGCGACCTCGCTGGCGAGCCCGAGTGCGCACGAGCTCGCGTCGATGACGATCGGCAGCTCGCCCTCGCCGCTCCAGCGCCAGAGCGCCTCGACCGTCCTGTTCGCCATCAGGCTCGCGCCGTCCGAGTAGCCCTTAGAGGTCCAGGGCACCGAGCAGCAGTGCCCCGCGGCATCGTCGGGGATCCAGACCGGCATCCCGGACCGTGCCGAGAGGGCCACCACCGCCTCGGGCAGGTGAAGCCCGCGTCCATCGCCACGCGGCGGGCCGAAGATCCGGTTGACGCAGGCCGGCATGTAGACGGCGGCCGCGCCGTCGCGCTGCGTCCTCGGCAGCCTCGCCGGTGCCGGTGGCGGCATGTTGGGAGGCCAGCTCGGCACGAGCTCGTCGCTGACCAGAGCACGCGTCGCGCTGGACGCCGCCCGCATCAGCGGGCCCGCGAAGGCGCCGGTTCGGAGTCCGGCCCGCGCCAGGGCCTCGGTCCGCCTGAAGCGCTCGGCGACCTTGACCGCCTTGCGCTGCGCCCGCGCGGTGTGCTCGCGTTCGCGGAAGCCCTTGACCAGCTTCCCCGTGTCGATGCCGAGGGGACAGGCGATCTGGCAGGTCCCGTCGGCGGCGCAGGTCTGGATCCCGTCGTACTCGTACTGCTCGAGCAGGGCCCGCTGGACGGGAGAGCCGTCCGGCTGGCGGGCCATCTCCCGGCGGATCACGATCCGCTGGCGCGGGGTCGTGGTCAGGTGGCGGCTCGGGCAGACCGGCTCGCAGAAACCGCATTCGACGCATGTCGTCGCCACCTCCTCGATCTCCGGGGTCGTCTTCAGGTTGCGGAGGTGCACCCCCGGGTCGCGGTTCAGCAGGACGCCGGGTGACAGGACGCCGTCGGGGTCGGCGAGCGACTTGACCCGCCACATCAGCTCGGTCGCCCTCGGCCCCCACTCCCGCTCCACATAGGGCGCCATGTTGAGGCCGGTGCCATGCTCCGCCTTGAGCGAGCCGTCGTACTTGTCGAGGACGAGCTCGACGAGCTTGCCGATGAACGCCTCGTACCGCTCGACGTCATCGGGCTTTGCGAAGTCCGGGGTGAGCATGAAGTGGAGGTTTCCGGCGGACGTGTGCCCGGCCACACCCGGCAGGAAGCCGTGCTCGGTGAGCAGGGCCTGGATGTCACGGGCGGACTCGGCGATCCGCTCCGGCGGGACGCAGACGTCCTCGATGATCAGCGAGGTGCCCGGGGCGCGGAAGCGACCGATCAGCCCATGAAGCCCCTCGCGCACGGTCCAGGAGACCTCGATGCGCTCCTCATCGCGGGTGAAGTCCGGCGGGCGGATCAGCTCGTGCTCCGAGAGGATCTCCTCCGCTCCCGCGACAAGGCGGTCGAGATCGCGATCGGTCTCCGCGCCGAACTCGACCAGCAGCGCGGCGGAGGTGGGCGGCAACTCGAGCCAGTCCTGCGGGGCGCCGGCGATGTTCTGGGCCGCGACCATCAGGGCCGGGGCCACCATCAGCTCGACCGCCGTCGCACCCGACTCGACCAGGGCGGGCACCGGCTCCGTCGCGGACTCGATGCCCTGGAAGTGCAGCCAGGAGACGGTCGTCTTCGGCGGCAGCGGCACCGTGTCGAAGACCGCCTCCGCGATCAGGGCGAGCGTCCCCTCCGAGCCGATCAGAAGGCGGCGGAAGATCTGGACGGGTTCGTCCTCGTCGAGGAAGGCGCAGAGCCGGTAGCCGGTCGTGTTCTTGATCCGGAACTTGCCGCGGATCCGGGTGGCGAGATCCTCGTCCCCCCGAATCTCGTCGCGGATCTCGGCCAGACCCCTGGCGAGCTCCGACTCTGCCTCCGCGAAGCGCTCGGCGGCGTCGGGGGCCGCGGTGTCGATCACGGTCCCGGAGGGAAGCACGAAGGTCAGCGAGCGGACCGTGCTGTAGGAGTCCGCCGCCACGCCGCAGCGCATCCCGCCGGAGTTGTTGGCGATCACGCCGCCGACGCAGGCGATGTCGGTGCTGGCCGGGTCCGGTCCGAGCTTGCGGGCATGCGGTGCAAGCACGCGGTTGGCGTGGCCGAGCACGGTCCCCGGCTTCGCCCGCAGGCGCGCGCCGCCGTCGAGCACCTCGACGCCGCTCCAGTGCCGGCGGACGTCGACCAGGATGCCGTCGGTCTGCGATTGGCCGTTCAGGCTGGTGCCGCCGGCGCGGAAGGTGATCGGCACCCTCGAGGCCCGGGCATAGTCGAGGACCTTCCAGATGTCGTCGGCGTCGCGGGCCATGACGACCGCTTTGGGCAGCAGCCGGTACGGGCTCGCATCCGACGCGTAGCGGATCAGGTCGATCACCCGGGTTAGGACCCGGTCCCCCCCGAGCAACCCGATCAGCTCCGAGCGAAGCGGCTCGGGCGTCCCAGCGGCGAGCTCGTCCGGCGCCCGGTCCTTCGCAGGCTCGTTCCCCTCCGGCGCGATCCGGGTGACATCGGGTGCCAGCAGCTCCATGAGCGCAGCCTAGTCCGGCAGGCGCGGCGAAGGACCCGATGCGATCAGAACAGCGCCATACCCGGAGAGACCGGGACCTCGATCAGCTCGGGCTTCCCCGACCCAATCTCGCTCTTCAAGGCCTCGTGTAGTTCCTCCCGGCCGGACACGGCCTTGGATGAGACTCCGTACGCCTCGGCCACCTTCGCCACCTCGAGCGCCGGGAGGTCCAGGCCGGGTGCTCCCTGCACCTCCTCGACCTCGGCGAACCACTTGAGGATCGAGTACTCCTCGTTGCGCAGGACCAGGAAGGTGACGGGCACCTCATAGGCGGCGGCCGTCCAGAACCCCGTGATCGCGTACTGCGCCGAGCCCTCTCCGAGGACGCAGACCACGGGGCGGTCCGGCTGGGCCAGCTGCACGCCGATCGCCGCCGCGAGGCCGAAGCCGAGGCCGCCCCCCGCGCCGAAGTAGTAGCTGCCGGGCCTCGAGATCCGCATCTGGTTGCGAAGCGACAGCGTGCTCGAGGGCGACTCGAGCACGATGATGCCGTCATCGGGGAAGACCTGCGCGAGCGTGTTGTGGACCATCGTCGGCGTCAGCGGATCGGTCTCGTCGCCGCCCGTCGGCTCGGGCAGCGGGTCGGGCTCGGCGCGATTCGCCTCGCCGACCTGCTCGAGCAGCGCCCGCAGCGCGAGCGCGACGTCGGCGAGGATCACGTCGCCCATCGGCGCGCGGGCCGCCTCGTCGGGATCGCTGGTGATCGCCACGAGCGACGCGCCCTCCGGCAGCAGCGGGCCCGGTATGTAGGGGTAGTACGGGAAGACGGATGAGCCGACGACCATGATCAGGTCGCGGCCCTTGAGCGTCTCGGTGAGCGGGCCGATAGCGGGCGGGAGAACCCCCTGGAAGAGAGGATGGCCCTCCGGAAAGCCGAGCCGCCCGCCGCCCGGAGCCGGCGAGGCGAAGACCGGGAGCTTCTGCCGCTCGGCGAGGGCCACGGCGTCATCCCAGGCGCCGGAGGCGTCGATATCGGGGCCGGCCACGAGCACCGGGCTGCTCGCGGCGGAGAGCCGCTGGGCGAGCGACTCGATCGCGGCCGGGTCCGGCCCCATCCTCGGCTCGGCGACGCGCTCGACCGCGTGTCCCGACTCCGCGTCCGCCTCCTCGGTCCAGTCGTCCATGGGCAGCGAGACGAAGGTCGGCCCCTTCGGCGCGAGCGACGCGGTGTGGATCGCACGCGCGAGCGCGTGCGGAACGTCCTCGGCGCGCGGCGGCTCGAAGCTCCACTTGACGAAGGGATGGACGACCCTCGTCGCGTCCCGGTTGGTCAGGTTCGCCTGCATCGTGATGTGGGCGCGGACCTGCTGGCCGGCCGTCACCAGGAGCGGCGTGTGGTTCGCCTGTGCGTTGAAGATCGCGCCCATCCCGTTCCCGACGCCGGGCGCCGTGTGCAGGTTGACGTGCGTCGGCCTGCCCGATGCCTGGGCGTAGCCGTCCGCCATTCCCACGGCCACCGCCTCCTGCAGCCCGAGGACATAGCGGAAGTCGTCCGGGAATTCGGCGAGCATCGGCAGCTCGGTCGAGCCAGGGTTGCCGAAGATCGTCGTCATCCCATGCTCCCGGAAGAGCTCGAAGGCGGTTTCGCGGACGGTGCTCATGGCCGGGGACCCTATGAGGTTCCGCTCGGCGCGGCACCCCTCGTTCGTCCGTCCAGGCCGCCCACCCCCAGCGTCCACCGGCCTAAAGCTCGCGCCCGACACGCTCGACGAGATCGAAGGGCGCGCGGCAGGGAAGCCGCGTGCAGGACATGGAGGTCATGGTGAAGATCAAGACGAAGGCAATCGCGACCGCCGGGACGGCCGCTATCGCCTACCTCGCCGCCCTTGCGCCGGCGGGACAGGCGGCGACCGTATGCAACGAGGCGGAGAACTCCCATCGAGGCGGCTACGAGGTCTCCGGCGGGATCGTCGACCCGGTCCCCCCCGCCTTCCTGCGGGGCTCGCAGATGAGGGTGGGCAACGACGGCTCGGCCGGGCTCGACAACGCTGCAGATCGCTCGCCGGCGCTGCGCCAATGCGCGCCCGACGACGGTGACGGGGGCGGCGGAGGCGACATCCCCACCTGAGTTGACGGCCCACTGGGCCGGCTCAGACCTGCGTGAAGTGCCGGGGTGTTGACGGTGACGTCGACCCGCGCCTGATCGCGTCCGTCCCGAAGCGCTCGCGGATCTCGTCGATCGCGAGGTCGAGGGCCGGATCGACTCGCGGCTCGAGCGGCAGCTCGAGCTGAGCCTCGTCGCTCAGGTTGGCGACCGTGATACCGAGGAGGGTGATCCCGTGCCGCTCGACCATCGGCCCGGAGGCGGCGAGCAGCGCCCGGGCGGCCGCCAGGATCGCTCCCGTCCCGGCCGTCGGGTGGGGCAGGGTTCGGGATCGGGTCGCGCGGGAGAAGTCGGCGAACCGGAAGCGCAGCGTCACCGTGCGACCCGCGCGATTGGCGGCTCGGGCCCGCCGGCTGACCCGATCCACCAGCGTGACCAGCAGCGCGTCGAGCTCCGACCGGGACCTGCCCCCGCCCGCGAACGCCGACTGCGTGCCGATCGAGCGCCGGCGCGGGCCCCGGCGCACGCGCCGCGGGTCGCGCCGGTTCGCGATCGCATGGAGATGCCGGGCCGCATGGGATCCCAGGAAGAGCGCCAGCGCCGCCTCATCGCGGCTCTCGAGGTCTCCGATCGTCTGGATCCCGTGGGCACGCAGCTTGTCCGCGGTGATCAGGCCCACTCCCCAGAGGGCCTCGACCGGGAGAGGCCTCAGGAACTCCGCCTCGCCTTCGGGCTCGATCACCAGCAGGCCGTCGGGCTTGGCGGCGCGGCTCGCCATCTTGGCGAGGACCTTCGTCCTGGCGACCCCGACGGTCACCGCCAGCCCGACGCGCTCCCTGACCCGGCTCCGCAGCCGCTCGGCGATTCCCCTCGGGGTCCCGGAGATCCGCTCCAGTCCGCGCACGTCGAGGAACGCCTCCTCGAGCGAGAGCCCTTCGACGAGCGGCGCGGTCTCCTCGAAGAGATCGAAGAGCGCTCTGCTCGCCTCGGTGTAGGCGGTGAATCGGGGCGGGACGACGGCGGCATCGGGGCAGAGCCGACGGGCCCGGCCCCCGCTCATGCCGCCGTGGATCCCGAACGCCCGGGCCTCGTAGCTCGCCGCCATGACGACACCGGCCCCGACGATGGTCGGCCGGCCGCGAAGACTCGGATCATCCCGCTGTTCGACCGAGGCAAAGAAGGCGTCGGCGTCGGCGTGCAGGATCGATGCCGCTGCGGACACGAACGTATGTTCGCATCGTCCGGGCCTGGAATCAATCGGCCCGGGAAGAGTTCAGACGTCGGTGCCGCCTGCTCCCCGAGAATCCGCCATCTAACCCGCCGCGGCTTCCTCAGCCAGCACCCGGCGCTCGGCAAGACCGCCGAAGTCCACCGCGCCAGGCATGAGCCGCTCGGGAGGCGGGATCTCGACGCCGATCGCTGCCATGCGGCGCTTCAGCGCCTGGTAGGCGAAGCCGTAGATCTGCGAGGAGTGGTGGCCGTAGGAGAAGAAGTCGGAAGGATCATCGGCCTCCGGCGGGCAGAAGACCTCGGCCGCCTTGGGGAGCAGCTCCTCGAGCCGCCGGACGATCACCCCCTTCATCTCCGGCCGCTCCTCGCAGACGTCCTTCAGGAAGCGGACCCCGAAGGCGATGTGGCGGTGCTCGTCCCGCTCGACCAGCCGGAAGCCCTCGTTGAAGCCCGGGTAGAGGTCGTGCTCGGCGGTGTACTCGATCATGACCCGCTGGCCCGGCATCGCCAGGACCCCCTCGGTGACCATGTGGTAGGTCACGATCCCCTCGACGAAGAGCTCGAGGTCATCGGGCCGATCCTTGATCCGGTTCGCGATCTCGCGCAGCGAGTCGTCGAAGAGGAAGTGCCACGGGCCGAGCATTCGGTCCTCGATCTCGTGCAGCCGCTCGCGGAAGCTGCCCGACTCGAGGCCCATCACCTCGCTCGCCCAGCGGTCGAAGAAGACGGCGTGACGCATCTCGTCGACCAGCTGGGTGGCCAGGAAGGCCTCGACCTCACCGCTCGGGGCCGCCAGCAGGAAGGGCGCCAGGTCAGCCGTGACCCGCTCCTCCCCCACGTAGAAGCTGCCGATGCTGAATGCGGTGTGCCGCTGCGCCTCGGCCGGCGTGACCAGCCAGTGCTCACGGTCGATCGTGAAGTCGAGCTCGTGGGCGCGCCAGTTCTGCCGTTCCCAGAGCGCGTAGAGCTGCTCGTAGCTCATCAGGCCGCCCCGGGGGCGCTTCGCCTCTGCCGGGTCGCCCGCGTCGCCGGAGGCGCCGTTGGCCCTGACCTTGCTCCCCCAACTGCCGGCGTTCTCCGCCTGCAGGCGGCGCTGGCGCTCCTCGCGCTCGAGCTCTGGGCCGTCGATCCCCTCTGCACGGTCGATCCAGCGCCCGAGCTGGGTGACCGGAGGAATCTTGCCCTCGACCTCCGTCTTGCCGAGCCGCATGGCGTCCGGGGGCGTCAGCTCACCGGAGAGGAGCTTGAGCCAGTCGGAGTAGCGGATCCTGACGAGCGCGTCGGGATCCTCGCCCAGACCGCGCTCGACCCGGACGCTGCCGTCGTCGACCTCGACGCGCCAGCTCCCTCCACCCTCCCCGACGAGCTCATAGGCGACGCTGAAGCGGTGCCCGCGCGTCCACTCCGGCTCGATCGCAAAGGCCAGTGAGCGGAAGACCAGGTCCGCACTGACCGGGTGGCCGAGGCGGGCCAGCTCTCGTGGCCCCGCATCGAGATCGAGCTTGCGGAGGGCGAGCGCCTTGCGGCGCCGTCCGCCCAGCTTCAGCCGTCCATTCATCAGGGGGCGGACCGGATTGCGGCCGGAGGCGACCCGAGCGAGCGTCTCGGCGTCGGTGGAGATCGCGAAGGTCTCGCCGTTCAGGTCGGCGCCGGCGAGGACCTCGGCCACCTTCGCCCGGCCGCCGACGGAGCTCACGGTCCAGGCACCGAGGCCGTCGAGCTCGAGGCGATAGCTGATGCCGTCGGGCAGCTTGGCCGCCACGGCCGGAAGGGACTGGACGATGAGCCGGGCCGCGAGTTCGGGGTCGGACTTCGCCATGCGGCGGAGTGCCCGCTGGGCACTCCCGTCAGAACCGTTGCCGTCTCCGGCCATCCCAATCCTCCTCGACCAGCACTTCGGCGGCCACCAGAACCCCGCCGGACCAGGCGATTCTCTCAGACGGCGGGGGAACTTGGCCAGCCAGCCAGTCACGCCGGGCGCGGCGAACCGGGCGAGCGAGTCAATAGACTCACGCCGCCTTGCTAGCGCTCTTGAGCCCTCCCGGCGGGCACTCGCCGAACGCGGACGATCTCAACACCCTCTACTGGGTGATGATCGTCATCGGCGTCCTGCTGTTGATCGCGATCAACGGCGCGCTGATCGCCCTCGTCATGCGCTTCCGCTCCGAGCGAGGGCGCCGGCCGCGGCGGCTCGTCGTGCGGCGTCCGGCTCAGCTCGGCACGGCCGGCGTCTTCGCGCTGCTGGCGATCATCACCTTCATCCTCGGCGTGATCGAGACCGACGACGCCAAGCAGATCGAGGCGACCGGACCGGACGGGCTCCAGGGATCGACGGTGCTGACGGCGCAACGCGGGCTCAACGTGCCGGCCACCTCGACCAAGACGGCGCCGCTCGAGATCAGGGCCTGCGGGCAGCAGTGGATCTGGCGCTACGAGTACCCGGACGGGACCTACTCGTACTACGAGCTCGTCGTCCCCGTCGACACCGCGGTGGTGGTGAAGCTCTGCTCGACCGACGTCGTCCACCGCTGGTGGGTCCCCGGCCTGAGCGGCAAGTTCGACGCCACGCCGGGTGAGAGCAACCAGACCTGGTTCAAGGCCGACGAGACGGGCGACTTCGACGGCGCCAGCTACGCCTTCTCGGGCGCCTCCTACGCCGTGATGCGGACGCGGGTCCACGTCGTCGACGTGCCGACCTACCAGGCCTGGCTCGAGCAGCAGGCGGCCGGGATCCAGGAGGCTCAGACCTTCGTGCAGCAGGCGAACGGAGAGCAATGAGCGACGGTAGGGATGCGAGGGTGCTCCGAGGCGACAGCCGAGGAGCAACCCGTTTGATGGGGGCGCATCGGCCGGAGCTCGTCACCGACGGCCCCGCGCCGACGCGGCCGCGCTGGCTCGAGATTGCGATGAGCTCGGACCACAAGGACGTCGGCCGCCTCTACATCGGCGCCTCGCTCTCCTTCCTGGTGCTCGGGATCGTCGCCTTCCTGCTGATTCGGCTCCAGCTGGCCGTGCCCGAGAACGACCTGATCGAGCCGGTCACCTTCAACCGCCTGCTCTCCGTCGGCAGCGCGACGCTGATCGTCCTCTTCGCCCTGCCGCTGCTCTTCGGGCTCCTCGCCTACGTCGTCCCGCTCCAGATCGGGGCGCGGTCGCTGGCCTTCCCGCGGCTCGCCTCGCTCTCGTTCTGGCTCTACGTCTTCGGCGGCTCCCTCCTCTATGTGAGCTTCGTCTACACACCCCCGGAGGGAGGCTTCAACTCCTGGCCGCCGCTCTCGGACATCGTCTTCATCTCCAACAACGGGATCGATGTCTGGATCACCGCGGTGGGCCTGACGGTCCTCGGCCTGGTGCTGCTCTCGATCAACCTCGCCGTGACTGTCTCGAAGCTGCGCGCGCCCGGGCTCGCCTGGCGCAGGCTGCCGATCTTCAGCTTCTCGGCGGCCGTCTCGAGCTGGACGATGATCATCGCCGGCACGGCGATGGTGGCGGCGCTGGTCATGCTCGAGATCGACCGCCACTTCAACGGCGTCTTCTTCGACCCGGGCGAGGGAGGGGCGCCGCTCTACTACCAGCACCTGAGCTGGATCTTCTTCACCGGCTGCTACCTGGTCTTCCTGCTCCCCTCGTTCGGGGCGATCTCGGAGATCCTGCCGGTGTTCTCCGGCAAGCCGCTGCTCTCTCGCCGCGCGATGGTGATCTCGCTTACGGCGATCATGCCGCTGGGGCTGCTCGCCTGGATGCAGAACATGATGAGCGCCTCGATCCCGATCGGATGGCTCTACGCCGCGATGCTCATGGCCCTTCTCCTGGTGATCCCGATCGGAGCGATCTTCGTCAACTTGATCGGGACGCTCGCCGGAGGCGTGCTGCGGATGCGCGCGCCGCTGGCGTTTGCGCTGGCGGCGATCTCGACGCTCAGCTTTGGCCTCGTCCTGGAGCTGATCCAGAGCGTGATCCCGGTCAACTGGCTGCTCGCCGACACCACCGCGTCGACCGCGGCGAGCGGCTACGTGTTCGTCGGCGGCCCCGTGCTCGGCGGGTTCGCCGCGCTCTACTACTGGTTCCCGAAGATCACCGGCCGGGTGATGGGCGAGGGCCTGGCCCGGTCCTCTGCCACGCTGATCGTGCTGGGTGCCCACGTGACCTTCATCCCGCTCTTCCTCGCAGGTGTCGAGGGGCAGCAGGTCGACATCTTCAAGTTCTTCGAGGCGAGCGACGCGATCAACTCGATGAGCCTCAACGCGTACAACCTGATTGCGACGGTCGGAGCATTCGTGCTCTCGCTCGGCGTGGTGCTGACGCTCGTCAACGCGTACGCCTCGCTCAAGAACGGGGTGCGCACCGGTCCCGATCCGTGGGGCGGTGAGACGCTCGAGTGGTTCGCGACCTCACCCCCGCCGCCGCACAACTTCGACGTGGTTCCGGACGTTCGCAGCGATGAGCCGCTGCGCGACATCCGGGAGGCGGTGCGGCGTCGTGACGCCTCCCCCAGCACCCCGGCCGAGACGCGTGAGCCGGTAGCCTGACGGCATGGCCGGACCCGGTGCCGGCGGCGGCGGTGCAGGGCTCCGCCGGTTTCGCCGCCTGGCAGACCTCACCGCTGTTGTCACCTTCCTGCTGATCATCGTCGGCGGGGTCGTTCGCGTGAGCGATTCCGGGCTCGGGTGCGGTCCGGGCGGCAGCGGAACGAAGGGCTGGCCGCTCTGCGGCGGCGACGTGATCCCACTGGTCGGCGACGAGAACACGTTCATCGAGTTCTCCCATCGGCTCCTGGCGGCCGTGGTCGTCGTCCTGATCGGGCTTCTCTGCTGGCGTGCTTACCGCGACCTGGGACATAAACGGCGGCCGCAAGAACCGCCGCCGGATACCACCTGGGCGTTTCGCGGCAGCATCGCCGCGGCCGTGATCGTCCTGATCCAGGCCGGCCTCGGGGGCCTGACCGTGGAGCACAGCCTCAAGGACACGCTGGTCGCCGCCCACCTCGGCACCGCGATGCTCCTGCTCGGGCTCCTCCTCTGGCTCGGCTTCAAGGCCCGCTCCGAGGCCGCGGTCGAAGCCGGCCGGCCCCTGCGCGGGCCCGTCCGCGGCCTGAAGCCCTACGCGGCCGTCGCAGCCGTGCTGCTGCTCTGCGCGATCGTCGCCGGCGGCTACATGGCGGGCACCGAGGAGCGCGGCGTCAACGAGGTCGGCCCGAACATCGCGGGCGCCCACCTCGCCTGCGGCCACCAGTTCCCGACCTGCGGCGACGGGAAGTTTCTCCCCTTCGGCAACAACCGCCTGACCGACATCCACCTCACGCACCGCGTCTTCGTCTACGCGGCGACCCTCGCGATCATCGTGCTGCTCAGCCTGGCGTTCGCGCGCGGCTCACGCGACCGCCTGCTCCTCCTCGGAGCGCTGCTGCTGCTCGGCCAGGTCCTGCTCGGCGGCATGAACGTCTGGCTCGGCGAGCACGCCACGCTGATCGTGGCCCACCTGACCGTGGCCACGCTGCTCTGGGCGACGGTGGTCTCGATCGCCTACAAGCTCGCCTGGCTGCCGAGCCCGGCGCGATCCAACGATCGGGCGCCAAGAGCCGAGGCATCAGCGGCGCCCGCATGAGCGTCCACCTCGGCACGGGCCAGGACCGCGTCGGCCGCCGCAGGCGTCCGGGCGGCGATCACGTCTCCGTCACGCCCAGTGACGCGCGGGCGCGCACGATGCGCGCGGCGATCGGGGTGGCGAACGACTACGTCACGCTGACCAAGCCGCGGATCATCTCGCTGCTCCTGCTCACCTGCGTCGCGACGATGTTCGTCGCGGATCCGGGCGGTCCGGCGCTCTCCACGATCCTCTGGACGTGTCTCGGCGGCTACCTGGCCGCGGGCGGGGCCGGGGCGATCAACCACTACATCGAGCGCGAACCCGACGCGCGCATGGCCCGGACCAAGGGACGGCCTCTGGCGAGCGGGCGGATCGAGCCGCGCCGCGGCCTCGTCTTCGGCTCGGCCCTGGGGGTAATCGCGGTGGTGCAGCTGGCGCTCACGGTGAACCTACTCACGGCGGCCCTGGCCGCCGCCGGCCTCCTCGGATACGTCTTCGTCTACACGCTCTGGCTCAAGCCCCGGACGCCGCAGAACATCGTTCTCGGCGGCGCGGCCGGGGCCATGCCGCCGCTGGTCGGCTGGGCCGCGGCCACCGGCGGCCTCACCGCGCAGGCGCTGTGGCCGTTCGCGATCGTCTTCTTCTGGACGCCGCCCCACTTCTGGGCGCTCTCGCTGCTGATCTCCGACGACTACGCGCGGACCGGTGTTCCGATGCTGCCGGTCGTCCGCGGCGAGACCACCACGCGCCACCAGATCGCGGCCTACGCGCTGCTGCTCGTCGCCGTGACGATCGGCCCGGTCCTGACCGGCCTCCTCGGCGCCGTCTACCTGATCGCCGCCCTCGCCCTGGGGGGCGGCTTCGTCGGCCTCGCCCTCGTCCTGCTCGCGCACCCTACGCGGCAGGCGGCGCGCCGGCTCTACCTCAGCTCACTCGCCTACCTGGCGCTGCTCTTCATCGCGATGGCCCTCGACCGGGCGTTGTAGGCTTCCGACGCCGATGGACCGCGAACGCGCGAGAGCGACGATCAAGGCGGGAATGGTGGCCAGCTCGCTGGCGCTGCTCGTCTTCGGGCTGGCCTTCTACATCTCGGTGCTCTACCTGCGATGAGCCAGCCGCCCGAGCCGACCGAGAACATCTACCTGCCGAGGCCGTCGGTGTATCCGGCGCTGTTCGCGTTCGGGCTGGCGGCGGTCATCGTCGGGCTGTACGCCTGGTGGCCATACTCGATCATCGGGGCGGTCATCGCGCTCCTGTGCCTGATCGGCTGGTTGCGGGCGAACAGGGGCGAGATCGCGCGCATGCCGCGCCAGCAGCGCACCGACACCGCGCCGATCCCGCTCTCCGTCTCGGTTCCCGAAGACCAGCCCTAGGGAGGGCTCATCGACGAGGTCGCCCCGACCTCGGTCCAGCAGCGGACTATGTCCCGCATCGAGAGCACCCCGACCAGCTCGCCGCGCTCGACGATGACCAGGTGGCGGATGCCCCGCTGGACCATCTCCTCGGCCGCCTGCTCGAGGCTCCAATCGGGCGCCGCGGAGATGACGCTCTCGCTCATATGATCGGCGACCTTCTCGGTGTCCGGGTCCTTGCCGGTCCCGACGGCGTTCAGGATGTCGCGCTCGGTGATGATCCGCGGGGCCGGCGATTCGTCGTCGAAGACGAGGGCGGCACCGGTGCCCTTCTCGGTCATCTTCGTCGCCGTCTCCCGCAGGGTGTGGCCAGGACCCACGGCCAGCACGACGCTCGACATGCCCTGGCGAACCTGCACTCGACGCTCTCCTTCCGCCGTCGGCAGCGCACCCGCGGTCGCCTTCCGGCGGCCCCAAGTGCCTTTCCGCGCAAGCTTATCCCACGCCTGGGAAGGCGCCGGGAGCGCGGGGGCGACATATAGGATTCCGGCCCCGATGAAGGTCGAAATCAACGGCGACCACACCCCCCGGCGCCGCATAGACGGGCGGGCGATCTGGGTGATCGCCACGATGGCCGCAGCCGCGGCCGTCATCGGCCTGACCGGTTGCGACCTCGGCCCAAAGCCCGACCTGGCGAAGGGCCAGCAGCTGTTCACGCAGAAGTGCGGGAGCTGCCACACGCTGACCGGGGCCGGGACCAACGGCGCGGTGGGCCCGAACCTCGACTACGCCTTCAAGCAGGCCAGGGCCAACGGCCAGGACTCCGACACGTTCGAGGGCGTGATCAAGGCGCAGGTCGAGAACCCGCGGCCCGCCACGCCGGAACAGGTCGGCGTCTACATGCCCGCCGACCTCGTCACGGGTGACGACCTGAACGACGTCGCCGCCTACGTCGCGAGCGTGGCGGGCGTGCCGGGCATCAAGCCGCCGGTCTTCGCGCCGCCGCAATTCTTCGCGACCAACTGCGGCGGCTGCCACACCCTCTCCCAGGCCGGCACAACCGGCACCACGGGCCCCAACCTGGATGAGGCACTGAAGGGCATGAGCGCCCAGCAGATCTCACAGTCGATCAGCGACCCGAACGCCCAGATCACCCCCGGCTACCAGCCGAACGTGATGCCCCAGAACTTCGGCCAGACCCTGACGCCCGACCAGCTCCAGCAGCTCGTCTCCTACCTCCAGACCGCCACGGGTGGGGGCGGCGGTGGCGCGGCCGCCGGTGGCGGAGGCGCCGCTGGCGGGGGCGCTGGTGGCGGGGGCGGCGGCAAGAAGTAAAGGCAGGTCTGGCGGGGCGTAGGCCGAGGGCCTCAGTCGAACATCGAGTTGACTAACGTCATCACGCTGCGCGATGGCAAGATCATCTGCCAGGAGTTCTTCCGGGATCAGGCCGACGCCCTCGAAGCCGCGGGGTTGAGGAGGTGTTGTCGCAGGAGAACGTCGAGGCGTTCAAACGTGGCGTGTGGGCACACAACAACAAGGAGTACGACGCACTGCTTGAGCTCTTCAGCCCCGCCGTGGAGCGGCACGGCCTCTTCCAGGCCCCTCTGACTCTCCTCGCTTGGCGGCGAGGTACGCTGGCGCCGTGGTTGATGGGTACCGTCAAATCGAGGTCGTCCCGATCCGCTGGGAGGCGCTCAGGACGAGTCGGGTGAAGGGCATCGGCGGTGTCACCGGCAAGGCGCTCGCGCTTTCGCTCGTTGGGGGAGCCGCCTACGGCGTGATCAAGTTGGTCGATCTGGTCACCGACTAACGATCTCCCGCGCCGCTCGGTTGCGGCGAGATACTGCGTGCGCGATGTCGCAGGAGAACGTCGAGTTGGTTTACCGGGCGAATGACGCCGTCAACCGGCGCGACCTCGATGCCCTCCTCGCGCTTGCCGACCCCAACGTCGAGTACAGCCCGCTCGTTCGGGCTCTGGAAGGCGGCCGGGCCCTGCGCGGCCACGCCGGTATCCGAAGCTGGTGGGAGAACATGCTCGGCATCGCTCCCGACTTCAGCACGGAGGTCGAGGACGTTCGAGACCTAGGCGACACGACCGTTGCGCGGGTCCACCTTCGCGGCCACGGCATAGCGAGCGGGGCGACCATTGACCGGCATGCCTGGCAGGTCGCGGAATGGCGCCAGGCGCAGTGCGTACGGTGGCGCACCTTCAATGGCGAGGCAGCGGCCCTCGAAGCCGCCGGCCTTTCGGAGTAGGGCGGCGGCAGCTACCGAAGAGGAGCTAGCGCTCGGCGGGGTCCGAGCCGTGGCGGCGCCAGCTCTGAATCAGGCTCCAGGTCCGCCACAGGCCGATCGCGACGAGGATCACCCCGACTATCACGCCGGCCAGGGAGCCGAAGATCAGCGCGACGACGATCACGATCGCCGCTGCCACCGCGAACATGACCAGCACGCGAAACATGTCGGACTCGCGCTTCAGCGGGTTGTGAGGCGGCTGGGGCGTCGTCTCATTCACTGTCGCGATCTTCGCAGGCGGGAGACACCGGTGGCCGAAAGAGCGCGGGGAGAGCCTCCTCGCGGCTCCCCTGGATGGTCCCGGAGGCGATCCTGCCCTCCGGGGTGAGGCTGATACGCGTCGGTTGAAGGCCTCGATTGCCGGGCGCACGATCGCGACGTTCCCTCGCGACATCGCCCACGCAGTTATCGCGCTCGAGGGAGAGGGAGGTTGCGACGCTGGGTCTCATGCCTGACAGACCGCCGGCCGCGCGACGGCGGGCGTCATGTGATGTGAGCGGCCGACGCCGAAAACCCGGCGGCATCGAGGCTCGGCGCTCTCGACCGTCCCTCAGATTCGTGCCGGTCGGGACCAGCCCACCAGGACCTTTCTTGGGTCACCTGTCCGCTGCCAGTTGGCTAGGTGACGCCTGCACCAGCCGCGGTCGACGACCTCCCGAGGGCAACCCGCTATCGAGCAGGTCCTCTCCTTTTCTCGGCTCTGCCCAGGATTGCGCATCAAGAAAGACTCCTTTCTCCTACCCGGAGTGAATCCTCGCCCATGGTTGTACGTATTGTCAAGACATGCGGGCGACGGTTCTCTTCCGACATCACCGCTTCCCGGACTGACTCCGGTTCAGCGACATGATGAGGGGATGAACATGCCGGGACCCAAGCTCATTCTGTCGCCGCAGCAGGCGAAGTCGGTTGCCGAGCAGGCCAAGCGTTGCTCACATGTGGAGGTCGAGGACAGTCGCGCCGGCTACCTGAAGGTCAGAAGCTTCGACCGTCAAGGCGAGCCGATCGACGAGCGCTGGATCGCCTCCGATGGCTCGGATCGACTCCGATCGCTTCTACGGCACGACGAGGACGTTCACCGGGACTATCCACCGGGCGACTGATCCCCGAGGACCCGACCAGAACTAGACTGCCCCAATGGCCGCGGTGATCGCACTCCATCCCGAGGATGACCGGGGCCGGGAAGTCCTCGACGAGTTCGAGGCGCGATTCAACATCCAGCCAATGCAGGTGATAGACGACGGCACCCGTCGTTATCAGCTCGATGCGAAAGATGCCGAGGTCGATGCCTTCGACTCGATGCTCGACAACGTCGACCCGGACTGGAGCCACCACCTGACGAACTGGCGCGGAAACTGACGTAGGCTTGGCTCCCGATGAGCCGGTCACCCGAACAGGATCAGCGCAAGTCCCGGTGGGAGCCTCCGACCGACTCGGACCTGATCGGCATCCCCCTCGTCGTGGGCATGGCTGTGGCCCTCCTCGTCATCACGTTGGCGTTCGTTTTCCTCGGCGGCTGGGGCGGACTGATTGCGGTCGGCGTCGTTCTGATCGCTGCACTCGTGATCAGCTATCGCGTCGTGACGAGTTCAGAAAACTAGATCAGCCATTCAAACTGAACGACTCGCCGGTTTTCTGACTCAGCGAGCGCAATAGCCGCCGAGCCCCGACCGGACTCCCGTCTTACCTGCGGGAGTTCGGGTTGGTGGGTGGCGTGAGCCATCCGAACGAACCGCACCCCGCGTGCCGTTGATACAGAGCGAAGAGAAACGCCTAGAAGAGGGAGAACGTCCGCATGAGGATTAGATCATGGGCCTGATCCGAACACCGCCGGTTTCCGAGAGCCCTCCCGGCATCCGTCTTCTCGGCGCGATGTGGTGCTGGATCAGGAATCGCCTCGATGCGATCTACAACGGGCGCTGGTAGGGCGGCCGCCGCTCGACGATCCCGACCGGAACTAGTACTCGCGCCGCTGGGAAAGCAGCGACGCCCCCGCAGCCCCCAGCAGGATCACGGCGGCCAGCAGCCAGCCGGGTGAGGCTTCGCCGCTGAACAGCAGGACCAGGTTGAGCACGATGGCAATGGCCATCAGTATCAGGGCCAGGTCGATCCGATTGCGCTTCAACACGAGTCGCAGCCTAATGGCGGGGAAACCTCACGGCATGGGAGTGGAATTGAGGCCGTCAATTTTCCTTGATCGGCACTCTGGATGAGAGCTCCCCTCCCTGAGGACCGACGGGATCGGCATCACCTTGGACCACCATGGCCACCCGATGCCTGGCTCCGAGGGGGAGGCCGCCGGTCTGCTGGATGCCTACGTCGAGGCGCAACTGGAATAGGACGCCTAAACCGGCAGAGGTGACAGCCGAATGACCAGCGCGCCGCGCTTCGCTTTTTCCCGTGCCGAAGCGGCGAGGTCGCTTGGCATGGGGCTTACAACTTTCGAGCAGCGAGTCCAACCGGACTTGCGAGTGGTCCGCGTCGGCCGAAAGGTGTTGGTCCCGGCGCGCGAGCTCGAACGCTGGATCACCGAGAACGTCGAGGCTCCGATGGCGAGGCTCGTAGACGAAAGGCAGAGATGACCGACAAGGCCGATGACCATCGGCGACCCGACACGCCGCAGGAGCTGGCAAGGCGGGCGTTGGAAATCGCCGAGAAGAAGGCCCAGCAAGTTGAGGAGTCGCGGCGGCGAGGCTCTGAGAAGCCGCCAGCAGGCTCGAGGAGTCAATGAACCGTCGCCGGAACCAGGCGACCCGGCGCCGCGGACGGACTTCTCTCCTCGTTCCTCCGTCCCGGCGCCGGTCAACTTTCAACCGATGTACCGGCGCCGCGGGCGACTTGCACGCCCACCGTTGTGCGCCGGCGGGCATTCGCGTCCCGCCCGCGGCGCCGGGCACTACCTCCAACGAATGGCGCCTGCACCTACTTCCAACGAACCGCAATCGGGAAAGGACCGGCGTGAAGCATGAGTGAGCCATTGCGTTTCCCAGTCCGAAACCGTGACGAGTCCTTCGACCTGAACCGGCTCACCGACTACACGAGGGAAATGCTCACCGGCGACGAGCGCCGCGTCGTCAACCGGATCGGGCTCGATCTCGTCATGCGGCACGGCCGCATCGAGAGGTTCGGCGACGCACTCGACCTGCTCGCGACCGCTGGTCCGCAGGGACGGCGAGAGCTCGTGGATCGGGCTCGGACGTCGCTGGGTATGCCGACGATCGGGGACGAGCAGTTTGAAGCGCAAGCCGCAGCCACAAACCGCTCGCTGCGGTGGGGGCCGGACGCCCAGGGCAGGCGGCTCGCCGCCTGCGCCGCTGAGGGCTGCAACGTCTGGGCAACGAACCCGAACGGCTCTTTGCGACCCGTCGCGGATCGCAAGTGGTGGTGCCCGTCGCACAAGGATCGCGCCGGTCCCGAGGACCACCTTCCACCCGAGCCGCGCTACGTCGTCAAGCCGTCGGGTGGCCTGAAAGCGGTTGGTGAGGAAGCCGAGCGGCTGCGTCGCGAGGACGAAAAGCGGCGCGAGGAATGGGAGCGGCAGCAGGCCGCGAAGGACCGCGAGGCCGAGCGTCTGCAACGACTCGAAGACGAGTACCGGGCGACGTTGAAACCGCCGGCGTGGATGCGACGGGCATGAACGCAGGCACCCGAACTCACGAAGCAGCACATGCCGCGTTGGCTATCGCGGCCTGCGGCTGGGTGCCGCTCGAGGTTCGGGCCGACCGACCCGATTTGCATATCGCCGGCCGTTGCACCGCGAACTTCCGCGACGACGAGCCCGACTTCGGCTGGCTTGTCGCAGTCATCGGTGGACCGCTAGTTGGGGGCGAGGTGAT
>DATIDP010000021.1:0-12408 GCA_035456265.1 Solirubrobacterales bacterium | reverse complement strand
GGACCCATCGGCGCCGCTCGCGGAGCAGGTCGCGGAGCTCGCCGAGCGCGAACTCGAGGGGCCGGGCCTCGAGCCGGAGCAGGAGGTCCTGACGATCAACGTGGGGCCGCACCATCCCGCCACTCACGGGGTGCTGCGGCTGATCGTGACGCTGCAGGGCGAGCGGGTCATCGAGCTCAAGCCGGTGATGGGCTACCTGCACACCGGGATCGAGAAGTCCTGCGAGGACAAGAGCTACTGGAAGGTCATCCCGTTCGTGGAGCGGATGGACTACCTCTCCTACTTCTTCCAGATGGAGGCTTTCTGCGGCTGCGTCGAGAGGCTGGTCAGCATCGAGATCCCGCCTCGCGCGAAGTATCTGCGCGTCCTCCACATGGAGCTCGACCGGATCATGTCCCACCTGGTCTGGTTGGGCACGACCGCGCTCGACATCGGTGCGATCTCGATGCTCTGGTACTGCTTCCGCGAGCGCGACGCGATTCTCGACCTCTTCGAGATGTCGTCCGGCCAGCGGATGCATACCCGCTACTTCCAGGTCGGCGGGGTCTTCGAGGACATCCCCACCGGCTTCGAGCAGAAGGTGCGCAGGTTCTGTGCGGAGATGCCGGCGCGGATCGATCAGTACGAGGCGCTGCTCGACCGCAACGAGATCTTTCTGCACCGCACGCGTGAGGTCGGGATCGTGCCGCGCGAGCGGCTGCTCGAGCTCGGCGTGACCGGCCCGCTGCTGCGGGCGGCGGGCGAGCCCTGGGACCTGCGTAAGGCCGACCCCTACCTGGCCTACGGCGACTTCGATTTCAAGATCCCTGTTGGCACGGTCGGCGACGGCTACGACCGGTACCGGGTCCGCCTGCAGGAGATGCGCGAGTCGCTCCGGATCATCGAGCAGGCGCTCGACGGGCTGCCCGAGGGCCCCTGGATCTCGGACGATCGCAAGTACGTGCTGCCGCCTCGCGAGGAGCTCGCCACCTCGATGGAGGCGCTGATCCATCACTTCAAGCTGGTCACCGAGGGCTTCCGCGTGCCGCCGGGCGAGCTCTACGACTCGATCGAGTCGCCGCGGGGCGAGCTCGGCTGCTTCGTCCTCGCCGATGGCTCGTCAAAGCCCGCCCGCGTCCACTTCCGGGACCCCTCCTTCGTCAACCTGCAGTCCCTCCGCGACATGTCGGTCGGGGGCCTGATCGCGGACCTGATCCAGAACCTGGGGATGCTCGACCCGATCATCGGAGGCGTGGACCGATGAGTCCGCTGATCCCGAAGGGCAAGCGACCCTGGACCGTCGACCCGGGGCACATCCACGACGCCCCCGAGCCGCCACCGATGCCGAACGAGCAGGAGCTCGTCGGCGTCGACGTCCCGGCCGAGGAGGTCGAGGTGATCGGGGCCACCTACGAGGACCGTGAGCCGCACGGCGAGCCGGCGCCGGTCCCGGAGCCCGCCGAGGTCGAGGTCCCGAAGGCCCTCGCCGAGGAGATTCGCCGGGCGATGAAGCGCTACCCGCGCAAGCGCTCGGCGGCGATCCCCGCGCTCTGGGCCGTCCAGCGCCGCTTCGGCTGGTGCACGCCGGAGGGGATCAACCAGGCCGCCGCGGTGATGGGCGTGACGCCCGGGTACCTCGAGTCAGTCGCGAGCTTCTACGACCTCTTCCGCCTGGAGCCCGAGGGCGAGCACCAGGTGCTGGTCTGCACCAACATCAGCTGCTGGCTGCGCGGCGCGGACCGGCTCCTGGAATCGTTCTGCGAGGCAGCCGGGATCGAGGGCCAGGGAACCTCCGCGGACGGCAAGCTCTTCGTACGCGGATTCGAATGCCTCGGCGCCTGCGACATCGCGCCGATGGCGTCGATCGACGAGCGCTACTACGGACCGCTCACCGAAGACGACGCCAGAACTGCGGCCGAGCAGCTGCGCTCGGCCCAGGAGGTACTCCCCGAGAAGCGGCTCGAGGACCGCAAGGCGGCCGGAGGTCCCGACGCGAAGGAGGTGAAGGGCTGATGGCCGCCCAGGAGACGCGCCTCCTCTTCCGCAACATCGACGAACCGGGGCTGGCCTCGATCGACACCTACCGGAGGCTCGGCGGCTACACGTCGATCGAGAGGGCGTTCAGGGAGATGACGCCGGAAGAGGTCCTCAAGGAGCTCGAGGACTCCGGCCTTCGCGGCCGCGGCGGCGCCGGGTTCTCGATGGGCAAGAAGGCGTCGTTCCTGCCCCGCGGGGACATGGACAAGTACCTCTGCTGCAACGCCGACGAGTCCGAGCCGGGGGCGTTCAAGGACCGCGAGCTGCTGCAGAAGAACCCACACCAGCTGATCGAGGGCATCGTCATCGCCGCACGCGCCGCCGGCGCGAACCGCTGCTTCATCTACATCCGCGGCGAGTACGACCTGCAGGGCGACATCCTCGATGCGGCGGTCGACGAGGCCTACGAGGCGGGGTTCCTCGGCGAGGACGTGCTCGGCACCGGCGAGCAGGTCGAGCTGGTGGTCCACCGCGGCGCCGGTGCCTACATCTGCGGCGAGGAGACGGCGCTCCTCGACTCCCTCGAGGGCAAGCGGGGCAATCCCCGCCTGAAGCCGCCGTTCCCGGCGGTCCAGGGCCTCTACGACGGTCCCACCCTGATCAACAACGTCGAGACCCTGTCGAACGTCCCGCACATCGTCGCCTCGGGCGCCGACTGGTTCAAGAGCATGGGCACCGAGCAGTCGCCGGGAACGAAGGTCGTCTCGGTCTCCGGCGACGTGAAGCGGCCGGGCAACTACGAGGTCGAGCTCGGCATCCGGACGCGGGCCCTGATCGAGGAGCTCGCCGGCGGGCCGCTCGACGGCCGATCGATCAAGGGGTTCTTCCCCGGCGGCTCATCCTCCCCCGTCCTCAAGGCCGAGGAGGGGCTCGACCTGCCATACAGCTTCGAGGCGATGCAGGAGGCCGGATCGATGCTCGGCTCGGGCTCGATCATCGTCTTCGACGACACCACCAGCATCGTCGAGCTGGCGCTCCGGACGGCGCGCTTCTACCACCACGAGTCCTGCGGCAAGTGCACTCCCTGCCGCGAGGGCACCAACTGGACGGTGAAGATGCTCGAGCGGATGATCCGCGGCCAGGCGACGCCGATCGACCTCGAGACCGTCGCCTCGGTGCAGACCAACATCATCGGCAACTGCCTCTGCGTCCTCGGCGACTCGATGGCGATGCCGGTCGGCGCGATGGTCAAGAAGTACCGGGAGGAGTTCATGAAGGCGATCGAGGGCGGCGTCCCCGGCGCCAGCCTCGGGCAGCCGAGCGGCGACCACTCGATCTCCCCGCCCGGCCGGGATGAGCCGCCGCAGCCGGCCCGGGTGGGGGTGGCATGACCCGCCCGATCCGCAACGCGGTCACCCTCGTCGTCGACGGCCGGGAGGTCACGGCGCCCGAGGGAACGATGCTCCACGACGCCGCCAAGATGGGCGACGTCGAGATCCCGGTCTTCTGTTACGAGCCGAAGCTCGGCGAGCCTGTCGGCGCCTGCCGGATGTGCCTGGTCGAGATCGAGGGCATGCCCAAGCTGCAGACCTCGTGCTCGACGCCGGTCCGCGACGGGATGGTGGTCTACACGCAGACCGACCGCGTCAAGGAGGCTCAGAACGCGGTCGTCGAGTTCCTGCTCATCAACCACCCGCTCGACTGCCCCGTCTGCGACAAGGGCGGCGAGTGCCCGCTCCAGGACATCGCGATGGGATGGGGCCCGGGCAAGAGCCGCTTCACGGACCCGAAGCGGCACTTCCAGAAGCCGCTCGAGCTCTCACCGCTGGTGGCGATCGACCGCGAGCGCTGCATCCTCTGCTACCGCTGCGTTCGCTTCAGCCAGGAGGTCGCCGAGGATGAGCAGCTGCAGCTGCTGGAGCGCGGCGACAAGACCTTCGTCGGGACCTTCGACGAGCGGCCCTACATCGCCCCCTTCCACGGCAACATCATCGAGCTCTGCCCCGTCGGGGCGCTGACCTCCTACACCTACCGCTTCCGCGCCCGGCCCTGGGACATCGAGCAGGCCGGCTCGATCTGCACCCTGTGCCCGAGCCAGTGCAACGTCGGCTTCACCGTCCGCGACGAGCGAGTGCTGCGGGTCCTGGCCCGGGACAACGCCGAGGTCGACGACGGCTGGCTCTGCGACAAGGGCCGCTTCGGCTTCCAGGCTTTCAATGCGGCCGAGCGGATCACCCGGCCCATGGTCCGCGCCGGCGACGGCAGCCTCAGCCCGATCAGCTGGGACGAGGCCGTCTCCCGGGTGGCGAAGGCGATTCGCGAGTCCGGCGAGAACGCGGCCGCGCTCGCCGGCGGCGGCAGCTCGAACGAGGAGGGCTGGCTGGTCCAGCGGATCCTCCGCGCCGCCGGGTCCTCCAACCTCGACTGCTCCCCCAACCCGGTGGATCCCACCCTGCTCGGGGAGCTCTCTCGGCCGGATCACGGCACGCGGATGGCCGACCTCGACAATGCCGACGCGATCCTGGTGGTCGGCGGCGATCCGCTGCACGAGATGCCGATCCTCGATCTGCGAATCCGCAAGGCCGTGCGGCGCAGCCGCGCCAGGCTCGTGGTCGCCTCCGAGCGGCCCACGGCGCTCGACGGTGGCGCGGACGAGGCGGTCCGCTACGCCCCGGGAGACGCTGCCGCCTTCCTCCGCGCCCTGGCCGGCGCACTGGGAGCCGAGGGCTACGATGCCGACGGCCCGTTCAGGGAGCAGGCCGAGGCGATCGCGGGGACACTCCGCGACGCGCCCGACCAGGTGATCGTCTGGGGTGAGCGGCTCTGGCGGAGCCCAGGGGCGGTGGACGCGCTTCACGCCTGCGTGCACTCGCTCGACATGCACAAGCGGATCGGCCCGGGTGTGCTCGAGGTCCCGGAGGAGTCGAACACCCGCGGCCTGCGCGAGGTCGGGTGCCTGCCGCATGCCAGGCCCGGGCTCCTGCCCATCGACGGCGGCCGCGGCAGCGCCGGGATCAAGGATGGCCTCGCGGACCACGACCTCGGCGCGTTCCTGCTCCTCAACGCCGACCCGGTTCGCACCCATCCGGACTCCGAGGGCTGGCGCAAGGCGCTGGCCGGCAGCTTCGTCGTCTCGATCGCCTCCTTCGAGGACGAGTCCACCCGGCTCGCCGACATCGTGATACCGGCGGAGACGTGGGCGGAGAAGGAGGGCACGGTCACCCATCCGGAGGGGCGGCTGCAGCGCCTCCGGCGCAACGTCCCGCTTCCCGAGGGAATGATCGCCGGCTGGCGCTTCCTCGATGCGGTCGCGACCGAGCTCGGCGCGGGCATCGACGCCGAGGCGCCGGAGGACATCTTCGAAGCCCTCACTGCTGAGGTCCTCTTCTACCAGGGACTGACCTACGAGGAGATCGGCGGCCGGGGCGTGCGATGGGGCGATCGTCGCGAGGGTCAGGCCTGGACGCCCCCCGCCGCCGAGCGGCAGGAGGCTGTGCAGCCGCAGGGTGAGCCGGATGGCGAGGGTCTGGTGCTCGGCACCTACCGCGACCTGTGGGCGGTCGACGCCACCAACAGGAACCCCGCCCTTCGCTTCCTGATGCCGAAGCAGAAGCTCGAGCTGGCCGCGGAGGACGCGGAGTCACTGCAGCTGGCGCCAGGCGACCAGGTGACGGTGTCGGTCAACGGCCACAGCGTCGAGGCGACCGTCGCGATCCGCGAGCGGATGCGCGAGGGCGCCGCCTTCCTGATCGAGGGGACGGATGAGGGCAACGGCAACCTGCTCACCGACGGCGCCCCACCTCGGATCCAGGTGGTGAAGCGATGAGCCTTCCGCTGGCGGATGTCAACTACGTCGAGGCGACCTGGGTGATGGTCGTCAAGTCGATCATCATCTTCCTCGCCGTCTTCATGATCGTGCCGGTGCTGACGGTCGCCGAGCGCAAGCTGATCGGCCGGTTCCAGAACCGCTACGGCCCCAACCGCGTGGGGCCGGTCGGCCTCGTTCAGCCGCTCGCCGACATCGTCAAGCTGGCCGGCAAGGAGATGTTCCGGCCCGACGCGGCCGTCCCCTTCCTCTACGCGATCGCCCCGGCGATAGTGATCTTCTCGGGGATCATCACCCTGGCGATCCTGCCGTTCGGCAACGTCCAGGACGGGATCGGTCTCTACGGCATCGACGTCTCGATCGGCGTCCTCTACTTCTTCGCCTTCAGCTCGATCTCGTTCTACGGGCTGCTGCTCGCCGGCTGGTCCTCGGGCTCGAAGTACAGCTTCCTCGGCGCCATGCGCTCCGCGGCGCAGCTGATCTCCTACGAGGTCTCGATGGGATTGGCGCTGCTCGGCGTCGTGCTGATGACCGGCTCTCTCTCCCTGACCAGCATCGTCGACGGGCAGGGATCGATCTGGAACATCGTCCCCCAGATCGTCGGCTTCCTGATCTTCATGGTCGCCGGCTTCGCCGAGACCAACCGGGCGCCCTTCGACCTGCCGGAGGCGGACGCGGAGCTGGTCCAGGGCTACATGACCGAGTACGGCGGCATGCGCTTCGGCTCCTACCTGCTCGCCGAGTACCTCGAGATGTTCGTCGTCTCCGGCATCGCGGTGACCTTCTTTCTCGGCGGCTGGATGGGCCCGGGGCCCGGCTGGCTCGACCCGGTCTGGATGGTGCTGAAGACGCTGACGCTGGTCTGCTTCTTCATCTGGATCCGCGCGACGCTGCCCCGCCTGCGCTACGACCAGCTCATGTCGCTCGGCTGGAAGGTGATGCTGCCGCTGGCGACCCTGAACATCCTGGTAACCGCGGTGATCGTGACGGTGAGCTGATGGAGGCGAGGCTCAACACCGACAAGGCCGACTGGACCGAGTTCCCCTACCTCGAGAGCCACGAGGACGTGATCTCGGTCCAGCGCGGCCCGAAGCCGGGCGGCGTCGGCGGTGCCTACCGGGCCTTCGGCGAGACGCTCCGGGGCCTGCGCACCACCTTCGGCCGCGTCCTCGAGGGCCCGGTCACGATCCAGTATCCCGAGGAGAAGACACCGGTCTATCCGCGCTTCCGCGGCCGCCACAAGCTGCACCGCTTCGAGGACAGCGGTCTCGAGAAGTGCGTCGGCTGCTCGCTCTGCGCCGCGGCCTGCCCCGCCGACTGCATCCGGGTGGTGGCCGCAGAGAACGACCCGGCCCACCGTATCTCCGCCGGCGAGCGCTACGCCGAGGTCTACGAGATCAACCTCTCCCGGTGCATCTTCTGCGGCTACTGCGAGGTCGCCTGTCCGTTCGACGCGATCACCATGGGCCACGACTACGAGATGTCCGACTACAACCGCTCGGACCTGATCTTCACCAAGGAGATGCTGCTGGCGGAGCCGATCGACCGCACGCCGCTGCGGCGGGAGGGCGAGTGATATGACCTTCCGACCGTGTCCGAGGAGAACGTCGCGACCGTCCGCGCGATCTGGGAAGCCGTCAACAGCGGAGACATCGACGAGGCCTTTGAGTACGCGCCGGATGACTTCGTCGCCGATTGGTCAGGCTCAGAGGCGCCGGAGAGCGGGGTCTACCGCGGCCGCGATGCAGTCAAGGCACGCTTCGAGAGGACCCTGGAAGTCTGGTCCGAGATGGAGTACTTCGAGACGGAGATCATCGACGCCGGCGATCAGGTCGTCCGAGTCGGTGGCGTCCGCGCTCGGGGCAGGGGCAGCGGCGCCGAGGTCATGGCTCAGGGTGCCCAGGTGTGGACGTTCCGCGACGGAAAGCCGGTCTCCGTTCGCCTCTTCCAGAGCAAGGAGGAGGCACTCGAGGCGCTCGGGCTCTCCGGGTAACACCTGCGGAGGGATCGGGTGAAGGAGGTCGCCTTCTTCGCCGGCGCGATCGGCGCCTTGGGAGGCGCGATCGCGGTGATCGCCCTCCGCAACGCCTTCTACAGCGTCCTCGCCCTGATCGTCCACCTGATCTCGCTCGCCGGTCTCTTCCTGCTCCTGCAGGGCGAGTTCATCGCGGCCGCCCAGATCGTCGTCTACGCCGGGGCGGTGATGGTGCTCTACGTCTTCGTCGCGGCCTACGTCGGCAACGTCGACGAGCCGCTCTGGGAGCCGATCCCGGGCCAGCGCTTCATCGCGCCGCTGCTCGGCATCGCGCTCTTCGTCGAGTTGGCGATCGCGATCACCGGCTCGAGCCTGCAGGCGATCGACACCGGCGGCCCGACCGTCGAGCTCGGCTTCGGCTCTCCCTCTGCGATCGGCAAGCTCCTCCTGGAGCGCTTCCTGATCGCGTTCGAGGCCGCATCGCTCCTGCTGCTCGTCGCGGCCGTCGGTGCAGTCGTCCTGGCGGGCCGCCACCGCGCGGAGGGCGAGTCCTGATGGACATCACCTGGTACCTCGTCCTCTCCGCCATGCTGTTCGCGGTCGGCGTCGCGGGCGTGCTGCTCCGCCGGAGTCCCCTGGTGATCCTGCTCTGCCTCGAGCTGATGCTGAATGCCGGCAACCTGGCCCTGCTGGCCTTCTCGCGGTCGCTCGGCAACCAGGACGGTCAGGTCTTCGCGCTGATCGTGATGGTGATCGCCGCCTGCGAGGTGGTGGTCGGGCTGGGGATCATCGTCGCGGCCTACCGGCGCCGCATCCCGCTGAACGTCGACGACCTGCGCACCCTCAGGGGCTGACGAGTTGTCGGCAACCGCGTACGGCTGGTTGGTGCTCGCCTTCCCGCTCGCGGGGACGCTGATCGTCAGCTTGGGCTGGGAACGCCTTCCCGGACGGAGCGCCGGCTGGATCGCGACGGCGATGATCGGCCTCTCCTTCCTCGCCTCGATCGGGGCGCTCGCCCAGCTCCTCGGCGACCCGGTCGATGCCCGCCAGCACACGTCCACGCTCTACGACTACGCGAGCGCGGCCGGCCTCGACATCCCGCTCAACGTCCTGGTCGACCCGCTCTCTGTCTACATGTGCCTGATCGTCAGCGGGGTCTCGGCGCTGATCCACCTCTACTCGATCAGCTACATGACCTCGGACCGGGGCTTCAACCGCTTCTTCGCCTACCTCAACTTCTTCGTCTTCTCGATGCTGCTGCTGGTCCTGGCCGGCAACCTGGTGCTGCTGATCGTCGGCTGGGCCTTCGTCGGCTTCGCCTCCTACGCGCTGATCAGCTTCTGGTACCGGCGCGAGACGGCGACACGGGCCGGCATGAAGGCGTTCGTGATCAACGTGATCGGCGACGTCGGCATGATGCTCGCCGCCTTCTTCATCTTCCGCGAGCTCGGCACCTTCGACCTGCTCTCGATCTTCAGCCAGGCCCCCGGCGCTTTCCACACCAATCAGGGCGTGGTCGTGGCGATCTGCCTGCTGCTGGTGGTGGGCGCCATTGCCAAATCCGCGCAGGTCCCGCTCCATACCTGGCTCCCCGACGCGATGGAGGGCCCAACTCCGGTCTCCGCGTTGATCCATGCAGCGACGATGGTCACGGCCGGGGTCTACCTGATCGCTCGCTTCCACCCGCTCTTCGAGATCGGGCTGACCGCCGCCGACATCGCCGCGCTCATCGGGCTGGCCACTCTCCTGATTGCGGCGACGATTGCGCTGGTCGTCACGGACCTGAAGCGGATCATCGCCTACTCGACCATGAGCCAGATCGGCTACATGTTCGTCGGGGTCGGCATCGGGGCCTACTCGGAGGGCCTCTTCCATCTGATGACGCACGCCTTCTTCAAGGCCCTCCTCTTCATGGCGGCCGGCTCGGTGATCGGCGCAATGGCGAACCGCCAGAACATCGACCTGATGGGCGGCTTCCGCCGCGCCATGCCATTCACCTCCGCGACGCTGCTGATCGGGGCGCTCGCGCTGGCGGCCTTCCCGCTCACCTCCGGTTGGTTCTCGAAGGACGAGATCCTCGACTTCGCCGCCTATCGCGGCGGCTGGTACGTGATCTTCACGATCGGCGGCTATATCGGCGCCCTGCTGACCGCCTTCTACTCGTTCCGGATCGGCTTCCGCGTCGTCTTCGGGGAACCCTGCGAGGAGGCGAGGGAGCTCGAGCAGGGACACCTCCACCACGCCGAGCCGGAGAACCCGGCGACGGGCGAATCCGAGGACACGGACGTGGGCTTCCCGGGGCCGAGCCACCAGATCGCCGAGCGGGAGATGCCCATGAAGATCGCGATGAGCGTCCTGGCCTTCGGCGCGCTGTTCGCGGGCTTCGTGCAGATCCCGGGCGTCGACGACGTCGTCCACAAGTTCCTGCACGGGTCCTTCCTCGACTCGAAGCTCTACGAGCAGGGCCCGAGCACGACCGCCGCCTACCGCGGCCTGCTGATCGGCGGCCTGATCTCGGTGCTCGGCATCGCGATCGCCTACTACGCCTATCTGCGCAACCCCGGCTGGACGGCGGCGCTTCAGAAGCGCCTGCCCCGGCTCCACGACTTCCTGGAGCGGAAGTGGTACTTCGACGAGGCGATCGACCTGCTCTTCGTCCGCCCCGCGCTCGCCGTCGGGCGGTGGGCGAACGCGATCTTCGAGCGCTACGTCGTCCAAGGGATCGTCGTCGCTGCGGTCGACCTGGTCCGCGGCGCGGGCGCCGGCGTTCGCGGCGCCCAGTCCGGCTATCTGCGCTCCTACGCCCTCCTGCTGGTGACCGGCTTCGCCGGGCTCGGCCTCTACTTCCTGCTGCAGAGCTCATGAGGAGACCAGCGTGATCGAGATCCTCCTCTGGGCACCACTCACGTTCGGGCTCGTCGCCGCCGTCGTGCCCGGCCGGATCACCGGATGGGTGGCCGCGGTCGGCTCCCTGCTCTCCCTCGCGATGGCGATCGCGGTCGTCGTCGGCTTCGACCCCTCCGGCGGCCTGCAGCACACGGTGGATGCGAGCTGGATCCCGTCCCTCGGCGTCCGCTACCAGCTCGGCGTCGATGGGATCAGCCTCTTCCTGGTCCTGCTCACGACGGTCCTCTGGCTGGCGGCGACGATCTGGTCCGCGCTCAACCCACCGGAGCGCCCACGGCTCTACTTCCTCATGTTCGGGCTCGCCGAGACGGCCGTCCTCGGTGCCTTCCTGGCGCAGGACCTGATCCTCTTCGTCCTCTTCTTCGACCTGATGCTGATCCCGTTCTACTTCCTGTTCGGGAGCTGGGGGACGGAGCATCCGGGCCGGCCCGAGGAGGGCGAGGGCCCGATCAGGCCGCAGCCCGCCACGCTCAAGATGTTCATCTACACGCTGGTCGGCTCGCTCCTGATGTTCGCCGGCGCGATCGCCACCGGCATCCTGGCGGCCGACGGCGGCCCGATCGACTTCAACATCCAGCACCTGGCCGCCGACCAGCTGGGCAGCGGCAGCCAGTACTGGATCTTCTGCTTCTTCGCGGCGGCGTTCCTGGTGAAGATGCCCGCCTTCCCCCTCCACGGCTGGATGCCCGACGCGTACCGCGTCGCGCCGCTCCCCGCCCTCGCCCTCTTCTCGGGCGTGCTCTCCAAGGTCGGCGCCTACGGGTTCCTGCGGGTGGTCCTGCCGATCTTCCCCGCGGCCACCACCCACTTCCAGGAGCTGGTTCTCATCATCGCGGTCGCCTCGATCCTCTACGGGTCGGTGATGGCCTTCACCCAGAGCAGCGCGAGGCTGATCCTGGGCTACTCCTCGATGGCCCAGCTCGGCTTCATCACGCTCGGCATCTTCAGCCTGCGCGCCGATGGCGCCGACGGGGCGGTCCTCAACATGGTCAACCACGGCCTGGTGGTCGCGCCGCTGATGCTGATCGCGGTGCTGCTGGTCGAGCGCGCCGGCACCGACGACATCCGCAGGATGGGCGGGCTGGCGACGCGGGCGCCCGTCCTGGCGGCCCTCTTCCTGGTCGCCACGCTCGCCCTGCTGGCGATGCCCGGCTCCGCCAACTTCATCGGCGAGTTCTACATCCTCAACGGGATCTTCCAGGAGAAGATCGTCTATGCCTTCGTGGCCGCGATCGGGATCGCGCTGGCGGCCTACTACGCGCTGCGCCTCTACCAGGCCGCGATGCACAATCGCAAGCCGGACGGGATCGAGTCGAGGGAGGTCGGCCTGGCTCGCGGCACCGTGCTCACCGGCCTGATCGCCTGCATAGTCGGGCTCGCGCTCTGGCCGGGGCTGATCCTGCACCGCGCGGATGACTCCGTGAACGCCCAGCTCGGCTCAACCGCACAGGCCCCGACCGAGGTGGCCCAGCGATGACCTTCAACGCCCCGCACGTCGACTACGCCGGGCTCTCGCCGGTGATCGCGCTGACCGCGGGAATGGTGATCGTGCTGATGGCCGGGCTCATCCCCCGCCTCGGCCGCTTCACGATGGCGTACCTGACGATCGCGGTGCTGGGAGTCACCTCGGGCCTCGCGATCTGGCAGTGGAACGAGCAGCACGACCTGGTCGCCGGCGCCCTGCGACTCGATGCGTTCGGCCTGGCGGTCTGCCTGATCGCCTGCCTGGCCGCCGCGATCGCGG
>DATIDP010000020.1:0-2221 GCA_035456265.1 Solirubrobacterales bacterium | reverse complement strand
ATCACCTCGCGTGCTATGAACCGATCCCCTTCCTTGTCTAGGTCAACATCGAGCATCCGTTCCAGGGTCTCGAAGGCCTCGCCGAGACCGGTCGCCTCGACCAGGCTCCGCCACTGGCGAAGGGTCAATGCCACGATCATGATGCGCTGCCCCTCCTTGGTCAGGAAATCGCGGCCGAAGGCGCCGTAAAGGTAGTTGCCGTCCTTGGGCCGCTCCCGGCGGCAGATCTGCGCCTCGGCGATCTTGCCGAGGTTGCCGACCATCGCGAAGGCGACGTCTGAGAGCGCGACCCTGACCACCTGTCCTTCGCCGGTCCGGGTCCGGTGCCGCTCGGCCGCGAGCATCCCGGCCGCGGCCAGAGTGCCCGTGATCGCATCCCACGCCGGTAGCAAGTGGTTGAAGGGAACCGAGAGGTGCCGGGGGCCGGTGGCCCACGGAAATCCGGTGGCCGGGTTGACCGTGTAGTCCACCGCGGAGGTGCCGTCGTAATTGCCGTTGATGCTGACCATGATCAGATCGTCGCGACCCTCCCGCAGGGCCTCGTAGTCGAGCCATCCCCGGGCCGGAAAGTTGGTCAGGAAGAGACCGGCCTCATCACCGGGAGCGGTGATCAGGGCCGTCGCGAGCTCCTGGCCGGCGGGCGAGCGAAGATCCACCTGGATCGAGCGCTTGCCCTTGTTCATGCCCGTCCAGAAGAGGCTCTTGCCGTCCTCGGTCACGGGCCAGCGGTTTCGATCGAGCCCCCCGCCGATCGGATCGAAGCGGATCACATCGGCGCCGAGCTGCGCCAGGGTCATCCCGCCCAGGGGCGCCGCCACGAAGGCGGAGCCCTCCACAACCCGCATCCCGTCCAGAATTCCCATCGTCGCGAACCCCTTTCTCGTCCTAGGCCATCAATCCGACGAAGCTCCAGTCGAGCACCTCAGCGATCTCACCGCTGCCGGAGCGGTCGGCTCGCACCCGGGCACGCAGGTCCACCAGGCCCCCGCCCCCGTCGAGCGGATGCGCCCCCTCCACGCTGAGCTCGGTCGCGAGGACGTCACCCTCGAACACCGGAGCCAGGTGGTCGCAACCACGCCAGGCGACGATCGTGACCAGATTCGGAATCGCTCGCGTGGCCTGCGCTGCGGCGACCGCGATCGTGTGGCCTCCGTAGACGAGCCGGCGCCTATGCGGGCTCGCCCCGGGATCAGTGTGCGCCTTGGCGAGGTTCAGTGTGAGCCGGGCCAGTTCCGGCGCCGAGCTCACCGTATCGCGGCCGGCGACCTCGAACGTCGTTCCGACCGGGAGGTCGGCGAAGTGAATCCCCGGAACGCGCTCTCGAAAGCGGTCGAGCCTCCAACTGCCGGGGATGGCGGCGGCAACCCGGTCAGGGTCGAGCTCGTCGGGAATCTCCTCGAAGCGGTCAGCATGTCCGGTCTCTGCCGCCGGGTCCCGCAGGGGGATCATCGGGCAGCGCCAGAAGTCGAGCACCGTCTGGCCGCGCTGGTTCTCCGTTCGGATCCGCAGGGCCACCAGTCCGCTCGCAGTGCCGTCCCCCCTGGCTCGGTTCTGCTTCAGCCCAACGACCTCGGTTCGCGTTCGCAGCGTGTCGCCGATGTGAGCTGGTTGCAGCAGCACCAAACCGCGGTAGAACAGGTTGCCCAGGACGCGCTGGGTCGGCCCGGTCGATTGACCGATGGCGACGTCACAGACGAGATTCGGATGCGCCAGGGCGGTGTCCCCTCCCGTTACCGCGGCGCTCAGCTCGGCGTCCAGCGGCAGTCTCAACCTGTCTCCGAGCAGCGCCTGATGGAGGGCAGCATGGCCGGGGGTGAGCGTCAGGGCCGGTGCCTCTTCGAAGACTTCGCCAACCTCGAAGTCCTCGAAATGGGGACCGTCGGTGACGATCCGCTGGCTCGCTTCCAACTCCTCCTCCTCCTCCTCCACCTGACCCGCGCCGGCCGTCCGGGCCCGAGGCTTGTGGCACGAGGCACGTGAGGCTAGCTGAAACCGAGACTATGCTCGCGAGGCTGTGAAATCCCGGCGCTCCTGCCTCTCCGTTCCTGCCTCCGCGGTGAAGATGCTCGCGAAGGCGCGATCGCTGCCCGCCGACGAGATTGTGATCGATCTTGAGGACTCAGTCGCGCCCGACGTGAAGGAGGCGGCGCGATCCGCGGCCTGCGCGGCGATCGTCGAGGACTGGGGCGATCGGGCCGTGGCGGTTCGCGTCAATGGGACG
>DATIDP010000019.1:0-19896 GCA_035456265.1 Solirubrobacterales bacterium | reverse complement strand
CCCCGCGCCGCGCGCGCCGGCGGGAGCGAGGGCATCGAGAGTGGTCGCGCCGCTGACGTGGCCGATCAGTGACGGATCCGCCGCAGCGAACCGCTCCGCCGTTTCGGCGATCGCGCTGTCGGGGACGCAGAGCAGCACTCCGGCGCCCTCGGGGACCGAGCCGACGTCATCGTGGGAGACGAGCGTGACCTCGATCCCGGCGCGGTCGGCGGCCGCGGCCAGGGAGCGGCCCAGACGTCCGCGACCGACGACGATCAGCGGCGCCGCGCTCAGAGGGGAGGGGAGGTCATCCCGTTCCAGTTCCCGCATCGGAGATACCAGACGGTTGTGTTTGTCTAGGACGAGGTGGAGGTTTCGGTGCTTGGTCAGGTCCGCGCCGGTTCGGTCGCGGCCCGAGGGCAAGTATAGAGAGCGATCCTGGCTGCCCAGCCAGTCCACCCGGCGCCGGCCGAACGTCCCGCCGCGGGCTCCGGAGCGCGCACCCCGGGCCGTTCGGCGCTATTTGCGGACAGGAATTGCGGTCGGAGGATCAGGGGTCGGAACTACCATCAACGCGGTGCCGATCTACGAGTTCGTCTGCGAGTCGTGCGGTCACCGCTTCGAGGAGCTGGTGGGGTCACACGTCGGGGTGCGCGCCGCCGATGTCCGCTGCCCCGAGTGCGGCGCCGCAGAGGTCGTGAGGCAGATCTCGAGCTCGCACGCGCCCCTGCACCGGCAGCTGACGCCGGCCCAGAAACGGCGCCTGGAGGGCAAGCGGGGGACCGATCGGGGCGGCGCGAAGGAGCGCTTCAAGCGGCAGCGCGCCGCGGAGCGAGCGTCCGCCCGGCGCCGGAGCCGGTCGTGAGCCACGCCGACGCCCGCCGCGAGGCGCTGGTCGAGATCTACAACCAGGCACAGGTCTGCGAACGCTGCCCGCTGTCGGAGACCCGCAACCGCGTGGTCTTCGGCGCCGGCAATGCCGACGCCGACCTGATGTTCGTCGGCGAGGCTCCCGGAGCCGAGGAGGACCGCCAGGGCCTGCCGTTCGTCGGCCGGGCCGGGAACTTCCTCGCCGAGCTCCTCGAGGGGATCGGGCTGGAACGTAAGGACGTCTGGATCTGCAATGTCCTGAAATGCCGGCCGCCGGGGAACCGCGACCCGCAGCCCGAGGAGATCGACTCCTGCCGGCCCTACCTCGAGAGGCAGGTGGAGCTGATCGAGCCGCGGGTGATCGCCACCCTCGGCAACTTCGCGACGAAGCTGCTCACCGCCAACCCGACGGGAATCACCAGGGTTCGCGGGACGCCACAGGAGCACCTGATCGGCGGTCGCTTGCTCTACGTGCTGCCCCTCTTCCATCCGGCCGCCGGACTCCGCACGCCGCGCGTCGCCGAACAGCTGCGCGAGGACTTCCGGGTGATTCCGGACCTGCTGGCCCAGGAGCTGCCCGAGCCGGAACCCTTGACTGGAGATCGGGAGCCGGAGGTGGATCAGATGGGCCTGTTCGGCGGCTGACCGGCACGTGTCCCGATCGGGAACTGCAGGCCGGCCCGGCGAGTGACCGCGCGGACCGGCAGCCCCGCCGAGACCGAGGCCCTGGGCGAGCGGCTGGCGGCAGAGCTCGGCCCCGGGGACGTCGTGCTGGTGAGCGGCGACCTAGGCGCCGGCAAGACCACCCTGATCCGCGGGGCGGCCCGGGGGCTCGGCGTGACCGAGCCGGTCACCTCGCCGACCTTCACCATCGGGCAGACCTACGAGGGCCGCGTCCCGGTCTCCCATCTCGACCTCTACCGGCTCGCCGAGCTCGACCAGGAGGACCCCGCGCTGCTCGACGACTACGTCACACCCGAGGCCGTCTCCTTCATCGAGTGGCCCCGCGCCGCCGAGCCCTTGCTCGAGCGGATCACCCGCCGGGTGGAGCTCCGGCACGCCGGCGGGGACGAGCGCGAGATCGAGTTCTGAGCGGGCCTCGGCTGTCATCGGCGGGTCATCTTCCTGTCATCCGGCATTGATGTGCCGGCCGTAGCTTCGGTGGCCAGCGGACCAACCTCAAGGAGGGCGACGATGACTTCGAAGGCAACGCGAACGATCGGGGCAACGACTGCACTCTCGCTGGTCGTGGCGGTGGCCGTCGGGGCACCCGCGGCGGGCGCCGCGCAGCGGCTCCCGACCCCCAAGGCCTCTCACTTCGGCCACGGCTCGAACCTGGTCACGAATCCCTGGTTCCCGCTGGCTCGCGGCTCGGTCTACGTCTATGAGGGCCAGAAGGACGGCAAGTCCGCCCGCGACGTCATGACGGTGACGCGAAGGGTGAAGGAGATCACGAGGATTCGCGCGGCAGTGGTCCACGACCGGCTCTTCCTGAACGGCCGGCTGGCGGAACGGACCACCGACTGGTACGCCCAGGACGAGCACGGCACCGTCTGGTACCTCGGCGAGAAGACGGCCGAGCTGAACGCCCGGGGCAAGGTGACGAGCACCGAGGGCTCGTTCCTGAACGGCCGCGACGGTGCGAGCGGAGGCATCTTCATGCCCGCACATCCCGCGGTCGGGCAGTCCTTCCAGCAGGAGGCCTTCAGGGGTCAGGCCGAGGACAGGTTCCGAATCCTGACCATGTCGGCGAGCATCGCCACGCCGGCCGTCTCATCCACGATGGCGATGCTGACCGAGGAGACCACGCCGCTTGAGCCCGGAGTGGTCGACCACAAGTACTACGTCCAGGGCATCGGCACGGTGAAGGAGCAGCAGGTGGCCGGCGCCCCAGCGAACCAGGCGGAGAGCTCTCAGCTGACCTCGTTCCGGGCCGGCTGACCGAGGTCCCTAGGGGTCAACGGCCTCGTCCCACTCGCGCACCTCCCACGAGCGGACGACGCCGTTGACCACGAAGGGGTCATCGCGTGCGAACTCCTCCGCGGCCTCGCGCGTGGTGAAGACCGCCATCGCGCCCTGGGACTGGGGATCGCCGAACGGCCCGATCAGGAGAAGCTCGCCGCGTTCACGGAACGGGTTCCAGTGCTCGCGATGCGCTGCCGCGTGGAGTGGTGCCTTGCTCGCGACGTCCTCGGCCGACTCGTAGAGAAGGACGTACTTCAACCGGGCTAGTAGCCGTAGCCGCCGCTGTTGCTCGTCGCGGTCTTGACCTGGCTCTGCACGCTCTGCACCTGCGACTGAACCTGGCTCTGGACGCTGCTCGCCTGCGACTGTACGTTCGTGGCGACGCTCGAGACCTGGCTCTGGACGCTGCTCGCCTGCGACTGGATGCTGTCGATGGCGCTGTTGACGTCGCCGCTGTTGTTGTTGTCGCCTCCACAGCCGGTCACCGCGAAGCCGGCGCCGGCGCCGAACGTCGCTACGGCGACCACCGCCGCGACCCCCCAGGCCTTCCGTTGGTGCGAGGGCGCGCGCCAGCGCGAGCCGTTGGGTGTCGGCGACCTGCTGGACTGCTCTTCCATGGACGCTCTCCTTCTCCCGGGATCGGCGGGCGGGTCCCGCGCGTACGGACCCTACTGATGTTCGTCCTGGGTGTCGACACCGCCACCGACTACGCCGTCGTCGGCGTGACGGCCGATGGCGAGACCGCTCATGAGGTCGCGATCCCCCCGGGGCCCGACGGAAGGCCGAGGCATTCACAGGTGCTCCTGAGCGAGATCGAGAGGGCCGTGGACGCGGCCGGCGGCTGGTCTCGTATCGAACGGGTCGCCGTCGGCATCGGGCCGGGCTCGTTCACCGGTCTGCGGATCGGGATCGCGACCGCCCGGGCGCTCGCACAGGCCCGCGAGGTCCCGCTGGCGCCGGTGGGATCCCTCTCCGCACTCGGGCGCGGGATCTCCGAGAGCCTCGGTCCGGACACCGAGCGCGCCCTCCCGGTCTTCGATGCCCGGCGAAATGAGGCGTTTGCGGCCCTGTTCACCGCCGGCAACGACGAGCGCTGGCCGCCGTTCGTCGCGCCGCCCGAGGAGCTGGCCGGGCGTGTCCGGGAGCTGGATGAAACCGCTCTGGCCGCCGGAGACGGAGCGCTACGATTCGCCGCAGAGCTGGAGGCCGCCGGCGCCACGGTAGCCCCGCCCGAGGATCCGATCCACCGAGTCGCCGCACGGCACGTTTGCGCGGTGGGGGAGGCGGCAACCGAGGCGCCCACGGACCAGATCCAACCCCTGTATCTGAGACCGCCCGATGCGAAGAGATGGCGTGAGCGAGATCGCGGAGTCCCCCGGGGGTGACCCCGGCGAGCTTCGGCTGCGGCGGCTGGGCTACGGCGACCTTCCCTCGGTGATCTCGATCGAGCGGCGCTCCTTCCCGACGCCCTGGTCCCTCGCGATGTTCGTGCTCGAGCTCTCCAAGCCGTCGGGCATCTGCCTGGCGGCCGAGGACGACGAGGGGCTGGTCGGCTACCTCGTCTGCGCTCGGTACGACGACGTCTGGCACCTGATGAACGTTGCCGTCCATCCCGAACGCCGTCGGCGAGGGATCGCCACCGACCTGATCGAGAGGCTCTTCGAGGAGGCCGGCTCGGGGTCGCGCTTCACCCTCGAGGTGCGGGTCTCGAACGCCCCCGCAATCGAGATGTACCGCCGCTTCGGCTTCCGCTCGGCCGGCCGCCGCCGCCGCTACTACCACGACAACGGCGAGGACGCCCTGATCATGTGGCTCGAGGCGACCGAGGGCGCCTCGGTCGCCTCTTGATCCTCGCTCTCGAAACGTCCTGCGACGACACCTGCGCCGCCGTCATCGACGGGCCGCGGATCCTCTCCAACGTCGTCTCCTCGCAGGCCGCCTTCCACGAGCGCTATGGCGGCGTCGTCCCTGAGGTGGCCTCGCGCCACCACCTCGAGTTGGTGAACGCCGTGGTGGCCGCCGCCCTGGAGGAGGCGGGAACCGATCTCCCCGCGGTCGATCAGGTGGCCGTCACGCAGGGGCCGGGCCTGATCGGTGCGCTCCTGGTCGGGCTGAGCACCGCGAAGGCGCTGGCCGCCGCACACCGCAAACCGCTTGTTCCCGTCGACCACCTCCACGGTCATGTCGCGGCGAACTTCCTGGAGCCGGACCCGCTCGAGCCGCCGTTCCTGTGCCTGATCGCGAGCGGAGGGCACACCCTGCTCGCCGGCGTGCGCGACCCATCCGGCTTCGAGGTGATCGGACAGACCCTGGACGACGCGGCGGGTGAGGCGTTCGACAAGTCAGCCCGAATGCTCGGCCTCGGCTACCCGGGCGGGCCGGCCATCCAGAGGGCGGCGGAGGGCGGCGATCCCGAGGCGTTCGACTTCCCGGTGGCGATGAGCGGGCGCGGTCTGGACTTCAGCTTCAGCGGACTGAAGACGGCGCTCGTCTACAGGGTCCGTGACCTCGGGCCGGATGAGATCGAGCGGCGGCGGGCGGACCTCGCAGCCTCCTTCCAGCGGGCGATCACAGGTCAGTTGGTGGCGAAGCTGCGGCGGGCGGCGCGGGGTGCGGAATGGCCCGCGATCGCCCTCGGTGGCGGCGTCGCGGCCAACGCCGAGCTGCGCGAGCGCACCCGGGCGCTCTGCGATGAGCTCGGCATCCGTCTCAAGCTCGTGCCGATCTCTCTCTGCACGGACAACGCCGCGATGATCGCCTCCGCAGCCCGCTTCGCCGAGCCGATCCCTTACCCGGACTATCTGAGCTTCGATGCCTTCGCGACGGGTCAGGCTGTACGCGCGGCCTGACTGCCACCTCTGCGAGGAGGCCCGCGCCGGACTCGAGCGCCTGCGCGCGGACGGGGTCGAGTTCGAGCTCGACGAGATCGACATCGAGGCCGACGACGAGCTCCACAGGCGCTTCCTGGAGCGGATTCCGGTGGTGGAGCTGGACGGGGAGATCGTCTCGGAGCTCGTCCTCGACGCGGACGGCCTGCGCGCCCAGATCGATACCTTGTCCGCATGATCGAGGACGTGGCGGCCGAGACCGCCGAGCAGCAGGGGGCCTCGGAGCTCACGGACGGCGACCGCCTCTCACTCGGAGTGGCGGCGAGGCTGTCGCGCTACCTCCAGGTCCTCACCCAGGCCCGGAAGATGGGCAAGGGCACGATCTCCTCCCAGGAGCTCTCCGACTACACGCACATCAACTCGACGCAGATCCGCCGCGACCTCTCCGGGTTCGGCAAGTTCGGCAAGCGCGGGGTCGGCTACAACGTCGAGTCGCTGGTCAGCGAGATCCGGAAGATTCTGCGCACCGCCGGCCAGCACAACATCGCGCTCTTCGGGGCCGGCCACCTCGGCCAGGCGATCGCGAGCTCCGACATCTTCGCCGACCACGGCTTCCGGATCGTCGCGATGTTCGACGTCGATCCTTCCGTCATCGGCCAGCAGGTCGGAGACCTCGAGGTCCGGCCCTTCGACCAGATCGACGAGGTGGTCGAGCGCGAGCAGGTGGTCGTGGGGGTCCTCGCGGTTCCGTCGAGCGCGGCTCAGGAGGTCGCCGACCGGCTGGTTCGCTCCGGGGTCAAGATCATCTTCAACTACTCCGAGCGGCTCCTGCAGGTGCCGCCCGACGTCACCGTCCACACCTCGAGCCCCGCGGTAGACCTGCTCTACGCGCTCTACTTCTATCTGACCTGACCGGGACCCACCCGCGGTGACAACCGATCCCGAGCCACAGCACGACGCGCTGGACCTCGAGGCAGTGCGCGAGCTCTTCGAATCCTCGACCGACTTCACGGTGGGAATCGAGGAGGAGTTCGCCATCGTCGATCCGGCGATCCTCGACCTGGAGCACCGCTTCGAGAAGATGGAGGCGGCGTGCCTCCGCGATCCCGAGCTCGCACCGGCGGTCAAGGGCGAGCTGATCGACACCGAGATCGAGATCCGCTCGGGCCGGGGAGAGACGTTCGCCGAGGCCGCCGAACGCCAGCGAACCCGGCGCACTCGCCTGTTCGCCGTCGCGGACGAGATGGGCCTGGCGCTGGCGGCGATGGGCACCCACCCCTGGGCGAACTATCTGGACCAGCACATCATCGACACGGAGCATTACCGTCGGCTGGAGGGAGATCTGCGCTGGGTTGCGCAGCGGAACAACACCTGGAGCCTGCACGTCCACGTCGGGGTGCACGGGCCCGACCGCGCGGTCGCGGTGTCCGACCGGATGCGCGAGCTGCTGCCGCCGCTGCTCGCCCTCTCGGCCAACTCGCCGTTCCTCGATCACCGTGAGACCGGGCTCCATTCCGTGAGGACCGAGATCTTCACCCGGACCTTCCCCCGCTGCGGCGTCCACGAGCCGTTCGGGGATTGGCGAACGTACGCGGACTTCGTCCGCCTGCTCGAGCAGACCGGCTCGATCGTCGAGGCGACGCAGCTCTGGTGGAGCGTCCGGCCGCACCACGCCTTCGGCACTGTGGAGGTCCGGATCTGCGACGCCCAGACGCGCGGCGACGAGTCCCTGAACCTCGCGGCGCTGATTGCCGTCTGCGTCGCTCAGGCGGCGATCGACCTCGACGAGGGCAGATCGCCATCATCCGGCGGCGGCTTTCCCGGCCGCCTGGGCACGCTCCAGCGCGAGATCGAGGAGAATCTGTGGCGGGCGATCCGCCACGGGATGGACGGCGAGATGATCGACTTCCAGCAGCGCCGTGTCGTTCCCACCAGGCAGGTGCTGGAGGACCTGGTGGAGTGGACCGCCCCGGCGCGGGAGACGTTCGGCGTCGATGTGGAGGTGCCCGAGCGGAACGGCGCGCAGCGAGCCTACGCGGACTTCGCCGAGGGCGCGCCGATCGAGGAGATCTACCGCCGCGCGGTCGAGGAGACTCGCAGAACCTACGCACCGGAGGGAGCTGTCAGTGGCAGATGAGCAACAGCAGGAGGGGGCCGGAGCCGCCCCCGAAGGGCCGAGCGAGGAGGAGCTTCGCGCTCAGCTCGAGGAGGAGATCCGCAGGGTCCGAGTGGAGGACGTCGTGCTGCAGAGCGCGGTCAGCATCCTCAACCTCTCGGCGCGGCGCATCGCGAAGGACGACGAGCGCGACCTCGATCAGGCGAAGGTGGGGATCGACGCAGCGCGGGCGCTCGTCGAGCTGGTGAAGCCCGAGGCGCAGCCGCAGCTGCGCCAGGCGATCTCGGAGCTGCAGCTGCTCTACGCCAAGCACGCCGGGGAGGGTCCGGCGGAGGACGAGGACGGCGAGGGCGGCGATGGCGCGGAAACCCCGCCTGAGCAGGGAAGAACCGAGCGCCCGAAGGGCGACTCCGGGCTCTGGACGCCGCCCGGGAGCTGAGAGGCGGAAGCCGGAGCGCCCGGCGTAATAAGTACACTGCCGCGCCGCTTGTCACGAGTCGAAACCGACGGGAGCCTCACTTGACTGACTTCTTCACCGATTACGGAGTCGTTGTCGCGCTCGGTTGCGCGGCGGCGGCGGTTGTCTACGGACTGCTGGTCACCCAGCGACTGCTGGCCAAGTCGCCCGGCAACGAGACGATGCAGGAGATCTCGGGCGCCGTTCAGGAGGGTGCCAGCGCCTATCTGAAGCGCCAGTACACGATCATCGCCGGAGTCGGCGTGGTCGTGGCGATCCTGCTGATCCCGCTTCAGAACGTGGAGACCGCGATCGGCTTCGTGATCGGTGGCATCCTCTCGGGCGCGGCCGGGTTCATCGGCATGAACCTCTCCGTCCGGGCCAACGCCCGAGTCGCCGAGGCGGCCCGTGGGGGCATCCCGCCGGCGCTCGACATCGCCTTCAAGGGGGGTTCGGTGACCGGGCTGCTCGTCGTGGGTCTCGCCCTGCTGGGAGTCGCGGGCTACTTCGGAGCCCTGCTGATCTTCACCGACCTCAGCGACAAGGACGCTGTGGATGCCCTCGTCGGGTTGGGCTTCGGGGGCTCGCTGATCTCCGTCTTCGCCCGCCTGGGGGGCGGGATCTTCACCAAGGCGGCCGACGTCGGCGCGGACCTTGTCGGCAAGATCGAGGCCGGCATTCCGGAGGACGACCCGAGGAACCCCGCGGTGATCGCGGACAACGTCGGCGACAACGTGGGCGATTGCGCCGGCATGGCGGCCGACCTCTTCGAGACCTACGCGGTCACGGCCGTCGCCGTGATGCTGCTCGGCGTGATCACGTTCACCGACTTCACGCGAGAGGTTGCGATCTACCCGCTCGCGATCGGCGCCGTGGCGATCATCGCCTCGATCATCGGCGCGCTCTCGGTCCGCACCCGAACGGGGAACGTCGAGGCGGCGCTCTACAGGGGGCTGGTGGTCTCCGCGGTGCTCTCGGCCGCCGCGTTCTATCCGATCACGAAGTGGCTGATGGACGATCCGCTGGGCAGTGGCGCGATCGGCAACACGAGCGTCACCGACCTCTGGCTCTGTGGCCTGATCGGCGTGGGAGTCACCGCGCTCCTCTTCGTGCTCACCGACTACTACACGTCGACCCGGTTCCGCCCGGTCCGGACCATTTCCCGCGCCTCCGAGACCGGCCACGCGACCAACATCATCCAGGGCCTCGCCCAGGGTCTTCAGTCCACCTCGCTGCCCGTCCTGGTGCTCGCCTTCGCGATCCTCGGCGCCTGGAAGCTCGCCGGTGGGGGCACCGACGGGATCTACGGGATCGGCGTCGCCGTGATGGCGCAGCTCTCGCTCACCGGGCTGATCGTGGCGCTCGACGCGTTCGGGCCGATCACGGACAACGCGGGCGGGATCGCCGAGATGGCCGATCTGCCGGAGGAGGTCCGCAACATCACCGATCCGCTCGACGCGGTCGGCAACACGACCAAGGCGGTCACCAAGGGGTACGCCATCGGCTCTGCGGCCCTGGCCGCCCTGGTTCTGTTCAACGCCTTCACCAGCGAGTTGCAGCAGGAGGCCGGCGACAAGGTTCTCTCCTTCCAGCTCTTCGAGCCGCCGGTGCTGATCGGCCTGCTGATCGGCGGGATGATGGTCTACCTGTTCTCGTCGCTGGCGATCGAAGCGGTTGGAAGGGCCGGCGGCGGAGTCGTCGAGGAAGTTCGCCGCCAGTTCCGTGAGCACCCGGGGATCATGCAGGGCACCGAGAAGCCCGAGTACGGGCATGCCGTCAGGATCGTCACGGCCGCGGCCCAGCGGGAGATGGTCCTGCCCTCGCTGATCCCGATCCTGGTCCCGCTGATCGTCGGGGTGATTTCCTACCAGGCACTGGGTGGGTTGCTGATGGGGGTGATCGTCGTCGGGGTCTTCATGGCGATCTCGATGACCGCCGGAGGCGGCGCCTGGGACAACGCGAAGAAGCTGATCGAGGACGGGGCGTTCGGCGGGAAGGGCTCCGAGGCCCACGCCGCCGCGGTCACCGGCGACACCGTCGGCGATCCCTACAAGGACACGGCCGGGCCGGCGATCAACCCGATGATCAAGGTGGCGAACATCGTCGCGATCCTGATCATTCCCATCATCGCCCTATAAGCGGGTCTTCTCGGGAGCCTAAGCTCCCGGCCATGCCCAAGAGACCCTCGGCCGACGAGGGCTATCAGCTCGCGGTCCGGATCTTCTCGGTGACCATCATCGGGTTCGGGTTCGCGATGCTGATCGTCACGCTGGCGCGGGGCGGCGGCCCCCTTGCCGTCGGGGTGCTCTTCGGGCTGCTGTTCATCGCACTCGGCTCGGGACGGCTGTACCTCTCGATGCGGGGATGAGGGGAGCGGTCGCAGCATGAAGCGCTGGCTCGGTGTCCCGTTCCTCTACGCCGCGGCGTCGGCGGCGGTGGGGTTCTCGATCTACTTCTCGATCGGGGTGGTCGCGGACCGCGGGCTGGGCCTGACGCCCGTGATCTTCCTGCTCGCCGGGCTGATGTTCGCGCTCACCTCGCTCTCCTACGTGGAGGGCGGCGCAATGCTCAGGGAGCGGGGCGGGTCGGCGACATTCGCGCGCCACGCGTTCAACGAGCTGATCAGCTTCATCGCGGGCTGGGCGATCCTGATCGACTATCTGATCGTGATCGCGGCGGCCGCGATCACGGTCTCCCACTACCTGACGCCGATCTCGAGTGACTTCGGCGGCGGTGACGTTGAGTTGGCGGTCGCGGCGCTTGTGATCGCGTCGGCGGCGATCCTCAACGTCGCCGACATCACGGGTCGCAACCGCCAGCGGCGGCTGGTGGTGCTGGCCCTGGCCGAGCTGGCGTTGCAGCTGCTGGTGATCGTCGTGGGGCTGATCGTCGTGCTCCACCCCTCGCGGCTGACCGACCAGCTCGACCTGTTCAACACGCCGGACTTCCAGGACATCATCTACTCGCTGGTGATCGCGACGATCGCCTACGCCGGGATCGAGGCGGCGAGCGATCTCGCTCCCGATCTCGAGTTCGAGCCGGGTGACCTGAAGAGGGTGCTGGGGGTCGGCGCGATCGCGATCCCGCTGATCTACGCGGGGATCGCGGCCGTGGCGCTGATGGCCGTGCCGGTCGAGTCGACGCCGAATGGGCCTCAGACCGCACTGGCGCACCGGTACATCGAGGAGCCGATTCTGGGGGTGGTCGCGAACTACGACCACGGCCTTCTCTCCGACTTCATGAAGTGGGCGGTGATGCTGGTCGCGGTGCCCGTCCTGTTCTGGGCCGCGAACGGAGCGATGCTCGGGCTCTCGCGCCACGTCTACGTGCTGGCCACGAACCGCCAGATACCGAGCTGGGCGGGCAAGCTCGAATCGACCTACTCGACGCCGTACATCGCGATCGGGATCGCGGCGGTGCTCGCGCTGGCGCTCGCGATTCCGGGGAACATCCGCTTCCTGGCGAGCGTCTACGCGTTCGGGGCGCTGCTCGCGGTGACCATCGCGCAGATCTCGATCGTCCGATTACGGATCGTCGAGCCGGATCTCGAGCGCCCGTACCGGGTCCCGTGGAACGTGCGGATCGGCGGGCACGAGCTGCCGCTGCCGGCGATCTTCGGCGCCGCCGTCAGTGCGCTGGCCTGGATCAGCGTGTTCGTGCTTCACCCCACGGCCGTCTGGGTCGGTGGCGGCTGGATGCTGTTCGGGCTGGTCTTCTACGTGATCTATCGGCGCTACGTGGAGGGCACGCCGCTGACCCGGCGCGTCCAGGTGCCGGAGGCGTCGCTCAAGAAGCAGGCCGCGGAGGTGGAGTACTCGACGATCCTGGTGCCGGTCTTCGGAACCAAGCTCGACGACGACATCGTCAGCACGGCCGGAAGGCTCGCCGACGCCGAGGTGGAGGAGGGTGAGCGGCCGCCGAGGCTGGACGTGGTCTATGTGGCCGAGCTGCCGCTGACCGTCCCCCTTGACGCGCCGCTTCCCGAGGCCGTGCGGGAGGACGCTGAGAGGGCGCTGGAGCGGGCGCGGGAGGTGGGGGACGAGTACGAGAACGTGGAGGTGACGACCAACCTGCTCCCGGCCAGGTCGCTGGGATCGGGGATCATTCAGGAGGCGCGGGACAAGGGGGCGGAGGTGATCGTGATGGGAGGTGAGCCGCCGACCCGAGTTCGCGGCGGCGCGATCCTCGGGGGCATCGGAGGCGCTCGGCCGGACGAGATCGGGGAGGTGACGGAGTACGTGCTGAAGAAGGCGCCGTGCCGGGTGCTGCTGACGGCGCCGCCGGAGGACGAGCCCGCGGAGGATGCGGAGGAGACCGGCTCGGTGAAGAGTTAGGCCGGCGCCTTGTCCCGGAGGCGGGACTTTCGCGCCCTGCCCATCGGTACCTCGTGACGCTCCGGCGGCATCGTGTTCAGCGCTCGCCCTTGGGCGTCCCAGGAGGCGATCCAGGCGAGGAACTGGCGCGCCGGCATCGGCGCGCCGATCAGGAAGCCCTGTGCCGAATCGCAGCCCATCCCGCGGAGCTGACGCCAGGCGTCCTCGGTGTCCACTCCCTCGGCCACGGTTCGGAGGCCCGCCTGGCGCGCCAAGTGGATCGTTGAGCGGATCAGCGCCCGGTCGCCGCCTCGCGCCAGGGCTCGGATCAGGGAGCGGTCGATCTTGAGCTCGTCGACGCCGAGCTGCTCGAGGCGCTCCAGGGAGGTGTGGCCCGTGCCGAAATCGTCGATCGAGATCTTCGCGCCGAGATCCGTGAGGGCCGCAACGGCCGCGGTCGGATCGGTCGCGCTCATCATCGCGGCCTCGGTGACGTCGAAGCGAAGGGCGGAGGGCGGAACGCCGCTGCGGTCGAGCGCCGCGGGGATCGCTTCGAGGAGGCCGGGGTCGGGCTCGGCCAGGGCCGTTGCGGGAAGGTTCACCGAGAGCTCGAGGTGGAGACCGGAGCGCCACCAGTCGCCGGCCGCCTGGGCCGCGAGGTCGAGGATGCGCTCGGTGAGCGCCGGAAGGAGGGCGCCGGACTCGGCGAGGTCCAGGAAGTCGGCGGGCGGGAGGACGCCGCGGTCGGGGTGGAACCAGCGGACGAGTGCCTCGACGCCGGTGACGCGAGCGGTGCGCAGGTCGGCCTTGGGGAGGAAGTAGGCCTGGATCTGGTCCGTGCCGAGGGCGGCCGACAGCTCGCCCTGAAGGGTGAGCCGGTCGAGCAGCTTCGGGCCGGCGCCGGGCTCGAACAGGCTCAGGGCGCGTGCGATCGAGTGGATCGCCTCGCGCTCGGTGTCGTCGAACTCATGGGCCGCTCGCGCGAGCACTAGGTGGCCGCGGAGCCGGCCGTGGACGGGCACGGCGAGAGTCGCTTCCGAGCTCGCGGTCTCGAGCTGATCGCCGTCGACGTAGACGCAGAGATCGGCGTCGACCGCCTCGGCGGCGCGCCGCAGCGCGAGCTGGGTGGCCGCGGCGTCCGTGGTGCTTTCGGAGAGCTCGCGGAGGAGGTCGACGGTGAGCTCGGTCGGTCCGGGGGCCCAGCCCATTTGGGGTTCGGTCGCGTCCATGGCGGAAGTCCATTTCCCCCTACCCAACTCGCGCCGAAACAGCGCGGTCGGACCGCGACGAAGTCTCCGGCCGGGCCGCACCCTGGACAAGAGGTCGAACTACGCTGCCCAGTCAGTAGTTGCCCCGGATGCGGCGTTTCGGGCGCGGCGGGCGGCGGTGGCCGTCTCTCTAAGATCATGGCTGTGTTCGTTCTGATCGTTGGTTGCGGGAGAGTCGGTTCGTCCGTCGCCCGGACGATGTTGCGCGAGGGGCACGAGGTCTCGTGCCTGGATGAGGACCCCGAGGCGCACGCCCGCCTGGAGGTCAACCTGGAGAAGTCGTGGGAGGACTCGGGCGGTCAGTTCACGGTCGGAACGGGGCTGGAGGAGGACGCGTTGACCGCTGCCGGGATCGAGCGGGCCGATGCCTTCATCGCCTCGACCGACGGGGACAATACGAACATCGTCATCTCGCAGATCGCGAAGCGGCGGTTCAACGTGCCGACGGTGATCGCGCGGATCCTCGATCCGCTGCGGGCCGAGTGGTACGAGAAGCAGGGGGTGAACACGATCTGCCCGACGCGGATCGCGATCGAGATGCTCGAAAGGGAGGTGCTGGAGGCGGCCGGCGCCGGGTCCACCAGCTGATCTATGGGCGAGGGGAAGTACATCATCATCGCCGGGGCCGGCAAGGTCGGTTGGAACCTGGCCAGGGAGTTGCTGGACAAGGGTCACGAGGTGACCGTGATCGAGGACAACCGGAACCGGTACCTGACCGTCGAGCAGGAGCTCGAGCACAGCATCCAGTACGGGGACGCCTCCGAGCTCTGGGTGCTGGAGCGGGCCGGGATCTCGCGCGCCGACATGGTGATCGCGGTGACCGGCGATGACGAGGACAACATGCTGATCTGCCAGGTGGCGAAGGAGAAGTACCTGGTCGACCGGATCATCGCCCGGGTCAACAACCCGCGGAACCGGCCGCACTTCGAGCTGCTGGGGATCAAGCCCTACGTGTCGGCCACGGACCTGATCCTGAGGCTGCTGGAGCACGAGGTGCCGGAGTACGGGCTGGTGCACCTGCTCGACCTGCCCGAGGAGCGGCTGGAGATCATCGAGATGATGCTTGGTGAGAACAGCCGGGTCGCGGGTATGCGTGTGGGCGACCTCAACATGCCGGAGGGCAGTCTGTTGATCTCGATCTTGCGCGAGGGGCAGGGGGGTTTCGTGCCGACCCCCGATACCGTCCTGGAGTCCGGGGACGAGGTGCTGGCCGTCCTCGATCCGGGGCTGGAGGAGGAGTTGAAGGTCTTCTTCGGGTCCGACGGGGCGAGCGCGGAGTAGCGGGGCGCCGATGGCGGGTGAGCGGGTCGACTTCCTGCTGATCGGGGGGTTCGCGTGCGGCTACGCCGCCGCCGAGCTGCGCAAGCAGGGGGCCGACGGCTCGATCCTGCTGGTCGGCCGGGAGCCGGATCCGCCGTACGAACGGCCGCCGCTCTCGAAGGAGTACCTGCGGGGGGAGGCGCAGCGGGAGGATGCACATGTCAATGAGCCGTCCTGGTACGAGGAGAACGGGGTCGACCTGCGGACGGGCACGAACGTGATGTCGCTCGATCCCGAGGCGCGGACGGTGAAGCTGCAGGGCGGCGACGAGGTTGAGTTCGACAGGGCCCTGATCGCCACCGGCGCGAACGTGAACATCCTGCGCGTCGAGGGGGCGAACCTGGACCGCATTCACTACCTGCGGACGCTCGGCAACTCGGACAACATCCGGGCGGACGCGGAGAAGGCCGATCGGGTGGTGCTGGTCGGCGGCAGCTACATCGCCTGCGAGGTGGCGGCGTCGCTCAAGTCCAAGGGCACCGACTGCGCGCTGGTGATGATGGAGGACGTGGCGCTGTCGCGGACGTTCGGGGAGGAGGCCGGGCGCTGGTTCCAGGACGTCATGGAATCGAAGGGGATCGAGTTCCACAGCGGTGAGACGCTCGCTGCCTTCGAGGGGGACGGCCACGCGAGCGCGGTGGTCACCGAGAGCGGCGAGACGGTCGAGGGGGACATGGTGGTCGTCGGAGCGGGGGTGAGGCCGGATGTGATGGTCGCGCAGCGGGCGGGGCTGGAGATCGATGAGGACGATGGCGGGATCCGCTGCGACCAGACTCTGCAGACCTCGGTGGAGGGGATCTACGCCGCCGGCGACGTCTGCTCGTATGAGAGCTCCATCCACGGCCGTCGGCTCCGGGTCGAGCACTGGGACGTGGCGATGCAGCAGGGGCAGCATGCGGCGCGGTCGATGATGGGCGATGCCCAGCCGTACGAGACGGTGCCGTACTTCTTCAGTGACCTGGCCGACTGGGCGAGCCTCGAGTACGTGGGACCGGCGTACGACTGGGACGAGGTCGTCTGGCGGGGCGACCGCGATTCGGGCGAGTTCATCGCCTTCTACCTGAAGGACGGCAAGGTCGCCGGGGCCCTCAGCATCGAGCGCTCCGAGGACCTGGGTCACGCGCGGACGCTGCTGGCGGAGGGCGTCGACGTCGGCTCGGAGGAGGCGAAGGGGAAGCTCGCGGACCCCGACTCGGATCTCGCTGAGCTCACTTCCTAGCCGACAGTGGGCCTGAGATCAGGCGCTATCGTTTCCGCCGCCTTCCGGGGTCGTCCAGCGGTAGGACGCGCGGCTCTGGACCGCGAAACCTAGGTTCGAATCCTAGCCCCGGAGTTAGAGGAGTCGGCAGATGCCGGCTCCTTTCGTTTGCAGGGACTTCCGTCCGGATCGGATGGGAACATACGTTCGATGAATGAGGACCGAGACAGGCGGATCAAGGCTTTGCTCGAGCGCGGCTTGTCCAAGGTTCGGATCTCGGAGGACCTCGGCGTCACGCGCGAAACGGTGAGCCGTGTGGCCGCGCGATTCGGGTACCCAGCGCAGAAGCGTGGGCTCGACACCCGCGATTGGGACGCGATCCGCTCCTTCTACGAATCTGGAAATAGTGCCGCAGCGACGATGCGCCATTTCGGGTTCAGCCCCTCGACCTGGGTGGCGGCAATCGCACGGGGCGAGATAGTCCCGCGACCACGCGACTATGTCGAACAGCCGAAGGGTGAGACGCGTGCCGCGGTGGAGCGGCTTCACGGCGAGGGGTTCGCTGTCGCCGAGATCGCCGATCGCTTGGGGGTGAGCAGTCCGACGGTCTGTTACCACCTACGGGGTCTCGGAGTCCCTGCTCGGGAGCAGTTTTCTCGACGCCACGATTGGGAGACGATCGCACGGGCCTATGAATCGGGGCTCTCAATGCGCGAATGCAAGAAGAGCTTTGGATTCTCGTCCCAAGCTTGGTACGACGCGATTGCCCGAGGCGACATCGTTCCTCGTGATCGAAGGATTCCTCTCGAGGACCTACTGGTCAGGGGTCGTCGCACCAGCAGGGGCCACCTGAAGGCGCGACTGATCACAGCCGGCCTGAAAGAGAACCGCTGCGAGATCTGCGGCATCAACCACTGGATGGGCAAGCCGGTGAATATGCAGCTCCATCACATCAACGGGGACGGGTTGGACAACAGGATCGGGAATTTGCAGCTTCTTTGCGGTACCTGTCACTCCCAGACCGACACCTACGGCGGTCGCAATGGGCGCCGGTGGAAGAGGCCTCTGAGGCTGGTCGAGCCGCCGGACGACGAGCGGGAGGACGTCGCGTAGTTGGGTTACGGGCGGGTTTTCCGCTCCTGACCCCTCCGCCATAGTTGCTACCTTGCTCGGCTCAATGTGGCGCCTGCGACGAGTTTTCGTCCCAGTCGCGGCGGTGGGAGCGGGACTGGCGCTCGCTGCCTGCGGCGGTGACAGCTCTCCGGAGACCCCGATCGTGGTTCCGACGGGGACCCAGCCGAGCCAGGGCAAGACCGAGTTCATCGCCCAGGCCGACTCGATCTGCGCGGAGGCGAACAGCTCGATCGAGCAGTTCGCGGCCTCCGGCCAGGGCCTGACCGAGGCCGACCAGATCGCCCAGCTCCGCCAGGGCGCCGTGGACCAGATCAAGCAGCTCAACCCGCCCAGCGACCCCACCCTGGACCAGTTCCTCAAGGCGATGTCCGATCAGGTCACGGCCGGCAGGAAGATCGGGCTCGCGCTCCAGCGCGGCGAGGACACGAGCCAGTTCGAATCAGAGTTGGACAGCGCCAAGACCCAGGCGGAGACCGCCGCCTCCTCCTACGGCTTCAAGGAGTGCGGCCAGCCGATCACCTCCTCCGGCACCAGCCCGAGCAGCTCGAGCAGCCCGAGCAGCTCCAGCTCCTCGAGCAGCGGCGGCGCCGTCGCGCCGAGCGCGCCCAGCACCTCCCCCGGCACGAGCGGCGGCACCACCGGCGGAACCGGCGGCGGCACCGGCTCCGGCACCTCCGGCAGCTCCGGCACCGGCAGCGGCACCTCCGGGTCCGGCACGGGCGGCACCGGCGGCAGCTCCGGCGGTGTCGGCCCGGGTTGACCTGAGAAGACGGTCCGGCTGCGGTGCGCTAGGCCGCGACCTCGGCCCAGGTCCCGTACAGCTGCGCGTACCGTCCACCGGAGGCGATCAGCTCGTCGTGCGTGCCGCTCTCCACGATCCGCCCGTTCTCGAGCACAGCGATCCGATTCGCGTTCCGAATCGTCGACAGCCGATGCGCGATCACGATCGCGGTCCGGCCCCGCAGCAGCCGCTGCAACCCGGCCTCGATGATCCGCTCCGTCCGCACGTCCACGTTCGAGGTCGCCTCGTCGAGGATCAGGATCCGCGGCTCCGCGAGCAGCGCCCGCGCGAACGCGATCAGCTGCCGCTGACCCGCTGACAGGGCCACGCCCCGCTCACCGACCTCCGCGTCGAATCCACCCGACAGACGCCGGATGAAGTCGCCCGCCCCGATCGCATCGGCGGCGGCCTCGATCTCCTCATGGCTCGCGTCCGGACGCCCGAACGCGATGTTCTCGCGGACCGTCCCCGAGAACAGGAAGCCCTCCTGCGGCACGATCCCCAGCTGGCTCCGCAGGCAGCTCGCGCGCAGGTCCCGCAGATCCGTTCCGTCCACCAGCACCCGCCCCCGCTGTGGGTCGTAGAACCGCGACACCAGCTTCGCGAACGTCGATTTCCCCGCCCCGGTTTCGCCGACCAGCGCCAGGGTCTCGCCGGGCGAGACGTGAATCGACACGTCCTCCAGGGCCCAGTCGCCTGAATCAGGCGGCGACTCCTCAGCTTCGCGCCCAGGGCCGCCTTGGGCGTAGGGGATCTCTTCGATCTTGCCGCTCGACCGCTTCAGCCCGGCCGCTTGGTCCAGCCCGTACGAGAACCAGACGTGATCCATCTCGATCTCCCCGCGCAGCGTCCCGGGATCCTCGGCGTCCGGCTTGTCGACCATGTCCGGCTCGGTATCGAGCAGATCGAAGATCTTGTCCAGCGCCGCCATCCCCTGCTGGTAGGTCGTGTAGAGGTTGGAGAGCTGCTGAATCGGGTCGAAGAACGTCGACAGGTAGGCGACGAAGGCCACCAGGATGCCGATCTGTGCCTGGCGCGCCGCCTCGGTCGAAAGGTCCAGCGCCTGGTAGCCGCCATAGAGCAGGATCACCGCGGTCCCGATCGCGGAGAGCAGCTCGACCGCGGGGAAGTAGGAGGCGTTCAGATAGACCGTCTTCATGTTGGCCTGCCGGTTGAGCTCGTTGAGCTCGCCCATCTGCGCGACGTGGCGCTCCTCCTGCGCGAAGCTCCGAACCACCCTGATGCCGCTCAGGCTTTCCTGCAGGTAGGCGGTCACCTCCGCGATCCGCTCCCTGGTGATCCGGTACGCGCTGGCGGCGACGATCCTGAAGATCACGCTCGCGATCGCGAGCAGCGGGAAGGTGAGGAAGACGACGAGCGCCAGCTTCACATCGAGGATCAGCATCACCACCATCGCGCCGAGCAGGGTCAGCGTGCTGGAGAAGAGGGTCACGACGCCGGTCGAGAGCAGCTGGTCGAGCGCGTCGACGTCGTTCGTGATCCTCGAGATCAGCACCCCGGGCCGGTTGCGCGTGAAGAAGCCGATCGACATCCCCTGCAGGTGCGTGAAGATCCGCATGCGCAGGTCCTGTAGCGCCCGCTCGCCGACCCATTCCACCAGGTATGTCTGCACCGCGCTCGTCCCCCAATTGAGCAGCGCCGCGGCC
>DATIDP010000018.1:0-2405 GCA_035456265.1 Solirubrobacterales bacterium | reverse complement strand
GGTCCCCCTCGGTCTTCACTAGTCGGTGGTCGGTGGTCGGTGGTCGGTGGTCGGTAGGCGATGCTAACCACCGACTACCGACCACAGACTACCGACTTTCTAAGACAGCTCCAACATCCTCAGCAGCGGCTTCTCGGCGGCCTTGCGCAGCTCCTCCGGAAGCACGATCTCCGGACGCTCGTCGCGCAGGCAGAGGTAGAGCTTCTCGAGGGTGTTGAGCTTCATGAACGGGCACTCGTTGCAGCGGCAGCCGTTGTCGGGCGGGACCGGGATGTACTCGCGATCCGGCGCGAGCTTCTTCATCTGGTGGACGATCCCCTCCTCGGTCGCGATCAGGAAGCGCTTGCCCGGGGCGGTCGTGACGTAGTTGAGGATCGAGCGCGTCGAGCCGACGTGGTCCGCGTGCGCCAGGATCGGCTCGGGGCACTCCGGATGCGCGGCGAGCTTCGCATCGGGGTACTTCGCCTTGAGGCGCACGATCTCGCGCTCCGAGAACTGCTCGTGGACGATGCAGGTCCCCGGCCACAGGGTCATGGGCCGGCCGAGCTTCTTCGAGAGGAAGGCGCCGAGGTGTCTGTCCGGCGCGAAGAGGATCTCCTTGTCCGAAGGGATCGAGCGGACGATCCTCTCGGCGTTCGAGGAGGTCACGATGATGTCCGACAGCGCCTTCACCGCGGCCGAGCAGTTGATGTAGGTCAGCGACACCGCGCCGGGGTGCTGCTCGCGCCACGCCCGGAAGGCCTCGGGGGGGCAGGAGTCCTCCAGGGAGCAGCCGGCCTCGTAGTCCGGCAGGACGACCTTGCGGCTCGGGTTCAGGATCTTGGCCGTCTCGGCCATGAACCGGACGCCGGCGAAGGCGATGATCCGGGCGTCGCTCTCCTGGGCCTTGCGGGAGAGGTCCAGGGAGTCGCCGACGAAGTCCGCGAGGTCCTGGATGGCCTCTTCTTGGTAGTAGTGGGCCAGAAGGACTGCGCTTTTTTGTCTCTTCAGATTCCGGATCTCGGCCTCGAGATCGAGGCGGGGATCGATCGAGGAGATGTCGGGCGCCGGCGGCCTCGGCGGAAGTGACGGATACGACGGGGCAATTCCGTTCCCGCTCATGAACTGCGGAGCATAACAAGCGGGGCCCGTAAACGTTTCAGGCCCATTTCTCGTATCTCTAGTGAGTGGCATGAGTTCTGCACAGGCGAGGATCGCAGCTATGTCCGACACTCAGTCAGATTCGAGGCGCGACGCGAAGGCTCTGCTCTTCCTGGCCATCACCCTGGGCCTCGCCGCGCTCGAGGTGTGGGGTCTGATCCGCCTGTTCTGATCTCTTCGAGCGCCTCGCGCCCCCCGGGGCGGCCAGACCGCGCTCACCGTCCCCCCAAAACCCCTTTGGTATATTCGACGCGATGGCGACCGAGGTACGCACCGACCGACTGCGCGGCCTCGACCACGCCACCCTGATCGCCGCCTACCGCAACGTCTACCTCTCCCGGCGGGTCGACGACAAGGAGATCCAGCTCAAGCGGCAGAACAAGATCTACTTCCAGATCAACAGCGTAGGCCACGAGGCGGTGACCACGGCGGCCGGCATGATCCTGAAGCCCGGCTACGACTGGTTCCAGGCCTACTACCGCGATCGGGCGCTCTGCCTCGCCCTGGGAGTCACCCCGTACGAGATGTTCCTCCAGGCCGTCGGCGGGAAGGAAGACCCCGCCTCGGCCGGCCGCCAGATGCCGTCGCACTGGGGCAGCAAGCGGCTGAACCTCATCTCGAAGTCCTCCTGCACGGGGACCCAGTTCCTCCAGGTCTGCGGAGCGATGGAGGCGGGCTGGCGCATGAGCCGGATCGCCGAGCTCGCCGGCAAGGGCGGGTTCCAGAAGGACGAGGTCGGCTACGTCTCGGGCGGCGAGGGCCAGACCTCCGAGGGCGAGTTCTGGGAGGCCATCTCGACCGCCAGCAACCTGAAGCTCCCCGTGGTTTTCCTGGTCGAGGACAACGGCTACGCAATCTCGGTCCCGGTCGAGGTCAACGTTCCGGGCGGGTCCATCTCGAAGCTCATCCGCGGGTTCCCCAACTTCTTCGTCACCGAGGTCGACGGCACCGACTTCGTCGAGTCCTACGACGCGCTGCGCTACGCCGTCGAGTACGCGCGCAAGCGGATGGGGCCGGCGTTGGTGCACGCGAAGGTCATCCGCCCCTACAGCCATTCGCTCTCGGACGACGAGGCGCTCTACCGCCCGAAGGCGGAGCGCGATCAGGAGCTCGAGAAGGACCCGGTGCGCCGGCTCTCGCGGCTCCTGCTCGACGAGGGAATCCTGCAACAGGCCGACCTCGAGAAGCTCCACGCCGACGTCGAGGCGCAGGTCAACGCCGACGCAGACCGCGCGCTGGCGGCGGAGGTGCCGAAGCCCGACTCG
>DATIDP010000017.1:0-7147 GCA_035456265.1 Solirubrobacterales bacterium | reverse complement strand
GCCGAACGTCTTGATCCGCTCGGTGATCCGCTCGGTCAGCAGCAGATAGCCGGCCTGGTCTCCCCCGATCTCGTAGCGCTTGCTGAGGTCGTTGACCTCGATGGCGATGTCGTGGGCCATGTTCAGATGACGTCGGCGAAGAACTGCTCGGCTCGCCGGAAGTAGAGGACAGCCCCGACCAGGAGCAGCGAGGCGCTGCCGATCGAGATCAGCACCTTGGCTGCGCTCGGCGCCGGCTGGTCGAGCAGGGCCCAGCGCGTGCCGTCGAGGACGGAGGCCATCGGATTGACGTAGTAGAGGTAGGACCAGGCCTCGCCTGAGGACTGTCCCACGATCGCCCCGCTGTAGAGGACCGGGCTGGCGAAGAAGAGGATCTGCACCAGCATCGGGATGAGCACCTGCACGTCGCGGTACTTGACATTGAGTGCCGAGAGCAGAGTCGCGAGGGCGAACGCGGTCACCACCCCAAGCAGGAGGAACGCCGGCACCAGGTAGACCATCGAGGAAATCGAAACGCCGTAGGCGAGAGTGACGACGACGACCACGACGAGCGCGATCATCAGATCGAGGATCAGGCCGAGGGCCTTCGAGATGGGCAGCGCCAGCCTGGGGAAGTAGACCTTGGAAATCAGGTTGGAGTCGAGCACGAGGCTGCTCGCCCCGGCGTTGATCGCCTGCGCGGTGAACTGCCAGGGGACGATTCCCGCGACGGCGAAGACCGGATACGGGATGTCGCCGGGAACCTTCACCTTCAGCACCAGGCCGAAGAAGAGGGCGAAGATGAAGGCGAAGACCAGCGGCTGCAGGACGGCCCAGCTGATGCCGAAGACGCTCTGCTTGTAGCGGATCTGCAGCTCCCGCTTCGTGAGGAAGTAGATCAGCTCGCGATGGGCCCAGAGTTCGCCCAGCCGCAGGCCGTCCCAGCGCCCAGGCGGGGCAAGCACCAGCTCCGGGTGATCGGCGGCGTGGGCCTCCGTGGTCGACATGCGGCTACACGCTAGAGCAAGGCATTCGCCGTTTGAACCGTGGCACAGCTAGCTTTGGACCCGAAATGCGGTTTGGACGAAGAGGGCCAACCGAGGGCTCCAAAGTGCCGAAGGAGCACGCCCACGAGGAGCTCGAGCGACGGATAGACGGCCTGCGGCTGCAGCTCGGCTGGCTGCAGAGCAGGGAGATCCACGCGGCTCGCACCCTCCCGGAGTCCGAGTTCGGGGTCTTCTCGCAGTGGGGGGAGGACGGGATCATCCAGTTCCTGACGCGGCGCGTACCGATCGAGAACGACGTCTTCGTCGAGATCGGCGTCCAGGACTACCGCGAGTCGAATACGCGCTTCCTGCTCGAGAAGGACGACTGGCGCGGGTTGATCGTCGACGCGGGCAGCGCCCATCTCGACTTCCTCGCGCGCAGCGAGCTCGGCTGGCGCCACTGGATCGATGCAGTCAGCGCCTTCGTCGACCGAGAGAACGTCAACCGGCTGATCACCGCCGCCGGGATCGAGGGCGATATCGGGCTGCTCTCGATCGACATCGACGGGAACGACTACTGGGTCCTCGAGGCCGTCGAGGTGGTCTCTCCCCGGATCCTGGTGGTCGAGTACAACAGCCTCTTCGGACCAACCGCCGCGATCACCGTGCCCTACCGGCCGGACTTCGAGCGGGCCGAAGCCCACCCTTCGTGGCTGTATTTCGGCGCGTCCATTGCCGCGCTTGCGGAGCTGGCCCGGCGGAAGGGCTACGCGCTGGTGGGTGGCAATCGCGCGGGCGTGAACGCCTTCTTCATCCGCGAAGACGTGCTGGGCGACCTGCAGGCGGTCGGGCCGGAGCAGGCGTATGTGAGGAGCCGTTTTCGCGAGTCCCGCCGCCCGGACGGCGAGCTCTCGCTGGTCTCCGAGCACGTGGACCGGCTCGCCCTGATCGCGGACATGCCGGTGGTTGACGTGTCCACGGGCCGCGAGACCACGGTGCTCGCTGCCGTGGGTGGCCGCTGACCCTCCGAATGCGCCGACTGCGTGTCTGCATCGATGCCCGAATGGAGACCGGGGTACTCGGCGGCGTCGAGCAGGTCGTGATCGGGGTCGCCGACGCCCTCTCCGGACTCGAGGGCGGAAACGAGGAGTACCTGTTCCTGACCACGCCCGGCAAGGACAATTGGCTCCGTCCCTACATGAAGGGCGCGTGCCGGACAATGCCGCTCGGGGCGCCGCCCGCCTGGACGCTCCGCCGCTACAAGCTCCGTCACCTGCTCTCACGCGGGCTGCCCTTCCTTCGTGGCGTGCGGATCCCGCCGCCCGCCCCAAGGGACGTGATGGTCTCCGAGGGCACGATCGAGCAGGCCGACGTTGACGTCGTCCACTTCCTCTGCCAGATGGCCTTCCTGACCGAGGTGCCCTCGCTCTACCACCCGCACGACCTTCTCCACCTGCATCTTCCCGAGGAACTCCCTGCCCGAGACGTTGAGCTGCGGGAGCTCTGGTACCGGGCGTTCTGTGGACAGGCCTCACTGGTCGTGGCGATGACGGAGTGGGGCAGGCGAGACCTGATCCAGAGCTACGGGTTGCAGCCGGAACGGACAGCGGTCGTCCCTTGGGGAGTCGTGACCCATGCCTATCCCGAGCCCACCGCCGCCGACCTCGATCGGACCCGCCATGACCTGGGACTACCGGGTGACTTCCTCCTCTACCCCGGGCAGACCTGGGCTCACAAGAACCACGGTGGCCTGCTCGAGGCGCTCGCCTTGCTCAAGGAGCGCCATGGCGAGACCCCGCCGCTGGTCTGCTCGGGACATCTGAACGAGCTCTACCCGAGGCTGGCCGAGCGGACGAGAAAGCTCGGCCTCGAGGAGACGACCCGCTTCGTGGGGTTCGTCGACCCGTTGCAGCTCCGCTGCCTCTATGCGCTCGCCACCGGCCTCATCTTTCCCAGCAGGTTCGAAGGCTGGGGGATGCCGGTGACGGAGGCGTTCTCCGCCGGTGTCCCTGTCGCCTGCTCTGCGGTGACCTCGCTCCCCGAAGTCGCCGCCGGGGCGGCACTGCTCTTCGATCCCGACGACGTCGAGCAGATCGCCGATTCGGCCTGGCGGCTGTGGACTGACGCTGAGCTGCGGACGAGCCTGATCGAGCGCGGGCGCCGGCGCGCCGCCGAGCTCAGCTTCGAGCGCACCGCGAGGACCTTCCGGGCCCATTACCGGCGGATCGCGGGCCGTCCCCTCTCCGACGAGGACCGGTCCCTGATCGACGCCTCGCTCAGTCCCAGAGCCGGCGGGATCACCCCTTCGTAGAATCGCGCCCGCCATGCGCCCCAAGCTCTCGGTGATCACGCCGACCTACAACCAGGCGAAGTTCATCGAGAAGACGATCGAATCCGTGCTCGACCAGGGCTACGAGAACCTCGAGTACGTGATCGTCGACGGAGGTTCGACCGACGGGACGGTCGACCTCATCCGGCGGTACGAGGATCACCTCGCCTGGTGGGTGTCGGAACCCGACGAGGGGCAGACCGACGCGATCAACAAGGGGATCGAGAGGACGAGCGGGGAGATCGTCGCCTACATCAATTCTGACGACTACTTCCTGCCGGGCGCTTTCGACCGAGCCGTCGAGGTCCTCGAGAGCACGGAGGCCGACTACATCGGCGCCGCCGTGCTCGATCTCGACACGGACGGCCGCCTGACCGAGATGGGCGTCTGGCGCCCAGAACCCCCCCGGCGCTACGAGGAGCACTTCCCGAGGGGGCGCCAGTGGTGGCTGGTCGTCCCGTTCTACCTGCCCCAGTCATCCGTCTTCTGGCGACGCGAGGTCTTCGAGCGCAATGGCCTGTTCAGCACCGACCTCCATTACGTGTTCGACGGCGAGTTCATGTGCAGGCTGGCGCTGGCGGGAGAGAAGCTGGTTCTCGTCCCCGGGGAGGCGCTGTCGGTGCGGGGCGTGCACGAGGAGCAGAAGTCCTCGGAGCCGCCGAAGTTCAGGCTGGAAATCGAGACCTTCCCGACCCGTCTGGGCGATCGGCTCACCCTCTGGGAGCGGCTCAAACTACGGGTGGTCCTGCTGCTGCGCCGGATGCACGTCTACCGGTATGTGGAGGACGTCGGCCGCGGCTGGCCCGCCCGCTGGCTGATGGACCACGTCGTGGCGCGCCTGCTCCGCATCGGTGGAGACGTGCTCGAGCGGGTCCCCGAGCGGATCCGCCCCCCGGTCCGCACCCGAGACCGGCGACGGCGACGGGAGGGATCAGACCGGCGCTAGGAGCGCGGGGAGGCGCCGAAGGCGAGCTGGGCGATCCGGGCGTCGGTTCGCTCGTCCCGCGAAAGGGATCGCGGATGACGGAGCGGAAAGGAGACGCCCTCCAAGGGCAGCGCCGCGAAAGGGTTCGCGGGGTCCGTGGTGTGCAGCGCTCCCTTCTCGAACCCGATGTTCGAGATCAGGTTGCGACGCGGCATCGCCCCGAGGCCGCCCCGCAGGAGGCAGGCGAAGGTCCACTGGTAGGCCCAGCTGTCGAGCTCCCCGTCGGCGACCCGGTCCATGGTCTCCGCCCAGAACCTGCGTTCCGAGGGATCGGAGAGAACCGCCAGAAGCGTCTCCCGGTCATCGGCCTCGATCCAGGCGCTCATCCCCTCCTCCCAGTGACGCCACGCCCGCCTCCAGCTCGCCCAGCCCCAGACGTGCGCGTAGCGGGAGAAGTAGTAGCTCGCCCCGAGACGACGCCGCACCGAGCGCGAGACCCGGGTGAGAGGGTCCCGGCCCCTCCAGATCGACTCGAAGTTGTCCCCGCTGATGTGCATGACGCGCTCCTCGTCGCGGTAGCGCTGCAGCAGCTCTTCGCAATAGCGGAAGAAGGAGGGATGGGGAAGGCAGTCGTCCTCGAGCACGATCGCCTCCTCGACCAGGCCGAAGGCCCAGTTCAGGCCGCTCGAGAGGCGCCTCCGACAGCCGAGGTTGACTGCGGAGAGCTCGGCGGAGACATCACACGGCCAATCGACGCGCTCCACGACGGCGCGCGCTTCCTCGCAGAGCCGATACTCCTCCGGCCTCCCCGGACGCGGCCCGTCCGCGATCACGAGCAGGCGTTCGGGGCGCGCGCTTCGGACTCGCTCGAAGACCTGCAGCGTGGTGTCGGGCCGGTTGAAGATCGCCAGCACAACTGGGGTGCGAAGGCTCGACTCCGGCATAGGAATCAGTGGAAAAGCGGCTTGACCAGGAGGAGATGGACGCTCGTCCAGGCGTGACGGCCCCGCCTCTCCATGAGGGGGTGGCTGGCCGAGAGGTCGAGCGGGCTGGCGATCGCCCAAGTGAGTCCCTCCCCGAGCGCTGCCGCTCGCAGCTCGGGCTCGTCGAGGAGGAGCAACCCCGGCGGGCCGGGCGCCGGACCCTCGAGGCGGAAGGACGCGGATAGTGCCGCCACCCCGCCAGGCCGCAGCACCCGATGAAGCTCCAAACAAGCACGCCGGGCCTCGTCCCGCTCGCCGAGGCGCTCGATCGTCCTCGAGCACTGGATGGCGCCGAATGAGCCCTCCTCCTCGTCGATGGCGAGGGCGCTCACCGGATCCTGAAGAGACCGGAGCCGGTCGGTCCGCGCGGAGAGCCAGTCGACGGCCGGGCCGCTCTGGGGCCCCACGACCAAGGCCGCTGCCTTGCCGTCCAGCACGCCGAGCCGGTGGAAGGCGTACAGCGCCATGGCCACCTCCCAGCGAGAGCGCTGCTCGGCGTCGCTGGCGGACCGACGCCCGAAGGGCAGCCGCCAAGACATTGTCTTCGGCGAATAGACCTCCTTGATCAGCGCGCGCAGCCGGCCGTCCCTGAGGTCGGCGCGGTCACTGAGCGCGCAGCGCAGCTGAAGATCCCGCCGCGGGGTCACCGGCCCAGCGCCTCGAGGTCGGCCCGCACCATCATCTCGACGAGCTCCTCGAACGGGGTCCGAGGATCCCAGCCGAGCTTCCGCCGCGCCTTGGCCGCGTCCGCCACCAGCTCCTCGATGTCGGCCGGCCGCGCCAAGGCCGGGTCGACCCGGACGTAGTCGTCGGCCTCGAGGTCGACGCAGCCGAACGCCACGTCCACCATGTCCCGGACCGAGTGCGAGACCCCGGTGCCGATCACGTAGTCACCGGCCTCGGGCTGCTGGAGCATCAGCCACATCGCCTCGACGTACTCCTTCGCGTAGCCCCAATCGCGGCGCACGTCGAGGTCGCCCAGGACCAGCTCGTCGGCCAGGCCGAGCTTGATCCGGGCCACGCCGCGGCTGATCCGCCGGCTGACGAACGACTGAGGACGCCGGGGCGACTCGTGGTTGAAGAGGATCCCGGAGCTGGCGTGCAGCCCGAAGCTTTCGCGATAGTTGACGGTGATGAAGTGGCCGTATGCCTTGGCGACGCCGTAGGGGCTCCGTGGGTAGAAGGGCGTCGCCTCGCTCTGCGGCGTCTCGCGCGCCCGCCCGAACATCTCGGAGGAGGAGGCCTGGTAGAAGCGCGCCTCGGGACAGGCCTCGCGGATCCCCTCGAGCAGGCGGGTCACCCCGACGGCTGTGTACTCGGCGGTCGCCACCGCGAGCCGCCAGGACTCGGCCACCGAGGACATGGCCGCCAGGTTGTAGACCTCGTCCGGTGAGGCGCGGCGCAGCACTCCGACCAGGGAGTGCTCGTCGAGGATGTCTCCCGGGTGCAGGGTGATCCGGTCGGCGACCGATTCGAGCCGCTCGAAAGGTCCCTCGGCCGATCCATGGAGCAGACCGTGCACCTCGTAGCCCTTGTCGAGCAGCAGTTCCGCCAGGTAGGAGCCGTCCTGCCCGGTGATCCCCGTGATCAGGGCTCTCGTCATGGGACCGGTAACTTCGCCGGCTCGAGCGGAAGCTCGAGAGCGCGCTCGTAGCCTTCGACCGTTCGCTTCGCGACGCGTTCCCAGGTGTGCAGGGCTACCTGGGCCCTCGAGCTGCGGCGGAGTGCCTCGAGCGTCGCCGGACTGGCCAGCACCTCGCTGATGCAGCGCGCGATGTCGGCCGGATCCGCTGGGTCGAAGGTCGCGGCGGGATCGCCAAGGAGCTCCGGGATCGCGGACGTGCCGCTGGCGACGACGGGTGCCCCACAGCTCATCGCCTCGAGAATGGGCAGGCCCGCGCCCTCATAGAGCGACGGGAATATGAACAGCTCGCAGGCGCGGTAC
>DATIDP010000016.1:0-31437 GCA_035456265.1 Solirubrobacterales bacterium | reverse complement strand
CGACCACTACAACCACATCCACGTCGGCTACACCTTCACCACCGCCGGCAGCTCGATCAAGCAGCTCGGCCAGATCCTCAAGCCCGAGCAGTGGCAGCGGCTGATCCAGCGGCTCGGCCAGATCCAGAATCCGAAGGTGCCGGCGAAGCCGTCGGTGGCCGCGTTGCCCGCCAAGGGCGGCAAGGCAAGCGGCGACTGAGCCTCTGAACGATCGGGCTAGCCGGCGACCCGCCGGGGCTAGTAGCTTCAACCGAAGCGCACAGCGACCAGGAGGGCCGCCTATGAACGCTCGGAGCGAGATCACGGACGCGACCGCCGTCCAGCCCTACGGGACTCGAGAGGAGACGATCGAGGCCTTCGCCTCCCACGTCGATCGAGGCAAGGCCCGCGCCCTGGAGGCGATCGGGGTGGACATCGTCGTCGGCGATCGCGAGGGCGCGCGCTTCCGCGACGCGTACAGCGGCAGGTGGTACTGGAACTGCCACTGCAACGGTGGGGTCTTCAACCTCGGGCACCGCAATCCCGCGGTCGTCCGCGCCGTGCGTGAGGGGCTCGATCACCTGGACGTCGGCAACCACCACCTGATCAGCGGCTGGCGGGCTCGCCTGGCCGAGCAGCTCGCCGGAAGCACGGAGGGCCTCCTCGGCCACTCCGTCTTCACCCCCTCCGGCACCGAGTCGGTCGATCTCGCCCTGCGGGTCGCTCGGGCGACGACGGATCGACCCAAGATCGTCGCCGCCCTCGGCGGCTATCACGGGCTCAGCGGCTTCGCGCTGGCCGCCAGCGACCCGCGCTGGTTCGAGCCCTTCGGCTTCGCACCGGGCGGCGTGACGCACGTCCCGTTCAACGATGCCGAGGCGATGAGACGGGAGATCGACACTGATACGGCCGCCGTCATCCTCGAGACCATCCCGGCGACGCTCGGGTTTCCGCCCCCGGCTCCCGGATACCTGCGCGAGGTGGCCGACGCCACCACGGCCGCCGGCGCCCTGCTGATCCTCGACGAGGTGCAGACGGGGCTCGGCCGGACCGGCACAAACTGGTACTACCAGCAGGAGGGGGTCGAGCCGGACATGCTGATCACCGGCAAGGGACTCGGCGGAGGCGTCTACCCGGTCAGCGCCACCCTGCTCACGGAGGAGCTCGAGTCGTTCTTCGAGAGCCATCCCTTCTCATACGTCTCAACCTTCGGAGGCGCCGAGATCGGATGTGTGGCCGCCAGTGCGGTGATGGACGAGATCTCCGCCCCCGGCTTCCTCGAGCGGGTCGAGGAGCTCGGCGCGCGGTTCGCGCGAGCCTTCGCGGGACTGCCATTCGAGCTGCGCCGCTTCGGCCTGACCATGGGCCTCAAGTTCGACGAGAAGGAGGGCGGCGTGATGGCCGCGAAGCGCCTGATCGACGCCGGGGTGTTCGCGGTCTACGCGGAGCACGATCATTCGGTGACCCAGTTCAAGCCACCGTTGATCATCAGCGAGTCGGACGTCGACGAAATCGCTGCAGCCGCGGCCGCCGCACTCTCGTGAACGAACGGGCGGCCAGTCTCACCGCAGTAGGGCTATCGGACGGTGAGCTGCGGCGGCTCGAGGACCTGGTCGAGCGCGCGCTGGCAGGGGGCCGGGACGAGGACCTGCCGATGCTGGGCTTCGGGGAGATCTCGCTCGTCCTCGCCTGGCCACCGGACGACCCGCGTTTCGCGTGCAAGCGGCTGCCTCCCTTCCGGTCGCGGGAGCGGTTCGACGCCTACCGCGAGACCCTGCACCACTACCTGCGCGCCCTGGACAGCGCCGGCATCCAAGTGGCCGACACCGAGATGCGGGCCGTCGCGTGCAGCGACGGCACCGTCGCCGGCTACGTGGTCCAGCCCATCCTGCCGAGCGACGAGCTGGCGCCGACGATCCTCCGCAACACCGACGCGGAACGGGGGCATCCACTGGTCGAGGCGGTGGTCTCGACGGTGGCCGCCACGGTGACCTCGACCGTCGGCCTGGACGCGCAGCTGGCCAACTGGACCTGGGACGGCGACGGCCTCACCTACATCGACGTCTCGACGCCGCTGATCTGGTCCAAGGACGGGCGCTCGCTCCTCGATCTCGATCTGCTTGCCGCGCCCTTCCCGGCGCCTCTTCGCTGGCCGCTGCGCCGCTTCGTCGCTCCGGGGATCCTCGACACATACCGGAATCTGCGCAAGGTCTATCTGGACCTCACGGGCAACCTGCTCAAGGAGCGTCTCGACGCCTGGCTTCCCGCCTTCCTGTCGGAGCTCAACCCACATCTCGCGAAGCCGCTCAGCGAGGACGAGGTCCGGCACTACTACCGGTCGGACGCCCGCCTCTGGGGCGCCCTGCTCCGCATTCGCCGGCTCGACCGGGCCTGGACCCGGACGGTGAGGCGCCGCCCGTATCCCTTCCTGCTGCCGGGCCGAATCGAGCGCTGAGCCAGTCGGCACGCGGATCGACTCGGCATCGCCGACAGGTCGGCCGCCACTAGCCTCCGCCCGAATGAAGACATCCCTCGTCCTCTTCACACGGGATCTTCGGTTGCATGACCACCCGGCCCTGGTAGCCGCCGCGCGCGCATCCGACCGGGTCGTGCCGGCCTTCGTGCTCGACGACACGCTGCTGGCCGGACGGGCCGGCGCGCCGAACCGGCTCGCGTTCCTGCTGAACAGCCTCGAGGACCTCGACCGCTCTCTGCGCAAGCGCGGGACGCGGTTGGTGCTGCGGCGCGGCGACGTTGTCGATGAGGTGGTCGGGCTGGCCAGGTCGTGCAATGCCGGCGGCATCTATCTGAGCGAGGACGTCAGCGGCTATGCCCGCGGCCGGCAGCTGCGGCTGGGGCGAGAGTGCGACCGGGAGGGCATCACGTTGCGCGCCTTCGGGGGCATCACGGTGATCCCACCCGGGGAGCTGACTCCGGCGGGCGGTGACCACTACCGCGTCTTCACCCCCTACTGGAACGCCTGGCGAGCGACCGGAAAGCGAGAGCCGCTGTCGGCGCCGCGAAAGATTCACTCGCCGTCGAGGATCCGTCACGGGAAGATCCCGAAGCTCTCCGATCTCATACGCGAGCCCCCGGTCGATGGCCTGCCTCGCGGCGGAGAGACGGCTGGCCGCGAGCGCCTCGGCCGCTGGCTGCGAAACGGCTCCGGCCGGTACGCCGATCAAGCCGACGACCTGCCGGCCGACGCGACCTCCCACCTCAGCCCCTACCTGCACTTCGGCTGCCTGTCGGCCACCGAGGTTCTCGCACGAGTGGACTCCCGAGGTGGGCTCGAGGAGTTCGCCCGTCAGCTCTGCTGGCGGGACTTCCACCATCAGGTGCTCGCAGCGCGTCCGGACCTTCCGTACAGGGATTACCGGCCCGGGCGTCGCCGCTGGAAGAGCGACGGTCGGGCTCTGGAGGCCTGGCGGCTAGGCGAGACGGGCTATCCGATCGTGGATGCCGGCATGCGACAGCTCGCCCGGGAGGGCTTCCTCCCGAACCGGGCCCGCCTGATCGTCGGATCCTTCCTGACCAAGACCCTCGGGATCGACTGGAGGGCCGGCGCCGACCACTTCGAGGAGCTGCTCGTCGACGCCGACCTCGCCAACAACCGCGGCAACTGGCAGTGGGTGGCCGGGACCGGCAACGACACCCGGCCGAACCGGGTGCTCAATCCGATTCGCCAGGCGCGCCGCTTCGATCCCGCGGGTGCCTACGTCCGGCGCCATGTGCCGGAGCTCGCCGAGCTGGACGGCAGATCGATCCACGAGCCCTGGAAGCTCGATCCGGACCGGCGCACGCGGCTCGCGTACCCGGACCCGCTGGTGCCGCCTCCCGCCTAGACGACCCCTAGCCGGCGGGCTAGCGGACGGCCATTGCCGCGAGCTTCCGGAGAAACCGCCGGGTTACGGCCCGATGGATCCGCTGCTGGGTCTGGGCGTAGATCCAGACGCCGACCCGTGCGAAGGCACCCGCCCCTCGCAGCCACGGGTAGAAGTTGCGGACCTCCAGCTGCACGCGGAGGCGGCCCTGCCCGTTGCCGCCGAGCCGCTCCAGCGGCTCGAGGGACAGCCTCAGAAACCCCCGGTCCCGCCCATCCCGGGAGACCAGTATCCCGCGCTTGATTCGCCAGGTGACGGAGGCCTGACCCTCCCCGGTCTCGTACTCCGGCGCGTGGAAGCGCAGCAGGACGAGTGGTCGTCCGACCAGCACGACGCACTGATCATCGTCGTCGGAGACCACTCGCACGAGACCGAGGGTGAAGCGGGTGATCACCCGCCAGTACTCGGCCGCCGCCCACTCGAGGAAACGGCCGTTCAACACGCGTGAGACCGGTTCGCGGACATCGAGCTCGGCGGCCTGTATGGACCCGATGGCGCCGGTTCGCGGCACCTTCCCCAGCCGGTCGGGATACAGGCGGGGGTCCGCGCTCATCGTGTGAATTCCGGGTCCTCTTCGAGCGCCCTGGCCAGCGCCTCGGAAAACGGCACCGGCTCGATCTCGAAGGCCGCAGCGCCGGAGGGGTCCGTCACCGTGGTGGGCGTCGAGAGCCCTTCGATCAACGGCCGCGCGATCTCGGCGTCCACAGGGGTGACCAGGCCGATCCAGAGGGACGACAGCCATGGGGTCAGGAGCGGCACGGGCAGCTTGGGCCGCGGATGCGTGCCGAGCGCGTACGCCATGCGGTCGAGCATCTCTCCGTACGAGAGGACGTTGGGGCCGCCGATCTGGACCTCCCGGCCCTCGGACTCGGCGACGTCGGGCGCGCGCCGGAGGTAGGCGACGACGTCGTCCACCGCGATCGGCTGCGTCGGGGTCGCGAGCCAACTGGGCGCGATCATCGCGGGCAGCCTCTGCACCAGGAACCGGAGGGTCCGGTAGGACTCGCTGCGCGCCCCGACGACCATGGCCGCCCGGAAGTAGGTGAGCGGCGGCCCGAGTTCCCGCAGGATCTCGGCGGTCCGCTGGCGGCTGCGGAGGTGCTTGGAGCGGGGCTCGTCCCCTAGTCCGCCCAGGTAGACGACCCGGTCGACCCCCTCGCGCTTGGCCATCTCCGCGAAGTTCCGCGCCGCGCGCTCCTCCCGCTCCTCGAAATCGCCCTCCCCGCCGCGCCCCATCGAGTGCACGAGGTAGTAGGCGATCTCCACACCGTCCCCCGCCCCCCGCAGCGAGTCCGCGTCGAGAACGTCGCCCTCGAGAAGCTCGATGCCACGATCGGCGAGATCGCCGGCTCGCGAACGGTCGCGGACCAGGGCCCGGACCCGCCAGCCGTCATCGGCCAGGGCGTTCGCGAGCCGGCCGCCGATGAAGCCGGTTGCGCCGGTGACCAGGGCGGTGCGGTCCTTCGAGCTCATCGCCGACTGGACATTTCCGCTGCGGCGGCGACCGGATCGGCCTCGAGCGCCCGCGCGCCGAGTCGCTCCGCCATGGCCTCGCTGGCGCCACCGCCGCCGATCAGGACAGGCGTCTCGCGCGACAGGTCCCTGATCGGATCCGCCGCCTTCTCGAAGGGCTCCGGCTCGACCGCGGCGAGGACAACGGCGGCTGGCTTGAGCTTGGCGACAGCGTCGGCGACGGTCTCGATCGGAGTGTCGCTGCCCAGAAAGGCGATCCGCCAGCCACGCTCCCGCAGAATGAGCCCGAACGCGATCAGGCCGAGATCGTGCAGCTCTCCGGGCGGACAGGCGAGTAGCGCCACACGCCCGGCGCCCGCGCCCCAGTTGCGGCCCAGCGAGAGCATGCGGCCGCGAAGGAGGGCGCTGGCGAAGTGCTCCTCGGCCACGGAGACCTCCCCGCTCTCCCAGCGCGTCCCGATCTCGTGCAACACGGGCAGCAGCACACGGCTGGCGACCGCGTCGACGGTGAACCGGGCGATCGCATCGTCGAGGATCGCGTTCGCGTCGGCCTCGTCGAAGCGCTCCATCGCGGCGGCCAGCCGCAGCCCGTGATCGGCCGGCGCCTCACCCGGCCGCGGTGGCGCCGGTGAGGGCGCCTCGGCAGCGGCCAGTCGGGCAGCCTCGGCCGCCGAGACGCCGGAGTCGATGAGCGTCTTCATCGCTTGCACCCGCTGCTGATCTCCGGATCCGTAGAGGCGAAACCCGCCCGCGCTGCGCTGTGGCTCGAGCAGGCCGTAGCGCCGCTCCCAGGCCCGCAGCGTGTCGACGCCGACGCCGGTTCGCCGGCTGAGCTCACCGATGCGGACAAGCGGCCCTTCCTCGGGTGTGGACGGTGGAACAGACATTGGACAGACTCTTGACAGTCCCCAGCCTACCTGCTACAACTCGTTTCGTCAACTCTGGATAGACCCTCGACGAGAATTAGACAAAGGAGAACGAGATGAACCTGGACAACACACTTGCCGCGAGGGGGCTGTTTCTGACCGCGGCCCTGCTCTCGTTCGGGCTCTCGGTCGTCCTCTACTTCACCGGGGAGCACACCGACGGCATCTTCGTCGGGCTCTGGGTCCCCTCGATTCTCGCCCTCGGTGCGTTCCTGGCTCCCCGCCGGCTGCCGGCGGACCGCTCCTCCACGGAGGTGGCCCGATGATCGGCATCTTCATCTACGGGGTCGTCGTCTTCGGCTTGGTCTGCGGTGCCCTGGGCCTGCTCGCCTGGGGCATCGTCAACGAGCGACGCGACCGCACCGAGTTCGAGCAGGGCCGCGAGGTCTTCGGCGATCAGGCGGCGCTCGAGGTCACACGCGAGCCCGAGGGGGTCCCGCGATGACCGGCCTGCTCGACCGGGCTCTCGATCTCACGGTCGTCCCGGGCTACTCGCGCCTGGGCTACGACATGCGACGGCTCCGCTGGGAGGACGCCGTCGAAGGACGCGATCTGAGCGGGCGGAACGTCCTGATAACCGGAGGGAGCTCCGGCGTCGGTGAAGCCGCCTGCGAGGGCTTTGCCTCGGCCGGCGCGACGGTTCACATGCTGGCCCGTGACCACGACCGCGCTGTCCGGGCGATCGGCCGGCTCGAGTCGCGCCTGCGGCCGTCAGCCGGCACCGTCAAGCTCGAGCTCTGCGACCTCTCGGACCTCTCGGAGATCCGGCGGTTCGCCGAGAGCTTCCAGGCGCGCTTCGACCGCCTCGACCTGCTCGTCCACAACGCGGGGGTCCTTCCGCGGGAGCGCACCCACACCCGAGACGCGGTGGAGCTGACGTTCGCGACCAACGTCCTCGGACCATTCCTTCTCACCTCCCTGCTGCTTCCATCCCTGCTCGCGGCTGCCCCATCACGGGTGATCACCGTCTCGTCGGGCGGGATGTACACCGCCAAGCTGCGCGCGGACGATCTCCAGCTCGAGAACGAGCCATTCGACGGCGCGCGCTTCTACGCCCACACCAAGCGTGCGCAGGTCACCCTCAACGGCATCTGGGCGGACCGGTTCGAGGCCGATCGGATCGCCTTCCATGCGATGCATCCCGGCTGGGTCGACACCCCTGGCCTGAGGACTTCGCTCCCACGCTTCCGGCGCCTGATGCGCCCGCTCCTGCGCGACGCCCGCAAGGGGGCCGACACGATCGTCTGGCTTGGGACCAATCCCGAGCTGGAGCCGGCAAGCGGCGGCTTCTGGCATGACCGCGCGCCGCGACCCGAGTACCGCCTCGGCTCGACGCGCGAGACCGCGGCGGACCGGGAGCGGCTCTGGCGGGAGTGCGAGCGCCTCTGCAGCGCCTCGAAGACCACGAGAGCGTCAGCGATCTGCTGACAGCCAACCGAAGGAGGACCAAAGATGGCCAGATACACCGGAACAGTCGAAGCACCCCACAGCGCGGAGGCGGTCTGGCGCTACCTCGCCGACCTGCGCTCCGTCGGCGAATGGGACCCGAGCGTCGAGAGCGTGACCCTGATCGGCGGAGAGCCGAGGACGAAGGGCGCTCGGTACGAGCTCGAGGTGGGCTTCGGAGGCGGGAGCGTCACCCTCCCCTACCGCGTCGTCGAGACCGATCCGCCTCGCCGAGTCGTGTTCGCGGCGCAGAACGAGTCGGTATCCGTCCGCGACGAGGCACGCATCGAGCCGGTCGGCCCGAACGCGAGCAGAGTGACCTGGGACGCCGACCTCCGGCTTCGTGGCGCCCGGAAGGTCCTCGAGCTTCCCCTGCGAGTCCTCTTCAAGCGGCTCGGGCGAAACGCCGAGCGGGGGCTAACCGAGCGGCTGCGGGAGCCGGCCCTCGGCTCCACCGATGAGCGGGTGCCCGCATGAGGCGCCGGGTCGACGCGAAGCGCGTCGCCGTCGTCGGCGCGGGCGTCTCGGGTCTGGTCGCCGCCGCCGAGCTCCATCGGGCTGGACACGACGTCCGGGTCTTCGAGGCGGCGGGATACCCGGGGGGACACACCAACACGATCGATGTGGAGACGTCGCGCGGAACCGTGCCGGTGGACACCGGATTCATCGTGTTCAACGAGCTCAACTACCCGAACTTCGAGCGGATGCTGGGCGAGCTCGGCGTCGCCTCGCAGCCGGCTGACATGAGCTTCTCCGTCTCGGACGGCCGCGGCGGATTCGAGTGGGCGACCACCGGGCCACGCGGGCTCTTCGCCCGCCCGGCGCATGCGCTGGACCCCCGCTTTCACCGCATGCTTCGCGACCTGGTCCGCTTCAACCGCGAGGCTCGCAAGCTGGTGGGCACCGGCGGCCGCGGGCCGTCGCTGCGCCGCTTCCTCGCCGAGGGCGGCTACTCCGAGTACTTCGTCGAGAGGCTGCTGGTGCCGCAGGCGTCCGCCGTGTGGTCAGCCGACCCCGCCCAGATGTGGAGCTTCCCCGCCGGCTTCCTCGCGGAGTTCTTTGAGAACCACCGGGTCCTTCAACTGCGCGAGCGGCCGTCGTGGCGCTCGATCACCGGCGGTTCCCGCAGCTACGTCGAGGAGCTGATCGCGCCGTTCCGAGACCGGGTTCACCTCCGCACCCCGGTGCGCCGGATCCACCGCCGCCCGGATGAGGTCGTCGTGGTCCTCGACGACTCCTGCGAGGTCTTCGACGAGGTGGTGATCGCGGTCCACTCGGACCTGGCGCTGCGCATGCTCGCCGACCCGAGCCCGAGCGAGTCCGAGGTCCTGGGCGCGATCCCCTATCAGCGGAACGAGGCAGTCCTGCATGACGACCCGAGCGTCATGCCGCGCCGCCGTGCCGCCTGGGCCAGCTGGAACTTCCACCTGACCCAGCGTCCCACCGGGCGAACGACGGTGACGTACCACATGAACCGATTGCAGTCGCTGCGCGCTGATCGGGACTTCTTCGTCACCCTGAACGTGACTGAGGCGATCGATCCCGACGCGATCATCCGCACCGTCGACTACGCCCATCCGGTCTTCACCCCGGGGGGGATCGCCGCTCAGCGTCGCTGGTCGCAGATCTCGGGCGTGCGCCGGACGCACTACTGCGGCGCCTACTGGCGCTGGGGATTTCACGAGGACGGCGTCTGGTCGGCGCTGCGCGTCGCAGAACGGCTGGGCGGCCGCGGGCCCCTGCGGCAGCCAGGCGAAATGGCGCCGGTGGCGGAGCTCGCCGAGAGCGTGGCGGAGCAGCTTGCGGAGGCGGCATGACGGGCTCGGCCATCTACGAGGGCTGGGTTGCGCACCGCCGAGCCGGAGCGGTCCCCCACTCCTTCCGCTACCGCGTCTTCATGCCGCTCTTCGACCTCGACGAGCTCCCGTATCTGCTCGACCCGATCCCACTCTGGTCGGCGCGCCGCCCGGCGCCGGCGCGCTTTCGCGACGACGACTATCTCCCCGGCGAGGGCGGGTCTCTGGCGGAGCGCGCGCGGGACCTGGTCCAGGCACGACTGGGCCGGCGGCCGGAGGGACCGGTTCGCCTGCTGGCGAACCCACGCTACCTCGGCGTCGGTTTCAACCCGGTCTCGTTTCTCTTCCTGCACGACGCCGATGGGGCACTCGAGAGCGTCGTCGCCGAGGTGACCAACACCCCCTGGGGCGAGCGGGCGGCATACGTGCTCGACGCGCACGCCGGCCGGACCGACGGCGGGATCACCGCCCGATTCCGGAAGCGAATGCATGTCTCCCCCTTCCAGCCGATGGATCAGACGTATGAGATCTCGGTGACCGCGCCCGGCGAGAGGCTCGGCGTTGTGATCCGGAATCTCGAGGCCGGCGACGAGGTCCTCGTCGCCTCCATGGCGCTCCATCGCATTGAGCTGAGTCCCGGACGAATGCTCCGGCTCCTGCTCCGCTATCCCCCGATGACCGTCGCGATCCTTGCGCGCATCTATGCGAACGCGCTGCGACTCAAGCTTCGAGGTGCCCCATTCCATCCCCATACGGAGGTGAGAGCCGATGAGCAAGCAGTTCGCATACCTGAGCTACCGCGACGTCGACGCGGCGATCGCATGGCTCGAGGCGCTCGGCTTCGAGACCACGACACGGCAGGAGGACGATCAAGGGGCCACGGTCCACGCGGAGCTTCGGCAGGAGGACGTGGCGGTGATGGTCGCCCCCGCTGACGAGAAATACGAGATCCCCATGCTGATCGGCCGCTCGACGGGCCATGGCCTCTACCTGCTGGTCGATGACGTCCGGGCGATGCACTCGGCAGCGGTCTCCGCCGGAGGGCGAAGCATCTTCGAGCCGGAGACCACGGAGTGGGGAACCGAACGCGCCCGAGTGCTTGACCCTGAAGGCTACGAGTGGTCCCTCGGGACTTACGGGCCCGGCCAGAACTGGTGAGCACATCCGAGTGAGGGGCTGGCCGCTCGGCGGCGTTCGCTCGCGATTTGATTACGGCTGATGAAGCACACCGCTCACGGCTACTGGCTCGAGGAGGCAGGGGACCCCCCGCACCTGCCCGCGGCCGAAGGTGAGCTGAGCTGTGACGTGTTGGTCGTCGGTGGCGGCTACACGGGCATGTGGGCGGCCTGGCAGATCTCGCAGCTCGAGCCGGAGGCGAGCGTCGTCCTCCTGGAGGCCGAACGCTGCGGGCACGGACCGAGCGGCCGCAACGGCGGCTTCGCCAACGCCATGTGGTTCAGCGCGCACACCCTGCGCGGTCGCTTCGGTGCACCCGCTGCGGCCGACGTGCTGCGGGCCGCGCAGGATGCGGTCGACGGGATCGGCCGCTTCTGCTCGGAGCAGGGGGTCGACGCCTGGTACCGACGGAGCGGGTACCTGCAGGTCTCGTCGGCCCCCGCCCAGGACGACGTCTGGAGGGAGGCGGCCGCGACCTGTCGCGAGGTGGGCGAAGACGATGCGATCGTCGAACTCAGCGCCGAGGCGGTGGGCGAGCGCTGCAGGTCGCCCCGATTCCGCGCCGGCGCGCTCTATCCGGGTGCGGCCACGGTTCAGCCGGCACGCCTGGCGTTCGGCCTTCGAGAACGGCTCGCTGAGCGCGACGGCGTCCGGGTCTTCGAGCGCTCGCCGCTTCGCCGGCTGCGCTCCGGACCATGGGGCTGCGTGGCCGAGACGCCGGCCTCCTCGATCCGCGCCGGCTCGTGCGTCCTCGCGCTCGGCGCCGGCTCCGGCGCCGCGGGCTCGCCGATGCGCGGGCAACTCACCGTCACCTCGAGCCACATCGTGCTGACGGAGCCCGCTCCCGACCTGCTTCAGGAGATCGGCTGGACCGGCGGCGAGTGCATCACCGACGGCAGGGCGATGGTCCACTACATGCGCACCACGCCCGACGGCCGGATCGCCTTCGGCTGGGGAGGCGGCCGGATCGCCTGCGGCGCGCGGCTGCGAGGGCGCACCGAAGTCGATCCCGGGATCGTCGCCACGGTCGCCTCACACCTCCGCTCCTTCTTCCCCGGCCTTGAGCATCGCCGGATCACCCACGCCTGGGGCGGCCCGATCGACGTCTCGCCCAGTCATCTGCCGATGATCGTCCCGGTCGGCTCCGATCGGGCCTTCGGGGTCTTCGGCTATACCGGCAACGGGGTCGGCACGTCGCCGATGATGGGACGGATCGCGGCGTCGCTCGCGCTCGACCGGCGCGACGAGCACTCAAGGCTGGCCGTGGTCGACCCCGCGCCACGCCGCGTCCCGACCGGCCTGCCGTCCTGGCTGGGCGGCAACGCGATCCGCGCCGGCCTGGTGGCGAAGGAGGCTGCCGAGGAGCGAAACGCGGTCGCCGACCCGCTCAGCAGAGCGCTGGCCGCGATCCCCGAGCGGATCGGCTTTCACATCGGGCGCTGACCGGCCGGCGAGGAGCCCTCAATCCGGGTACTCGTCCTTCCGCCAGGCTCGAGGCTCCTCGGGCTGCTCCTTCGGAGTGCGGTTCATGAGAAAGCTGAAGTACGGCGCCACGAACGGGTCGGGCGCCATCACCTGGTAGGTGAAGTAGACCGTTCCGTTCTCGCGGGCGAAGGCGATGAATCCGGGCCCCTCGCGGAGGCCGTCCTTGAGGTCCGCGCCCACCATCTCGCCCCAATCCTCGAGCCAGTCGGGCGGGTTCTCGATCATCTCCCTGACCTCCGGGATCCCCTGCGCCTGCTCCTCCGTCATCGCCAGGCCGAAGTCGAAGGGGAAATCGGTCTCGTAGGTCGAGACGTAGGGGAAGCTCCACCCCATCCGCTCCCTGTACGTCGCCAGCCGGTCGATCGGCGCGCGCGAGAAGCACATCAGCGTCACATCGCGGTGATTCATGTGGATGACGGATGCGTCGAGCTCGTCGGCCAGGTTCGAGCAGCCGGGGCACGCGCCCACCTCGTAGTCGGGCCCGTACATGATGTTGTAGGCGAGCAGCTGCGAGCGGCCGTCGAAGAGCTCCGCGAGGCTCTTCTTGCCGTCCTCGGTTTCGAACGCGTACTCCTTCTCGACCGGGACCCAGGGAAGCGCGCGCCGCTTCTCCGTGATCTCCTTGCTTCGCTCGGCCTGCTCGGCCTCGAGCTTCGCGAGCTCGGCCCGGGCGGTCTCCCACTCCTCGCGCGTTCCGGTCGTGTGCTCAGGCATCGGTTCCTCCTTGTCGGGACTCATCTGATCAGACCGCCGACGAGTTGAGAACTCATCGCCGACCGGGTCTAGCCGTCCTCTCTGATGTCCTCGGCCACCCGATCCTTGAAGGGCTTCAGCTTCTCGAACATCTCGTCGGGGGGCACCTCGTCGGACTGGTCAGAATCCCCGACCAGCCAGGGCGCCGCATCGACGGCGGTGCGCCAGCCGGCCTCCTCCGGATCGGTGTCGTCGTCGTCTCGGTCGCCGCCCTCAACGGGCTCGATCGCATCCAGGTAGACGTTCGTGTACCGGCCTCGCTGCTGCTCGTGGAATTCGATTCGGGCGCGTGAGCCCTCGGCACGGCTGGCGGCCTCGCCGATCGCCTCTCGGAAAGTCGTGTACTCGTCTCCGTCCGAGTCCCGGACCACGAAGCGCGTGTTGCCCCCCTTGGTCTCGAAGGTGTGCACGTCCGACACGAAGATCTCTCGCTCCATGCCATCTGAATACCCCGCCTCCCTGCGCGCACACCGGGGTCCGTGAATCAGGGGTTGAGAAGTCCCGCCTCGCCGGCCTTGATGCTGGCCTCGACGCGGGAGCGGCAGTCGAACTTGGAGTGGATGTTCCGCACGTGCATGTCGCCTGCGCGCGATTGCCCACCTCGCGCTCATCTTCTCGCCCTCGGCCGTCGACTTCGCGGCCCCCGAGCTCGAGGTCCTCCGGGGTGTCCCAGTTGCTCCGCCTGCGGATCACGTACAGGTCCATCTTTCGTCTCCTTCGGTCGGTTTGACTGCGTGAAGCCACGCTAGGAGGGGCGTGGACGGCGAGAACCGGCAGAACTGCCGTATTCGGCCTTCGGCGGTACCGGATAGGGTCGGGCGCGACGTGATCCCCGCCTCGACCCGATCAGGGGGATTCGCTCGCTCCCGATGGGCACTGGTGCTCGCGCTGGTGTACTTCGGCTCGGCGAAGCTGGGGCTCGGGCTCGCGTTCGCCCAGCCGAACGTGACCGCGATCTGGCCCCCGACGGGGATCGCGCTCGCCGCCCTCGTGCTCTGGGGGCGCGATCTATGGCCGGGCGTGTTGCTCGGTGCCTTTCTCGCGAACGTCACCACCGACGTGCCCGTCTACACCGCGGCCGGAATCGCCGTCGGGAACACGCTGGAGGCCGTGATCGGGGCCTGGCTGCTGGACCGAGCCGGCTTTCGGGCTTCGCTGGAGCGCTTGCGCGACATCTTCGCCCTGGTGGTGCTCGCCGCGGCCGTCAGCACCGCGGTGAGCGCGACGATCGGTGTCGCCAGCCTCAGCCTGGGGGACTCGCTGTCGCAGGGCGCGCTCTCGACGTGGCGGGTGTGGTGGCTTGGCGACATGGGGGGCGACCTGTTGGTGGCGTCCGTGATCTTCGTGCTCGTCACCCACTGGCCCTATCGCGATCTCCCGGGAACTGGCGCCGAGGCGCTCGTCCTGATCGTGGCGCTCGTCGGCATCGAGCTGGTGGTCTTCTCCGAGGATGTTCCAGCCGCCTATCTGGCGTTTCCGATCATCGTGTGGGCGGCCCTTCGCTTCCTGCAGCCGGGCGCAAGCGTCGCCGCGCTGACCTTCGCCATCATCGCGGTGAGCTACACGGCCGGCGACGCGGGGCCGTTCTTCCGGCGCTCGGAGGACGACGGCCTCCTGCTAGCTCAGAGCTTCTCGGGGATCGTGGGGCTGACCGGCCTGATCCTCGCGACGGTCACCTCACAGCGCAGGCGGGCGGAGCGCCGGGCGCAGCGCCTGGCACACGCCCTGCAGGAGGAGCTGCTGCCCCCCCAGCTCCCCGAGATCCCCCAGTTCGAGGCAGCCGGCTGGTACCGCGCCGGCATGCAGGGACAGGAGGTCGGCGGCGACTTCTATGACGTCTTCAAGGCAAGTCCCGACCGCTGGGTGGCGGTGATCGGCGATGTCTGCGGGAAGGGGCCCGAGGCAGCCTCGCTGACGGCGCTCGCCCGCTACACCCTCCGGGCCGTCAGCCGGGGGGCGAACGGGCCGAGCGATGCGCTGCAGGCGCTCAACGACGCGATCCTCGTGCAGCGATCCGACCAGCGGTTCATGACCGCGGTCCTGGTGCAGCTCGACCTCGCGAGCCCGGAGCGCGGCGTGGCCGTGAGCAACGGCGGGCATCCCCCTCCGCTTCTGGTGCGCGGCGAGGGTCAGGTCGAGGAGGTCGCCGGGGAAGGCGGGATGCTGCTCGGGATCTACCCGGATCCCGAGCTGGTCGATCAGAGGGTGAGGATGATGCCCGGTGACGCCCTCGTCCTCTTCACCGACGGGCTCGCCGAGCGGCGCGATCCGCACGACGATCTCACCGGGCGGATCAGGGAGCTGCTTCGGGAGACCCCGGGCGCAACCGCGAGGGAGACGGCGGCCAGCCTGGCGCATTTGGCCCTGAGCGACGGGGACGATCCCGACGACGACGTCGCGGTGGTCGTCCTGCGCAGGATCGGGGCCGAGGTCGCGAGCGGTGCGGGGACGGCCCGGACGCCCGGCGACTTGATCGCCGTCGAGTTGGAACCCGGCCGTGGCTGCCCCGCCGATGCGCGCTCAGCGCTCTCGCCTCTCGCCGGCGAGCTCACGACCCAGGCCTACATGGACCTGCGCCTCCTGGTGAGCGAGCTCGTGACGAATTGCGTACGGCACGCCCGGCTTCAGCCGGGGGACCTGATCCGACTGCAGGTGGAGCGCTCGGATCGCGTCCTTCGCGTCGAGGTGACCGATCCGGGCCATGGGTTCGGCGCGCAGGGTGTCGAGCCGGACGACGGGGGGACCGGAGGATGGGGGTTGTTCCTGACCGAGCGACTCGCGGATCGGTGGGGCGTCGATCGCGATGGGGGATTGACCACGGTGTGGCTCGAGATGGAGCTCGACCCGCCCAAGCCGGCGGTCTAGCTCGAGGGGGGCTCGTCGACGAGCTCGATGCGCTGGGCGACCCCGGTCATCTCGAGCACCTCGTTGACCCGGTCCGGTCCCCGGACGACGATGAATCGGCCGCCTTCCTCCCGCACCCGCTGGTCGGCCATGATCAGTGCCCGGAGACCGGATGAGTCGATGAACGTGAGCCCGCGCAGGTCGACGACGAACGTCGACGTCCCCGGCGTCCGGCCACCGGGAAGGAGGCGCTCGAACCGATCGACGCCTGCCATGTCGAGCTCGCCCTCGAGGCGCAGCAGTCGCACGCCTCCGGTATCGGAGACGGCGATGTCGAGCGGCTCGGTGGCGTCCTGGCCTTCCGTGGGCCCCACCCTACCTGGGCGGAGCACCGAGCCCGACCGCGCGAGCCCTTGCCAGCCCGGATCAGAAACCGTCGCGAATGGCGGCCGCGACGCCCGGAAGGCTCAGTGCTCCGACCGCGGCCAGCGGGGCCACGATCGGGTACCTGCGTCTATGCACGTCAATCACCTTGAATCTGCCCTGGCTTCCGTGCCTCGAGGCGCCTACGCGGCCTCTTCGATACGGATCTCTTTGCGATCTCATCTGTTACATACGTGCGATGCTCACAAGCACCGCGAATTGACGCCGGGGAGAAATTCCTGAGGAATAGCTCGATAACACCGCAACCAGGCAGGGAGATCGCGCCGTGTCGCGCCAAGCTGAGCCCGGCGCTGGCCGCCGTCTGCGTCGCGACCACTGGCCTGGCGCTCTGCGTGTCGAGCGCCCTCGCCGATCCGATCCCCTCCGCGGGCGCGGCGCCGTCGCTACCTGCCTTCCGGGGCAAGGCCGCGAAGGCCCATCCCATCAAGGGCGCAGTCAAGCCCCCCCAGAACCCCTTCCTGGCGCGCAATCCCTTCAGCAACATCCATGACGACACGTGGATGACGGACTCCTACCGATACCGGGGGCCGCTCGGTCGTTCGCTGGTCGCGACGTCCGCCGCGAAACCGCCACGGCTCTGCGGCAGCCTCGCCTTCGACAAGGCGGGCAGGATCGTCTCCGTGTGCCCGTCGGTGGCCGGGGGCCCTCAGGTGCGCGTCATGGACCCGACCACGCTGGACACCCTCGCCAGCTACGACCTGCCGGACGCCCCGAATCCGCCCGGCACGAAGGCCTACCAGAACTTCAGCGGCGGCGGGTATTTCTTCCTCGACAACCAGGACCGGACGTGGATCCCGACGAAGACCGACCACATCTTCGTGGTCAGCGTCGGGGCGGACGGATCCCTCACCAAGACCGGCGACTACGACCTGACCGGCGTCCTCGACGCCGCCAACGAGCGGATCACCTCCGTGCTGCCCGACTTCAAGGGCCTGATGTGGTTCGTCACCAAGCAGAACGGCAAGGTCGGCACCCTCAACCCGAGAACCGGCGCGGTGCGGATCAGGATGCTCGGCGAAGAGGTCGAGAACTCGTTCGCCGTCGGCAAGAAGGGCGTCTTCATCGTCTCCGACAGGCGGATGTACCGCTTCGACGCGGCGAAGAGCGGTGCGCCGAAGATCACCTGGAAGGCCGGCTACAAGAACTCCGGTGTGGTCAAGCCCGGTCAGGTCGACGCCGGCAGCGGCACCACGCCGACGATCCTCAAGGGCGGGTATGTCGCGATCACCGACAACGCACAGCCGATGCACGTCGTCGTCTATCGGACCGGCAAGAAGTCGGAGCTCCGCGGCAAGCGGCGGGTCGTCTGCCAGATGCCCGTGTTCGGCAAGTTCACGGGCGACACTGAGAACTCGCTGCTCGGCGCCGGCCGCTCGCTGATCGTCGAGAACAACTACGGCTATCAGGACCCATTCGGCCCGAACGCCGGCGCGCCCACGACCCCGGGGTTCGCGAGGGTGGACATCGACAAGGACGGCAAGGGCTGCCGCAGGGTGTGGGTCAATCACGACGCGGCCGCCCCGACGGTCGTCCCCAAGATCTCGACGAAGACCGGCCTGATCTACACCTACACCAGACCTGCCGATCCCAGCGGCTCCGAGGGCTACTACTGGACGGCGATCGACTACCGCAAGGGGAAGACCGTCTGGAACCAGTACGCCGGCTCGGGCCTCAACTACAACAACAACTACGCCGGTCTCGCGCTCGGCCCCACTGGGACCGCCTACCTCGGCGTGACCGGAGGGATGATCGCCCTTCGGGACGCCGGTTAGCGCGCCAGGTAGTCCACCGCCAGTGCGGCCCATCTTGCAGCGCGAGCCGCGGAGACGAGTGAAGCGCGTGATCGTCATCGGCGCCGGCTTCGCGGGGCTCGCCGCGGCCGACGCGCTGCGAACCGCCGGGGCGCAGGTCACCGTGCTCGAGGCACGCGACCGGGTGGGTGGCCGCGTCTGGTCGGTTCCGTTCGGTCAGGGAGCGGTGGTCGAGCGCGGCGCCGAGTTCATCCTTCCCGGCTACGACTCGATGAGGGCGCTGGCGTCACGCTTCGGCATTCCCCTCGTCCTCAAGGGGACGCCCTATGGACGCCGCGTCCCGGTCGGCGAGGAGGCCGTCTCGCAGGGCGATCTCGAGGCCGCCTTCGACCGCATCGCCGCTGGCCGCCCCGCGCGCGCCGCGAGCGCCGCTGACGCGATCGCCGCCCTGGACCTGGAGCCCCGCCTGGAGGCGGTGATTCGGACCCGGGTGGCGATCTCGAACGGCCACCCCGCCGAAGACCTGGCGGCCTCGGTGCTCGACGAGGGCGCGTCGACGTTCGGCGATTTCGACAACCACACGCTGGAGGGCGGCAACATGCGGCTCGCCGAGGCGCTGGCCGCGGAGCTCGACCCGCCGGCGCGCCTCTCCTCCCCCGCGCGGCGGGTGCGCTGGTCAGACGCCGGGGTCCGGGTCGCAGGCGAGCACGACGAGATCGAGGCGGATGCGGCAGTGATCGCGATCCCCACGGCGCCGCTGGCCGAGATCGAGTTCGACCCTCCCCTCGAGGGCGCGACCGCGGCCGCGCTGCGCGCGGTCACCTACGGTCAGAACTCGAAGCTCTTCGTGCGCCTGCGCTCGCCCGCCCCACCCAGCGCGATCTTGTCGGTGGCTGGTCATTTCTGGACCTACACCCAGCTCGGCGCCGACGGTGGGCCGGCGCCCTTCGTGGTCGGCTACACGGGCACGACGAAGGCGATCGAGGACCTCGGTGGCTCGGACGGAACCGAGCGCTGGCTGGAGGCTCTGATCGCGCTTCGCGAGGACCTGGACCTCGTTGCCGAACCCGGCGACGCCCTGCTCTCGGGCTGGCACGACGACCCCTGGGTGCGGGGGTCCTACTCCGCCCGCACCCTCTCGTCGCCGCTTCGCGACGACGATCTCACGAGGCCGATCGGCCCGCTCTTCTTCGCGGGCGAGCACACGGCCGGCGAGTGGCACGGACTGATGGAGGGGGCGCTCCGAAGCGGGGAACGGGCGGCCGACCAGATCCTCAGTGTCGTCTAGGCTGGTCCGCGTGCGCTGCGCACGGTCGCTTTTCGCCGTTCTCGCCACCACGGTCGCTCTTGGTCTGAGCACCGCCTCCACCGCCCACGCGCAGGATCCAGGGCGCTGGGTGCTCACCGGAGCGAGCTCGGTTCCCGTCACCTACTGGCAAGGGCTCACCTCCGACCCGGCCGAGGCGAACTTGTATTTCGTCGGAGTCTTCGAGGGGCTGTGGCGCACCACGCCGCAGCTGCGCCAGACCGCAGGCGCCCCGAACGCGATCCCGGACGCCGTCCAGCAGGCGGAGGGCTACAACCACATCGGCGACCCGACCTGGAATCCCGGCGGGGGCGGCCGCGTGCTGCTGCCGATGGAGTGCTTCACGCCCGGAGTCGGCAACACCTGCGGCACCGGCTCGTTCGGCGTCGCGGACCCCGCCACGCTCGACTTCCGCTACTACGTCAAGCTCGATCCAGCGGAGATCCCGAAGGCGATGTGGGCCGAGACCTCGCCGGACGGCTCGCTGATCTGGACCAGCAGCGGTGGCGATCTGCTCGCTTACCGCTCTGCCGATGTCTCGCCAGCCGATCGCGCCCCCTTCGGGCCCCTGCTCGAGCCGGTCCGCCGGCTGGTCGGCGCCGTGCCGCCAACCGGGGTGACCGGCGCCGTGTTCCGGGACGGCCGGCTCCTGCTGGCCGGTGAGGCCAACGGCGTCTATCAAGTGTGGGCCGTCGATCCAGCCTCCGGTGAGCGGCGACTCGAACTCCAGATGAGCATCTGCGGCGAGTCCGAGGGCCTGGACGTGATCCACACGCTCGGCGGAGAGCTCCAGTGGCTGATCGGGCCATTCGACCCCGGATGCCGTCTCACGTTCGGGCCGACCAGCGCGTTGCTCCACTTCTTGCCGGCCCCAGCCCACAGGCGCTTCGAGGTGGAGGTAACGGACAGCAACGTCGGGTCGCTGCCGGGCGAGGTGCGGGCGACGGTTCACGCAACCCGCGACGGCAAGCCCCTGCGCCAGGCGCGGGTGAGCTTCGCCGGCGGAACGGCACGCACGGACAAGGAAGGCATCGCAACGGTCTCCACGACGCTCGAGCTGCCGGGGCGCTTCAAGGCGCTGGCGGAGAAGGGTCAGAACTACGGCGTGTCGGAGCTCGTGCCAGTCGGCGTCGCATCCTCAGCGCTGCGGGTCGTGCCGCAGTCGGGCGCCGGATAGCGCTGGTCTAGGTAGCCGCCGTATCCGCCGCGAGCGCGAATGGGCTGCCCTCAGAGTCACGGCACACAGCCCAGCGCTCCCCGGGATGGATCACCGAACCGCCCAATTCCCGGACGCGCTGCAGGGTGGCGGGAAGATCGGGCACGGTGAAGTAGGGCAGCGACGAGTTGTCACCCGGACCCGGTCCGCGCTGGTGCAGTCCCAGTCGGAGGTCGGCACCGCTCACTTCCCAGCCCGCCCCAGCATCGACGGGCCTGGGCGCGAGCTCTGCGCCGAGCACGCCGCCCCAGAAGCGCCGGGCGCGTTCGGGATCGTCGGCCGGGAATTCGATCAGTGGGGCAGCCACGACTGTGAGTATCGGGCATCGGTCGCGCGCGCGAATCAGGTGGTTCGATCTACCACCACTGGTCTGGCGCGAAGCTCGGCTGCCTCGAGAGCGCGGCGCTAGCCGGCGCCGTGCGGGTTCTTACACCACGGCGTGTTGGGGACCCCGGAGCATGGCGATGGCATCGAAGGCTGCGCCGGCAGGGGCAGCATCTGAACGTTGGTCGGGCGCGGATAGCTCATGCCCGGCTGAGGCGGGCAGGGCCCGAACGCCTGCGTCGCGCAGATCACCTGCGCCGCCAGCGGGTCGAAGAGGCTGGCCCCCTGGTTGGGAATGCCGCAGGTTGCGTGCGTGACCTGGAGGTTGGGGGGCGCGCTGGTGACCGGGCTGGCGTCGGGATGGAAGTTGCCGTGCCAGCAGTTACCGGGATCGTGCGGTTGCGATATCTCGGCGAGGTCGCCGTTGGTCGGGTTGCCAAAGAACCCGTTGCCGCTCAGCGAGTTGTCGGAGACCTCGTTGCCCCAGTCGTCGTAGTAGCAGGCGACGACGAAGTTGAGGACACCGCCCTGGCAGTGCGACGCCGTGTCGAGCGGGTTCGGGGTGTCGTCCGGGAACGGCGCGAGCAGGATCCCCCAGGCACCGTTGTCGGTGACCCGGTTCTGGGTGACCGTGTCGAAGCGACCGCCGGAGACGACGATGCCGGTGCCCGGCGGGCCGAGCGCGGCGCTGCCGGCCATCGGCACGTTGGGGTTGTTGTTGTTGTGGATGAAGTTGTTGCGGAAGATCGTGCAGGACTGGGTCGCGCTTCCGGGGCAGAGGCCGACCTGCGGCGAGGGTGCATCGTCGTTGTTCTGCGAGTTGGTCACGATGCCGGTGTTGTTGAGGTCCCATTCGGAGTTCTCGATCACCAGGTGGCCGCCCGAGTTGGTTCCCGAGTAGCCCAGCGCGCTTCCCTGGGCGTGCGCGTGGGTCAGAACCTGGTTGCAGTCGGGGCAGGCGCCGATGTAGTAGCTGGCGTCGTTCATGTTGCTGGCGTAGGAGTGGTCGATCACGCCCGGCCCCCGGGAGTTGGAGGTGAAGATCCCGTAGGTGCCGGCGGGGGCGTCGGAACCGCCGTAGAAGGTCGAGGTCGCCGAGAGGAAGTCGCCGCGGAAAGGTCCCATGCCGATCTGGCCGCTGCCGTCGCCGCCGTTGAACCAGATCTGGTTGCCGCCGCCGCCCGAGCCATCGAGGAAGTTGCAGGCGGTGAGGTTCTCCACCGTGACGCCGTCCGCCTTGAAGACCTCCACCCCGTTGCGGCCCAGCCCGCTCGGCCCGAAGTCCTGGTTGGCGGCGGCGGACGAGCACGTCGGCGAGCCCGGCCTGGTCCCGTCGACGACGACGCCGTTTCGGTCGAGCCCGCGGAGGTGGATGTTCGGCGTCGTGATCAGCACGCCGGCGCCGGCCTCATCGGTCGGCTTGTGAGTCGTGTAGTCGCCGCGCTCGTGGTAGTCGCCCCGAGCGATCAGGATCCAGTCGCCGGGGCGGGCGGCGTCGACGGCGGCCTGGATCGAGTTGAACTGTGCGGCAGCCGTGCCCGGCGGATGGCTCTGGGCGACGCGCAGGACTCTGGCCGAGGCGGCCGTGGTGAAGCCAAGCGAAACGCCAAGAGCAAGTCCGAGCGCCAGCAGACGACTTGCCCGAGGGAGCTTCCGTGCGCCCGTGATCGACTTCGTGTGCTTCATCGGCTGCCTGTCGACTGAAGGGGTATCACAGCGCGGTCGCACTCGCAATCCCGGCCCAGCGACCCTCGGTCAGGGCCCCTGCTGGTCCAGCAAACGCGTCGCCCCAGGATTCGGTCGGCGGCCCGCTACGACTCCGGCCGAGAGTCGAGCATTCGGGCCCGCTCGGCACGCTCGGCCGCAATGGACAGGACCTCACCACCGATGAGACGCTCGAAGTGTCCAACCACTGCCCACAACGCCCGGATGCGAAAGCCCGCCCGACCATTCACCGGTTTGATCCGAGCCTCGCTCACGAGGGCGTGTTGCCGGGGGCCGTCCTGCTCGATCCAGTGAGCCAGGAGCACCCGGACGGTCCCCCGCTCATCCCAGGCCAAGAAGTCGTCCGCACCCTCGATTCGAGGATAGTCCCGGCGGAGCGTCCAGATTCGCCCGCACATGCCAGAAACCGACCAGCGAGTCCCCTCCGCGATCACCGCGAATGGGTACTGCCGGAACAGTTCCCGGAAGGACAGCTCCGACGCGGTGCCAGGGATTCGCCAGCGCACCGCGCGTCCAAGAACGGGTGCGTCGCGTAGCCGAACCCCCTCGGCCGCGTGCCACAGGCGATCGGCGTCGGCTTGGGAGGAGCGGCGGTGACGGGTGCGCACCTGGGGGTCGGGCAGCCATGCATCGAGGTCGGGGTGCATAGCGTGCACCTTGGCAGCCAGACATAAGCGGGAGCGGCGACCGCGACGGCGGCTCAACGGATTCAGCCTCGGGCGGCTACATGAACGACATCTGAGCTCTACGATCGTCTGCGAACTCCCGACGGCACGAGCCCGATGGCCCTATTCGATTGGCATGACCGCCAGGCTTCGGCCGCAGAGGCCGTCTCCGTCGTCCGGCCTGGCGACAAGGTGTTCATCGGGACGGCGTGTGCCACCCCACGCAGCCTGCTCCAGGCGCTCGAGGAGCTCGACCGACCCGGGGTCACGCTGGTGCATTTCCTCACCGACCGGTTCGGGACCGACGACCCTCCGCAGACGAACTATCGGCATCGCGTCTTCTACGTGGGCCGCGATATGCGCGCACTGCAGGGCCCGATGCGACAGGTCGAGTACCTGCCGCTCTCGGTCGCCGACGTCCCGCGCCTCCTCGAGAGCGGACTGATGCCGCTGGACGTCGCGATGGTGCAAGTCGCCCCGCCCGACCCGGACGGCACCTGCAGCCTGGGCATTTCGGTCGACGTGACGAAGTCCGCGGTCATGGCAGCGAACACCGTCATCGCCGAGGTCTTCCGGGCGATGCCGCGGACCGCGGGGGACAGCCGGATCTCGATCGATCGCATCGCGAGCTTCGTGCCGGTCGAGACACCCGTGATCGAATACATCCACCCGCCCGTTGGGGAGGCCGCCGAGCAGATCGCCCGTTACGCGGCTCGGCTGATCGATCACGGATCAACGCTTCAGATCGGCCTTGGCCGAGTTCCGAGCGAGATGCTTGCGTACCTCTCGAACCGGCGAGAACTGGCCGTCCACTCGGACGTGATCACCGATCAGCTCGTCGATCTGGTCGATGCCGGCGCCGTCACGGGTCCCGTCACGACGAGCTGGGCGATGGGCACGAGGCGCCTCTACGACCTGGTCGACGACAACCCCAGGTTCACCTTTCGTCCGATCGAGGAGATCTGCGATCCGGCGGTGATCGCGAGCAGGGAGCGGATGGTGTCGATCACGCAGGCGTTCACGATCGACCTCACGGGTCAGGTGTCAACCGAGAGTCTCGACGGTGAGCTCTACGGGGGGGTGTCCACCGGGCCGGCGTTCCACCGCGGCGCGCTCGCCTCGCCCGGCGGAACCGCGATCGTCTGCCTGGCCTCGCGCACGCCGGCAGGTCGATCCGCGATCACCGCCGAGCTCGAACCCCATGAGGCCGTTGCGATCCCTCGCGCCGACGTCCACTGGGTCATCACTGAGTACGGCACCGCTTATCTGTTTGGCCGCTCGCTGTCCGAGCGAGCCGTCGCCCTGATCGAGATCGCGCATCCCGACGAAAGAGACGAACTGCTGGACGCCGCCATCCAGCAGGGGCTGGTCTCGAAGAAACAGCAGCTGCACAGCCACACCGCCTACCCGGTGGCCGAGGTCCGCGATGTGCAGCTACGCGACGGTCGCGCCGTGTTGCTGCGCCCGACGCGCACGAGCGACACCGCCGCGATGCAGGAGCTCTTCTATCGGCTCAGCGAGGACGACGTCGAAACCCGGTTCTTCCAGAAGCTGACCTCGCTCACCGACACGACCGCCCAGTATCTGTGCAGCGTCGACTACGAGGAGGAGATGGCCTTTGCCGCGGTGATCGGGCCATCGGCCCATGAGCGGATCGTCGCGGCCAGCTGCTACTACCTGAGCCCGGCGAGCGGGCTGGCGGAGGTCGCCTATATGGTCGACCCCGAGTGGCAGGGCGCCGGGCTCGGGGGGATCCTCCACCGGGGCTTGGTCGACTACGCCCGGCAGCACGGCGCGCGGGGCTTGACCGCCGACGTGCTGCTTGGCAACTCGCCGATGATGCGGATCTTCGAGGGCGGCGACTACTCGCTCAGCTCGAAGACGTCCGCGGGGGTCAGCGAGCTGACGATGCTGTTCTAGCCGGGCGCACGAAGGGGCCCTCTTTCGAGCAGCCGTTTGAGGGCGGCTCAGCGACCGGCGCTCGCGGCGACGAACGCAGCGACCTGCTGGGCCTGAGCCCCCGTGAGCAGGTTGGCGGGCATCGCGCCGGGACCACTTTGGATCGCCGCCCGAACGGTTGCCTGATCGGGCTTGAGGTCGTCGAGGTTCGGACCGACGGTTCCCGTCGTTCCGGCCGCGGCGAGGGTATGGCAGGCGCCGCAGGTCGAGGCGAACAGGTCCCTGCCCGGGCCGACCGGCGGCTGGGCGGCCTGAGTCTCGGTGGGAGCGGCCTGAGTCTCGGTGGTGGTTGAGGCCTGTGTCGCGGTCGGCTGCACGTTGCTCCCCTCGCTGCTGCCGAGGCCGTTGCTGGCGAGCACGTAGACGACGGCGACCAGACCCACGACGAAGAGGCCGGCGAGGAAGCCGAACAGCCGGACGAAGAACCTGCGGTCGCCTTCCCTCTGCCGCTCCAGTCTCTCCCTCTCTTGCTGGTTCATCTCAGTCATCGCGCATTGCGTACCGGCCTCGCCTCCGAGCTAACCGCCACGGCTTCTTCGCGGTGGCCTGCTACTTCACCGTCAAGGTTCCGTACATACCCTGCTTGTAGTGGCCGGGAAGGTTGCAGATCATCACGTACTTGCCCGGGGTGAGCTTGAGGCTTGCCGACTTTGTCTTGCCGGGGCCCACGTCCTCGATCTCACCTGGGCTCTCGACGCCGCTGGCCTCCAGCCCTTCCTCATCCACCTCCCCATTGCTCAAGGTGGGGAGTGAGCCGGGAGACTGCTTGGTCTTGAACAGGACCAACTCGTGTGGGAGCTGGCCTTGGTTCGGAGTGCTGATGCTGACCGTCCCCGCATTCGTGGATGCATCGTTGGGTGAGAAGGCATAGTCGCTCATGTTGATCGTCAGCGAGCCGCCTCCGGAGGGCTGCGCAGGCGCCTGGGCCTGGGTGGTCGAGGTTTCATTGTCCCCCCCGCCGCCACAGCCGGCGAACGCCAGCGAGACAGCCGCGGTGCCGAAGGTGATCAGCGCTGTCTTGGAGATCCTCATCTGTATCCCTCCGCTCCTATCGATACGTATGGGCTGTCAGGCAAAAGTCTTGCCCCCCTTGGTGGGCCGTCTCATCGGTGCGTTCCCCTGAGTCCGGCCCCGTGGACACTACTGAGAGGAGCGGCGTCGCTTCCGACCTATAACACCTCTGCTGAGCGGCCCGGTTAGGAGCAGCCGGGTCGCCTCATGGCTGTTTGACTCGCCTGTCGGCGCCTGGAGCGCTCATTGGGCGTAGGCTCGCGCCGTGACCGCGGAGCAGACCGGGCCGCCCGACATCGAGATCATCGAGGCGACGGCCGAGCGGCTTGACGACGTGGAGTGGCTATGGCGAGCCATGCACGAGTACGACGCCGAGGTCGCCGGCGAGGCCCGCGAGGTCGCCCCATTCCGGCGCGCGGAGTACTCCTGGCAGCAGCGACGGCGTGAGTTCGAGCGCTGGATGAGCGCCGGTGACGCCTGGCTGCTGATCGCCGAGCGCGAGGGCTCGCCGGTCGGCTTCGCCTTCTTCCGGATTTGCGACGGGGACAGAAGCTTCGAGACCAACGAGCGGATGGGCGAACTCGAGGCGCTCTCCGTCGAACCCGAGCTGCGCCGCTGGGGAATCGGCTCGCTGCTCATGGAGGAGGTCGAGAGGCGTCTTGCTGTCGCCGGCGTCGGCTTCATCGGGCTGACCGTCATCGCCGGCAACGAGGACGCCCTGCGCTTCTACAGGCGCTGGGGAATGGCGCCCTCGCACGTCCGCTGCCTGGGGCGGACGCTCCTGGGCGGCGGGGACTAGCAGCACGGCTACCAGCCGAGGTCTCTCGGAAGAGGGTCCCTGGTGGCGTCCTCGCCACCCGCCGCAGGCATCGCGCAGGCTGAGCGCGTCCCGGCGGCGTAGCGTACGTGGACGTGCGAATCAGCCAGGTGCTCCTCAGTACTGAGCCGGATCGAGTCCCTGCCGCTCTCCAAGGTGCGGCCCGACTGATGACGACGACGAGCGCCGAGGAGTGCCTCGAGCAGCTGCTGCCGCAGCCCGCCTCGGCGAGCGCCATCAGCTCGCTGGTCTCGGGAATCGACCACGTCGGCTTCATGGCGGCCCCCGAGGATGAGGGAGCGCTCAACTCGGCCGCCGCGGAAGCCGGGTTCGGCTCCGACGGGCACACCTTCCCGAGCACGATCCTGACGAGGCAGCTCGCAGAGCTCGCGGGCCGGGCGGTACCAACCACGATCTTCGAGGCCCTCGCCGCCGACCCAGATCGCGGGTCGCTGAGGGTCGAGGTCGCGATACCGCGCGGCATCGAGCGAAATGCCCTCGACGACTGGATTCGCCAGGGAATCGGTGCGCACCTGGCATTCGGGGTGAGCAGCCCAGCGCGGTTCGGTGTGCTGGGCGAGTTGGTGGAGGCCCAAGGATTCCGATCGCCGGGCTCGCTGCAGGGTCGCCCGTGCACCAATCCCGCCTCGGGGGTCACCTCCCTGTTCTTCGATCGCCGTCCCGAGGAGCCCCTGGGCCTCGAGTTCTGCCACTACGCCTGACAATCGTCTGTCAGGCTGGTAGCGATGGCGCCGCTATCAGAGCTTGGGGGGAAGCGACTTCCGTTTCTGCGCTGGTCGCTGGTCCGCATGCTGTTGGGCAGGCGGCGCATGGAGACCGAGTGGCAGGTGGGCGACGGACGGGAGTTGGCGCTTGCCCGGCACGTCGAGTCCGAGGCTCGTCAGGGCGACCTCGACGATGTGATCCGCGTCATCGATGACTTCGCGTACCACCGCAGCTTCCTGATCAATGTCGGGGACGAGAAGGGCGAGATCCTGGACGCGGCAATCCGGCGGACCCCGCCCCGCCAGCTGCTCGAGCTGGGGACCTACTGCGGCTACAGCGCCCTGCGTTCCGCCCGGGTGATGCCCGAAGGGGCACGGCTTGTGTCGATCGAGTTCAACGCCGAAAACGCCGCGATCGCACGACGCATCTGGGACCACGCCGGCATCGGCGAGGAGCTGACGGTGCTCGTCGGGACGCTCGGCGATGGGGATAAGACGATCACAAAGCTCGAGTCTGAGCACGGCTTCGCCCGCGGATCACTCGACTTCGTCTTCATCGATCACGACAAGTCTGTCTATCTGCCTGACCTCGAGCGGATCCTGGACCAGGGGTGGCTGCACATCGGCTCGGTGGTCGTCGCCGACAACGTCAGGCAGCCTGGAGCGCCCGACTACCGCGAGTTCATGCGGACCGAGGAAGGACGCACCTGGCGGACGATCGAGCACGAGACCCACCTCGAGTACCAATCGCTGCTCAAGGATCTGGTGCTCGAATCGAAGTACCTGGGACGCCAGCAGGGGACATAGCTCGTCAGCCAGGTGCGTCGCCAGAGCGGAGTGCCAGGCTGGACGCCTGTCGATGCGGCGCCCGTAGGCGCGCTGGGTCATTGGTCGCCACACCGGCGACGCCGAGATCGGCGATCCTCGCGAACAGCGCCGGCTCGTCGACGGTCCAGGCGAACAGCCGGCGACCGAGTCGCCGGATGGCCTCCGCGATCTCAGCTTCCACGAGCTTGTGGTGCAGCATCACGTCGCCGAAGCGGCCAGCGGCGAGCTCATGCAGCAGCCGCTCACGCCAGGCATGCGGGTGCCAGCGGTTGACGCGGCGGGAGATGTATCCGCCGATCGAGATCCCCGTCCAGGCATTCGGGGCGACCGTCCGCACAGTTTCAACGATGTCAGCCGACTGGGAAGAGATCAGGGAGCGCTCCAGCAGGCCGTGCGCGCGCAGCATCGCCACGATCGCCGACTCGCACCCCCGGCCCTTGACGTCCACGTTCAACGCGATCCCGGAGAAGTGCGGCTGCGCGAGGTGGTCCAGGGCGTCGTCGAGAGTCAGACAGCCGCGCCGGCGAGCCTGGGGAGCGAGGTGCGCCACCAGCAGCCGCGATCCTCGCGGCCGGACGTCGAACTCGATCATGTCGACACCCGCGCGCCGGGCTGCGTCGAACGATGCGATCGTATTCGCCGGAGCGATCGCGCTCGCACCACCGTGGCCGATCAGAATGGTCATCGCCACGCTCCTCTCTCGTTGACGGCCGCGTTCACCCGCCGAACGATCTCCACGTTCTCCTCCGTGACTGGGGTCAGGCGAAGAACTCGCGGATGGCGTTGTGCGTCTGCTTCGGTGCCTCGAGCTGCGGCACGTGGCCGCAGTCGAGCTCCAGGTGACGCGCAGCGGGAAGTGCCCGCTCGACGTGCTTTCTAAAGCCCACCGGCACGAGCTGATCATGCCGCCCCCAGATAAACAGAGTCTGAGGCGACATCTGGGCGAGTCGAGTCCAGAAGCCGCGTTCGCCGTGCGGCTCGTCGAGATAGATGTTTCGGGCTGCCTCGTAGAAAGCAACCCGACCGCGCGGGGTGAGATAGGAGCGCAGGAACTCATCCACGCCGGCGGCCGACCAGCCGTCCTTGCCACCTGGGACCAGGTTGCGGACGATCGGCTCGGTGATCACCCGCGGCGCCGGTTGGATCAGGCCGAGCATGGGGAGCGGTGCCTGGAGCAGCCAGCGCCAGCGGCGGCCGCGCATCCAGGCGAGCGCCGGGCTGAGCAGCGCGATCCTCCCGGTGCGCCCGGGTCGCAGCAGCCCCATCTCAATCGAGACGCGCCCGCCCATGCTGTTGCCGATCAAGTGGGCGCGCTCGATCTCCAGCTCGTCGAGCAGGGCCTCGATTGCGCGCGCGAAGTACGGAGCGTCGTAGGCGGCGGCGATCGGCTTGTCGGAATCGCCGAACCCGGGCAGGTCCATCGCGACCACTCGATGGCGGTCGGCGAGCGCGGCGACCGTGGGGAGGAATGAGGACTTGGTCCCGCCCAACCCGTGCACACAGATCACGGGATCGCCCTCGCCTGCCGAGAGCGTCGAGATCTTGCCGAGCCGGGTGCGGACGGATTCGAAGCGAAGCCGACGCTCGTCGACAATGGCGCTGGTGGCGGCGAGGAAGCCGACGCCGAGGTGCAGGTTCTGCCGGACGCTCAGCCGGCCCTCACGGAAGGCGACCATTCCACCGCGCACGTCACGGGCGATCTCCTCCCAGGTTGCCCAGTCGGCGCTCAGCCGCGCGTCGGGCTCCCGGTCGCTCGCCGACTTCAACTCGATCGCGCCATCATCGATCACCGCATCCCACTCGCCCTCGCCATCGACAGCCAGGCGGATGCGCGCCGAGCCGCTGGGCACGTCGATCACGTCAGGGTCGAAGCGCTCGATCAGGGCGGTGAGCCCGGCGGGAGGGCTGCTCTCTGGTGTCGGCCGCTCTTCGGCGTCGACAACTGCCATGCGCAGATTATGGAGCTCCTGCGCGCAGCCGCGCCGAGCGGCTCAGCGGAAACCCTGCAGCACCCGGGTCGCCGACTCGTAGCCTTGCTGGATCAGTCGCGGCCACTGCGTCCGATCCAGGAATAGGTCGTAGAACGAGACGCCTCGGATCTCCGCCTCGTCGATCGGCTCGATCAGCTCCAGCTTCTCCCCGAGCTCCTCCTTCGCCCGCCGAGCCAATTCGAGGTGGTAGCCCTGCTGCAGCTGCCTGCTCGCCTGCAGCAGGCCGCCGGTCCTATCCGGCCAGCCGCTTATGTCCCGGGGCTCGAAGCCCTTGGGCAGCATCAGGTTGACGCCGATCACCTGGTCGAAGCGGTCACCGGCTTCGATCGCCGGCTGTGCCGGCCAGTTCTCGATGATCCCCCCGTCCACGTAGAGATGGCCGCGTACGGAGACCGACTCGATGAACAGCGGCAGCGCGATCGCCACTCGGACGAGGTGGCCGATGGTGACCTCGGGGGTGCGCCTCGATCCGAAGTACTCGACCCTGCCGAGATCCATGTTGTAGACGATGGTCGTGATCGGAATCGGCATCTCCCCGCACGGCATCCTCATCAGCCGGGTGTCGAAGAGGTGTTCGATCGCCTCTCCCTTGGCCAGCCCCGTGAACCCTCTGAGCGCCGAGAGGGCGAACCGGGGCAGCTTGAGCCACTGGATGTCCAGGTAGTCCTCCGGCCGCCAGGAGAGCGAGAACTCCGTCATCTCGTCGGAGCCCATCCCCGCCGCCCACATCGAGCCCCAGATCGCGCCACCGGAGCACCCGATGATCTCGGCCGGCTCGACTCCCGCTTCCTCGAAGGCACGTTTGACCCCCGCGAGGGCCACGGCCGCCCCCCCCCCCCCCCACGCCACCCAACCCAATCGCCAGTCCAGAATCACCCGCACCCCGCGCGAGCGGCACGGCAGCCAGTGCGCC
>DATIDP010000015.1:0-19506 GCA_035456265.1 Solirubrobacterales bacterium | reverse complement strand
TCCATGGAGGAGACCACCTTAGAGGCCGACCGGGGACGGCGGCTCGCCATCAGCGGCCGCGATCGCCTCGGGGCATGGCTCTACACGGGCGCCCCGGGCCGGCTGGCCTCCTTCTCGATCGACCTGGCCCTCTCGCTGGCGGCGCTCGGCCTCTGGTCGGCGCGCCGAGCCTGGCGGCGATTGAGGGGCGGTCACCCGGCGGCGTAGCCGAGGATCGAGCGGTCGATCAGCCACTCGACCGGGGCACGATCGTCGGTGTAGACCTCCCCGCCCTCGAGTGCCGGGCCCAGGCGCGACGCCTCCACCCGGGCGATCGTCTGCAGCTCCGGCGCGAGCCCCACCGCCATCTTCCGCAGGTGGTCACCCGATCCGCGCTCGCTGCCGATCAGCAGGGTGTTCTCGTCCTCGATCGGATCGCGAAGGACTGCGGGAAAGGCCTCCGTCATCGTTCGCCCCACGACCTTCTCGAGCTCATCGGATCCCTCGGGGTGACCGACGTTGACGATCACCAGACCTCCCGGTGCGAGGCGGTCACGGGCCAGCTCGAAGAACTCCCGCGTCGCCAGGTAGAACGGGATGTAGGGCTGCCGGTAGGCATCGACGACGATCACGTCGTAGTCGCCCTCAGAGTCCCGCAGCCAGGGGCGGGCGTCCTCGTTGTGCACGGCCAGCCTGGGCGCCCGCATGTCGAAGTAGCGGCGCCCGATCTCGGCCAGCTCCGGATCGATCTCGACGGCGTCGATCCGGGCCGCCGGGAAGTAGTGGCCATAGGCCCGCGCAACCGTGCCCGCAGCGTTGCCGAGGATCGCGACGCGGGCGGGGGCATCGGTGAGGCTCGCGAATGGGACGACTACCAGCCCGTCCCAGTAGTTGCTGGTCAGGTAGCTGCCGGGGCGATAGAGGGAGTGCTCGGCGACGCCCTCGTTCAGCTCGAGCTTGCGCGTGCCGTCGGGCTCCTCGAGCACGCGCGCGTACTGCAGCCGCGTCTCCTTCTCGTAGATCACCCGCTCGTCGGATTCCGTCTCGGCCTTCACGGTTCCCACCGGCACCACGATCACCGCGCCGACGGCTGCGGGAACGCTGAGGTATCGCCAGCCGAGGCCGGCGGCGGCGATCAGCGCGAGCATGAGAGCGAAGACCAGGAAGGTGCGCTGGGTGCCGAGGAACGGGATCAGGAGGAGCGCCGCCGACATCGTCCCGACCAACGAGCCGGCGGTCGAGATCGCATAGAGGCGTCCCGCGGTACGGCCCGAGTGGTCGATGTCCGGTGTCGCGAGCCGAATCGCCCAGGGCGAGCAGGCGCCGAGCAGCACGATCGGCACCGCCACGAGGGCGAGCACGCCGACCAGCGAGCCGACGAAGGCACCCGCCGAGATCTGATCGAGGGCGTCCACCGAGATCGAGAGGAACGGCCGCGCCGCGAACGGGACCAGCGCGAGCAGGACCGCCGCGGCGGCCACGAGCGCGCAGAGGCCGCGCAGGTTGGGATGCCGATCGCCGAGTCGCCCGCCAAGCCAGTATCCGACCGAGAGCGAGACGAGCACCACGGCGATCGTGTTCGCCCAGACGATCGTCGAGGCGCCGAAGTACGGGGACATCAGGCGCGCGGCCGCGATCTCGGCCCCGAGGCTGGCCATCCCGACGACGAAGACGAGCACGTAGAGCAGCCGCCCCTCGCGGCCGAGGCGGTCGCTCAAGTCGACTCCTTGATCCTCTCCTCGAGCCGCGCCCCCTGGCCGGCGGCGGCCGCGCGCGCGGCGCGCGCGTCACTGAGCGGCACTCCCCGCTGGTCCGCCAGATCGAGGAGGCGCTGGCGCTCGGTGTCCTGCTTCGCCCACTCGAGGAAGAGCCAGGCGAGGACGCCGAGCGTGACGAACCCTCCCTCCACCATCATCACCACGCCCGCGATGCTCTGGTCGGTGACGGCGGAGATGTGCCACTTGGCCTCACCGGCGGCGTAGTCGGGATAGAAGACCGAGTTCGACCACATCAGGACGTTGCCCAGGACGATCCCGATGAATCGCACGCCGATCAGGTAGCCGATCTTCGCCGGGATCCCGAACCACCTCGGCTGCGGGAGCGGCCCGAGAAGCGGCATCCACATCAGCACGCCGAAGCCGATGAAGCAGGTGTGCTGGAGGGCGTGAACCGCGCTGTGCTCGGTGGCCGCCTGGTAGAGGACCGGTAGGTGCCAGACGTAGAGATCGACGGCCCAGAGCGGCAGGGCGACGAGCGGGTGGGCGAGATGGCGAATCCAGGCGAGCCAGCGGTCGTGAAGGAGCGGCTGGAGCAGCGGGCCGGTGAGCCCCAGCACGACCAGCAGTGCCCCCACGTCCCCCATCAGGAGGTGCTGGACCATGTGCGCCAGCACCAACTCGGTGTCGAGGTGGCCGAGCGGGGAGAGGAAGGCAACCGCGATCAGAAGCAGGCCGAGCGCGAAGCAGATCGTCCGCCAGGTCGGAACCGGCCGGCCTTCCCGGGCCAGGGTCATGGTCCGGAACGCGTAGGCCGTGGCGACCAGGGTCAGGCCGAAGACCTGAAGCGGCTCGAAGGCCGGCCCGCCGACATGCGCGAGGGGGAACACACCCCCATCGTAGGACCGCCTACAACCAGTCGATCCTGCGGAAGAAGGCGGCGAGCGCGAGGACGCAGAGCGCCATCAGCCCAAGCGCCAGCGGGTAGCCGTAGTGCCAGTGCAGCTCCGGCATGTTGTCGAAGTTCATGCCGTAGACGGAGGCGACGAAGGTCGGCACGGCGATGATGCCGAAGATCGCGGAGATCCTCTTGACCGTCTCGTTCTGGTTGACGCTGACCAGCGAGAGGTTGGCCTGCAGCACGCTGGTGAGAAGCTCCCGCTGTGCGCTGACCTGCTCGTCGACGCGCTTCGCGTGATCGGCGACGTCGCGGAAGTAGCTGCGCAGCACCTCGGGCACCCGCTCGAAGCCCCCCTGCTCCAGCGTCTCGAGGGGGTTGAGCAGCGGCCAGACCGCCCGGTGGAACTCGATGACCTCGCGCTTCAGGTTGTAGATGCGGGCGGTCGGAGCCGGGATGTCGTCGTCGAAGACGTCCTTCTCGACCTCCTCGATGTCGTCCTCGATCGCATCGACGACTGGGAGGTAGTCGTCAACCACCTTGTCGATTACCGCCCAGACGGCCGAGGAGGCGCCCAGGCGCAGCAGATCGGGGCGCGCCTCGAGCTTCTGCCGAGCCGAGGCGAGCTCGCTGCCAGGGCCGTGTCGCACGGAGATCACGTATCCCGGCCCGGCGAAGAGGTGGATCTCGCCGAAGTGGACGATCTCGCGATCCTCGTGGTAGTGGGCGGTCTTCAGGACGATGAAGACGTTCTCGTCGTAGTCCTCGATCTTCGGCCGCTGATGGGCGTTCTGGGCGTCCTCGATAGCGAGCTCATGCAGCCCGAAGAGCTTCCGCAGACGCTCCAGGTCCCCGGCCTCCGGCTCGTGGATCCCGATCCAGACGAACTCTCCGGTGCCGGCGGCTCCTTTGAGCTCCGCCGCTCGCTCGGGCGTGAGCGCCTCATCATGCTGGCGCGCGCCGTCCTTGTAGTGGGCGCTGTCGACGATCATCCGTCCGGCTCCGGGTTCCCCTTCCCCCTGGGGAGCCCGGCTCCTGCCCTGGGCGCAGCCTGGGCGGCGAGTGTCAGATGTCCCTGGTCGCCTCGAGCCGGCCCGACTCGACTGCCGCGGAGACCGCCTCGTAGTCCCGATCGTTCTGGTCGGCGTAGGCCTCTGCGAATCGGCAAATCGCACGGTCGAAGGCGTCGCCCTTGCCGAGATAGGAAGCGATCGCAATCCGATCGCCGGATCGGGCATGTCCCAGAGCCAGGGTGCCCCCGCACAGCTCTGCGTAGTACCGCAGCGCATCCGCGTCCATCCTCTCGATCTCGGCCGAGCCCTTGCCGTCCCACAGTTGGCGCACGTAGAACTCCCGGCGCCGACCGTCGAGCCCCGCGTCGACGGTGATCCAGCCGAGCAGGATGTCGCTCGCCGCCTGCATCAGACGCTGCCCCTCGACGACGCGACGGCCCTGATGCCTATAGGCCCCTGCACCCGTGAACGGCGCCAGCACCGAGGAACCGGCCTCCTTGACCTGGAGGAAGAGCGGATCCGACTCGTCGCGGCCGAGCATGAGCACGATCCAGCACCGTGTCCCCACGCTCCCCACGCCGACGACCTTGTGAGCCGCATCGACGTATCGGTACCGATCCACCAGATGGCGAACCTCAGGGTGAAGGGTCCGGCGATATTGATCGATCAGCGCCTTCAGCTCGGCCTCGACGGCGCCCTCCTCGAAAGCGCCCCGAGCCTTCTCCGCCAGCTCGGCGATCGGAACGATCAGCGGAGGGTCGCTGATGATTCGGAGCCCCTCTCCGTCGCTGACGGCGAGCTTCGAGAGGGCCCGCAGGCTGTCCTTGTGCTCGGCCTTCTCCACCCCCTTGCGCCACCGCTTGCGGCGGCTCCTGAACTCCGCGAGCTGCCCCAGGTAGCGCTCGATCTCCTGGACGTCGACGCGGGAATACCAGACGTCCATGTCGCGCATGCCGGCCAGACGCCGCATCGCCTCGCGATAGCTCGCCGCCGCGGCGGCCACCGCGGAACCCCGCTGCCCGGCCTTCAGCCCGAGGGCACGACCGGCGACTGCGAAGCTCGTGGCGAGGCGCTTGACATCCCATTCGAAGGGGCCCCGATGAGTCTCGTCGAAGTCGTTGATGTCGAAGATCAGGCGGCGGTCGGGCGCCATGAAGACACCGAAGTTCGAGAGGTGCGCGTCGCCGCAGAGCTGGACCTCCAGTCCCGAGCGCGGGGTCGTCGCGAGGTCGGCGGCCATGATCGCGGCCGCTCCCCGATAGAAGGTGAAAGGGGAGGCGAGCATGCGGCCGTGCCGGATGGGCACCAGGTCGGGCACCCGTTCGGCGTCCTGGCGCTCGAGCGTCTCAACCGGATCGGGACGATCGGACCCGGCCTCCCAGGTGGCGTGGCTCTTCCGCGGCACCGATGTGCGAACGAGCTTGCCCCCGGATTCCCCCATGCTCGCGTTGATGGACTGAGTCGACGCCACGGCCAAAGCCTCCCACCAAACGGGCCGTTAGGCAATCAGGCGAGCGCGGACTCGATCTCCGAGATCGCCGCGCGCTCGTCGTCGCTGACCCGCTCGCCGCTGAGGCCCATGAAGCCCTCCTTGCGGGCCTCGGCGACCCGCTCGGCGAGCCCGAGGACGAACTTGCGGAACTCCTCGACCTCCTCGTCGGTCGCCTTCTGCTTGAGCACGGCGATCGCCTGCCTGACGTTGTCGAGGTTGTGCTGCTTGAGCTCCTCGGGAGAGCCCGCGCGCGTCCGGTCCGTCTCGGGCTTCGCGGAAACGATCTCGTCGAGGAGCTCGCTCTCGCCGTGCTGTTTGCGCGCCTCCGTATAGGCCGAAGCCATCGAGAACGTCTCGCGGATCGAGCCGCCGCGGTCGGAGAGGATCACCATGAGGCCGGCACTCGGCGGCGCCTCGAGAACGGTCTTCCACTCCTCCTCGGTGAAGTCGGCCTTCGCGGTCATGCAACTGCAGTCTCTCGCAACTCAGCTCAAGGCGTCGCGCGGGATCGCGAACGTCTCCATGTCGACGCGGGAGCCCCTGAACCGAACACCCTCGGCCTCGAGCAGCCGCCGCTGCCGATCCCCCTTGGCGAGCGACCCGTCCGCCCGGACGATCCGCTGCCACGGCACGGTCGGGTCGTGGGTGTGCGACAGCACCTGGCCCGCGAATCGCGGCGCCTCCGGGCAGAGGTCGCCGTAGGTCATGACGTGACCCTCCGGCACCCGGCGGATGCGATCGAGAACCGCGCGCTCGCGCGCGCTCAGGTCAGCCGCCATGCCGTCCAAGCGCCTGCGAGGGCCGCCGGGAGGGCCGCCGCGATCCCTCGCGCTCCCGCCGTGCGCTCCGAGGTGCCGAGCGCCACGCCGAAGGCCAACGTGTCACCGGCGTCCGCGACGGCGTTCGCGAGGGTCGCCGTACGGAGCCGGTCGCGATCCTCCAGCGCGGCCAGGGTCACGACACCGAGCACCAGGTCCCGGACCCCGGCGATGCGCCCGACCGCCAAGGTGGCCGAGCTCATCTCGTTGAAGCCGAGCGCGCGCAGCGCCGGCTCGGGCGCGGCCAGCATCCCCACCCCGATAGCGATCCTCCCGCCGGCCGAGACGAGCGACCAGCCGCGGACATCCGGCGCGTCGAGGGCCGCGGAGCTCTCTGGGCCGCTCATGCGCCGAGCCTACGTGATCGGGGTCTCCTCCGATCGTGGATCCGTCGGATGGCGACGTTAGTTTGCGGCCGAACAAGTGGCTGGCGCCCTGGTTCGAGTGGAGAGAGGGGTTACATCGTGAAGCTGGTGATCGGCATCGTTCGGCCCGAGCGCGCGAACGACGTGCTCGAGGCGCTCTACCGCGCCGAGGTGCGCGGCGTCTCGATGAGCAAGGTCCAGGGGCATGGCGGAGAGCTCGACAGGGTCGAGACCTACCGCGGCACCACCGTGAAGGTGGAGCTCTCCGACAAGGTCCGGTTCGAGATCGCAGTCACCGACCCCTTCGTCGACCCGACAATCGAAGCGATCTGCGAGGGCGCGCGAACCGGTCAGGTCGGCGACGGGAAGATCTTCGTCGTCTCGCTCGACCGGGCCGTCCGCATCCGCACCGGCGAGGAGGACAACGCCGCCGTGACCCCGGTGAGTGCCTGATGGGCGCACCGATCCTCGCCCAGGCCACCCAGGTCGACACCGGCGACACCGCCTGGATGCTCGCGGCCACGGCTCTCGTGCTGATGATGACCCCGGCGCTCGGCCTCTTCTATGCGGGGTTGGTGCGTTCCAAGAACGCCCTCAACACCTTCATGATGTGCGTCAGCGCGATCGCCATCGCCGGAATGACCTGGTCGTTGATCGGGTACTCCCTCGCCTTCGACGGCAGCGGCGACCTGATCGGCGGGCTCAACTACGTCGGCTTGCACGACGTCACGTTCGCGCCCCGCGACGGAACGACGATCCCCCATCTGGTCTTCTTCGCCTTCCAGGCCACCTTCTGCATCATCACCGTGGCGCTGATCTCCGGTGCGGTCGTCGAGCGGATGCGGTTCGGCACCTGGATGGTCTTCGCCGCAGTCTGGTCTGTGGTCGTCTACCCGGTGCTGGCCCACTGGGGCTTCGGCAGCGGCTGGTTGATGGAGGGCGGGACGCTCGATTTCGCCGGCGGCGTCGCCGTCGAGATGGCGTCCGGGTTCTCGGCGCTGGCCGCCGCGATAGTCGTCGGGACACGAAAGGACTACGGCCGCATCGGGCTCCTGCCGCACAACTCCGTGCTGGTGCTGCTCGGGGCCGGGCTGCTCTGGTTCGGCTGGTTCGGGTTCAACGGCGGCAGCGGGTTCGGAGTCGGTGATCCGAGCGTCCTCGCGTTCACCAACACCCTGCTTTGCCCCGCCGCCACGCTGTTCACCTGGATGATTCTCGACCTGATTCGCGGCCGGAGGGTGACGGCGGTCGGCGCTGCGACCGCGATCATCGTGGGCTGCGTTCTGATCACACCGGCGGGCGGCTTCGTCAGCCCCGGCTGGGCGTTGGCGCTGGGCTTTCTCGGCGCTTTCCCGTGCTACTTCCTGATCGTCTACCGGCCGCGCACACGGGTCGATGAGACGCTCGACGTCCTGGCGGCGCACGGCCTGGCGGGCTTCACCGGAATCCTGGCCATCGGCTTCGTCGCGCAGGCATCGTGGAACGGGGTGTCGGACGGCTGGTTCTACGGCCACATCGGCCAGCTCGGCGATCAGGCGCTCGCCGCGCTCGCCACGCCGATCTACGCCTTTGGGATGACCTTCATCCTGCTCAAGCTCCTGGGGGCGGTGATGCCGCTGCGCGGTCCGGAGCCGGACGAGTCGCTCGGCATGGACTCGATCTACCACGGCGAGGAGGCCTACCCGAGCGGCGAGGGAGCGATCCTGGTCACGCCCGAGGCGGGCGAGGAGGTCCCTGTGCCGGTCGCTCAGCCCTAGGCGAGGCGCCGGCTACTCGTACGCCAGCGCCTGCAGCACGTCGAGCCGCGAGGCTCGGCGCGCGGGCGCAATCGCGGCGAGCACCCCTGCGATTGCGGCGATGATCAGGATGAAGACGAGCTGGCCGAACGGGTAGCTGAGCACGAAGCCCTGGTCCGCGAGGGGCACCGACATCAGCGCGGCGAAGATCAGTCCGAGCACCATCCCGAGCACCGCCCCGATCAGGGCGGTGATCACCGACTCGTAGCGGATCATCGTGCGCACCTGGCGGCGCGACATGCCGACCGCGCGCAGCATCCCGAGCTCTCGGGTCCGCTCGTAGATCGAGAGTGCCAGCGTGTTGGCGATCCCGAACAGGCTGACGACGATCGCCAGGGAGAGCAGCGCGTAGACGAGCCCGAGCAGCGGGTTGATCTGGTTCTCCTGGTTCTGCTTCAGCTCCTGCTGGTTCATCACCTCGGCGGTCGGGAACTGCCGCGAGAGCAGCCCGTCGATCCGATCCTGGACGGCCGAGGCGTCCGCCCCCGGCCGGAGCTTCACGAAGTCGTAGGTGTCCTGTCCGACCGCGAAGTCGCGCGCCATCGCCGTTTGGGTGACGACCATGCTGCCGAGGAGGTCGGCATTGTCCTTGACCTCTCCGACGATGCGGAAGCTCGTCCGCCTGCCGGTCTGCCCCAGCGCTTGGATCGTGTCCCCGACATTCAGGTCATTGGAGTCGGCGAACGACTTGTCGACGATCGTCTCGGAGTCGGTCATGTTCCGCAGCGTCTGGACGGTGGTGTCTCCCTGGAAGTCGAGCTTCAGCACCTGATCCGCCGTGGCCGGATCGAGCCCAGTGGCGCGAGGCTTGCCGCCGACACCGTCGATCTTGACCTGGGTCGCCTGCAGCGTCGAGACCGTCTGCACGCCGGGCACGTTGCGGACGGCCGTCGCGATCGCCGTCGGGATCGGGTCGTAGCCGTTCGTGTTCTGGATCTCGAGCTCGCCCTGAAAGCTGTTGTCGATCGCGTCCGCGATCGAGGCCTTTAGTCCCGCCGCGAACACGGTCACGAACGAGACCAGGGCCAGGCCGATCATCAGCGCCGCGGCGGTCGCCGCCGTGCGCGACGGGTTGCGCTGCGAGTTCTCGCGCGCGAGCCGCCCGGTCAGACCGCGCAGCCTCTCGAGCGGCGCGCCGATCGTCCCAGCCAGCGGGCGCACGAGGCGCGGGCTGTAGAGCGAGACACCGAAGAGCACCAGCGCCGCACCGCCGCCGAGCATCAGGGCCGCATCGCCCGTCTTCTGGTTGCCGAACAGGCCGACCAGGACGAGGGCGATGCCGCCGAGCATCAGCAGCCAGGCGATCACCACCGTGACGATGGAGCGGCGCCGGCTCGAGGTCAGCTCCAGGTCCTGCATGGCCGCGATCGGCGGCACGCGCGTCGACCGCAGCGCCGGGTTCAGCACCGCGAGCAGGGTCACGGCGATGCCGATCACCACCGCGACGATGACGGTGCGGGTCGCGACGACGAGCGTCGTGGTCGGCAGGCCGATGCCGAGCGCCCTGAAGAGCGACTCGATCCCCTTCGCGAAGAGAAGGCCGCCCAGCACTCCGAGGATCGCCCCGAGCAGGCCGATCAGCGCCGCCTCCACGAACACCGAGGCGAGGACCTGACGGCGGGAGGCGCCCAGGGTGCGCAGCAGCCCGTACTCCCGGATCCGCTGCGAGACGGTGATCGAGAAGGTGTTGAAGATGACGAACGCGCCGACGATCAGCGCGACGGCGGCGAAGACGCCGAGGAAGATCGGCAGGAAGCTGAGCGCGTCGTGGATCTCGTTGGAGGAGCGGTTGGCGTTCTGCTCGGCGGTCTCCACGCGGAGCGTCGGCGGCACGATCCGTTCGATCCGCGCCTTGAGCTCGTCGGATGACACGTCGGGATTGATCCCGACCGAGATCTGGTTGAAGCGGCCGACGTTGCCGGTGATGAACTGGGCCTCGGGCAGCGTGAGCTGCGCGATGCTCGCGCCCCCGAAGGAGGTGCCGCCCAGCTCCGTGAGCCCGACGAGCCGGTACGTCCTGACGCGGCGCTCACCCGCGATGCGGATCGGATCGCCGACGGAGAGGCCGGCGTCGTCGGCCGCCGCCTTGTCCAGCGTGGCCTCGTGGCTGTTGGTCGGACGATGGCCCTCGACCGTCTTCAGCGACTCGATCTGCGGCGGCAGCACCGCCGAGACGAACTTCGGAGCGAACTGCGAGCCCACCTCCTGATCGCCCTTGAAGATGCCGCCGCCCGTGAAGATGGTTCCGGCGGCGAGCTTCACCCCCGGCACCGCCTCGACCCTCTTCAGGACCCCCGCCGGGAAGCTCGTGGACGTGTTGGTCTGCTGGGTGACCGGCTGCTTGTTGGTGATCACCACCGAGGTGCCCTTCAGCGAGTCACTGAAGATCTCGTCGAAGGCCTTGTTGATGGTGTCCGTGATCACGTAGGTCCCCGCGATCAGCGAGACGCCGACGAACACGGCGACCGTAGTGCCGAGCGCCCGGAGCTTGCGGGCCCAGAGGCTCTTGACGGCGACGCTAACCAAGCTGCTTCATGAGCTCGATCACGTCATCCGTCGAGCCGGGGGCGGCGTCGGAGACGACCTTCCCATCGCGCAGCGTGAGCAGGCGATCAGCGTAGGCGGCCGCCTCGGGGGCATGGGTGACCATCACCACCGTCTGGTCGAACTCGTCGACCGCCTGCCGGAGAAGCCGCAGGACATCCTCGGACGCCTTGGAGTCCAGGTTGCCGGTGGGCTCGTCCGCGAAGACGACGGCGGGTCGCGAGACCAGGGCCCTGGCCACGGCCACCCTCTGCTGCTGGCCGCCCGAGAGCTCCGAGGGCAGGTGCTTGCGCCGGTCCTGCAGGCCGACCGTGTCGATCAGCCGCTCGAGCCATTCCCTGTCGGGCTTGCGACCTGCGATCGAGAGGGGCAGCACCAGATTCTCCTCGGCGGTAAGCACCGGCAGCAGGTTGAAGAACTGGAAGATGAAGCCGAGCTTGTCGCGGCGGAGCTTCGTCAGGTCCGCGTCGTCGAGCTCGGTGATGTCGGTGCCGTCGATCAGCACCCGACCGGCGGTGGGGCGGTCGAGCCCGGCCAGCACATGCAGGAGCGTCGACTTCCCCGAGCCCGAAGGCCCCATGATCGCCGTGAATCGGTCGCGCTCGAACTCCACGGTGACGTCGCGCAGCGCGTCGACGGCGGCGTCGCCCTCGCCATAGCGCCGGCCGACGTCGATCGCCTGCACGATGCGGCCGTCGCTCGCCGTTGGCTCGGACGTGGCCGTGCCCACCGCCGTCTGTTCTTCGATTTGATCGGTCATCCGTGACGTTCCCCAAAACTAAGGCCCGGTCGCAACCTAGCGATTCGGGGGTCCCGGCGTCCATACTGAGTGGCTCGATGTCGGTCGAGGGAACGATCGGGGGCCGCGGGACGCGGTTGTCCGCCGGCTCCGAGTTCGCCGGCTTCACGATCGAGCGCATGCTCGGGCACGGCGGGATGGGAATCGTCTACCTGGCGCGGCAGGTTCGGCTCGACCGCATGGTCGCCCTCAAGGTGATCCGACCCGAGCTCGCCGAGGACGAGAGATTCCGGGCCCGCTTCCAGTCCGAGTCCCGCACCGCAGCATCAATTGAGGATCCGCGCGTCGTCACGGTCTACGGGGCCGGTGAGTGCGACGGGCTGCTCTACGTCGCGATGCAGTACGTGGACGGGCCGGACCTCGGCCGTCTGATCTCGGCCGGGGGCGCGCTGGCGCCCGACGATGCCGCCATGCTCGTCGCGCAGGTCGCCGACGGACTGGATGCGGTTCACGCAGCCGGCCTCGTCCACCGCGACGTCAAGCCCGCCAACGTGCTGGTCGGGGAGCAGGGCAACGGCCATCATGCCCCGACGGCCTACCTGACCGACTTCGGGCTGGCCAAGGTCGCCGCCTCGACGAGCGGGTTGACGGCCACCGGCGAGGTGATCGGCACAATCGACTACATGGCGCCCGAGCAGATCGAGGGGCGCCGGCTGGACGCGCGCACCGACGTCTACGCGCTGGGCTGCGTCCTCTTCCACGCGGTCACCGGCGAGGTGCCGTTCCCGGAGCGTGAGAGCTCCTCGAAGATGTGGGCGCACCTCAACGAGCCGCCGCCCGCTGTCGGAAGGGGCCGGCGCGGGCTCGACCCGGTCATCCGCCGCGCCATGGCCAAGGACCCTTCCGATCGGTTCCCCTCTGCCGGGGACCTGGGGCGAGCCGCGGTGGCCGCGACCCGCGGCGAGGCCGTCACCGAGCCCGAGCACGCCGTTGGAACCGGCGAGGCCGCCCTGGCCGAGACCGTGCCGCTCGCCGTCACGGCGCCCACCGAGCGCCAACCTGGGCGCCTGCGGAAGGGGCGCCGCCGCAGCCGGATCCTGATCCCGCTGATCGCGCTCTTGATCGCCGCAGCGCTCGCCTTCGCCGCGCTGATCGTGGTCCCGAGGCTGAACGATTCGAGCAGTCCGCCGCCGCGCCCGAGCGGCATCACGGTCCCGTCGCTGGTCGGTCAGCCGCTCGACGTCGCGGAGCAGCGGCTCGACGACCTCGGGCTGCAGTCGAACGAGGTCGGCGGCGGCCTCTTCGGGATACTGGTCCCCTCGGACTGGGAGGTCTGCCGGACCTCTCCGGCGGCCGACTCCACCGTTCGGCGCGGGTCGACGGTCCAGCTCCTGATCGACCGGCCCGGTTCCTGTTGATCAGGGTTGGCCGTGCGAGACCACGGGTGGTACTTTCGAGCCGACAGTCGCCGATCCGGATCGGCGGCCCGAAAGGAGCGCCCATGGCCATAGCCACGCTGTCGAGAGAGATGCTCGAAGCGCATCCCCGGCCGGCCCAGCTCGACCGCGACGTGCTCGCTCGGTGCATCGACGAATGCCTGGCCTGCCTGCAGAGCTGCACCGCCTGCGCCGACGCGTCCGTTGCGGAGGAGGATGTCGCCGCCCTCCGGAAGTGCATCAGCAGATGCCTGGATTGCGCGGACGTCTGTGACCCGACCTTCCGCGTCCTCACCCGCCAGACGGACTCCCTCAGCGCACCGACCAAGGCGCAGGTGGCGTCGTGCTGGGAGCAGTGCGCCCTCTGCGCACGTGAGTGTGAGCGCCACGCCGAACATCACGAGCACTGCCGCATCTGCGCCGAGCAGTGCCGGCGATGTGAGGAGGCCTGTTCGGCCGTTCTCGAAGCGATCAGATGACTGCCGAGGATCTCAGGGAAGCCCTTAGGGATACGAGCGAGGTCACGCTCACCACCGTCGGCCGCAGGTCCGGACAGGAGAGCTCCCGCCCGATCTGGTTCGTCGAGGACGGCGACCGCCTGCTCCTGCTGCCGGTCGCGGGTTCGGACAGCAACTGGTATCGGAACCTGGTGAAGACGCCGCAGGTCAGGCTGGCCGCCGACGGAGCCGAGCTGCGCGCCGCCGCCAGCCCGATCGACAGCTCGGCCGGCGTGGCCGAGGTGGTCGAGAAGTTCCGCGAGAAGTACGGTGCCGACCAGGTGGCGGAGTACTACCCGAAGACCGACGCGGCGGTCGAGGTCCCGCTCGTCTAGTCCGAAACCGAGCTGGCCGGGGCCACCGCCGCCTTGGCCTGTTCCGCGGGCTCCGTCTCGACCGGCGGGACACCGGCCACTTCGTATGCCTCCCGCTGGTCGAGCGTCTCGCGCTCGAGCAGGGCGTTCGCGAGAGCGTCGAGCTGTTCCCGGTGGTCATCGAGGAGTTGGATGACGTCGCGCTCGGCGTCCTCGACGATCCGACGGACCTCCTGGTCGACGAGCTCCTGCGTCGGCTCGGAGGCCGGGATCGTGCCGGGCAGCAGCACGCCGTCCTGACGTCCATCGGTGACCGCGATCGGACCGACCGCGTCGCTCATCCCCCAGCGCCCGACCATGCCCCGCGCGACCTGCGTCAGGTTCTGGATGTCCGACTCCGCGCCAGTCGAGAGATCGTCGAAGATCAGCTTCTCGGCAGACCGGCCACCCAGAGCCACCTTGATCTGGGCGAGGAGCTCGTCGCGCCGGTAGTTGTAACGGTCGCTCTCGGGGGTCGAGAGCGTGACTCCCAGCGCCTGACCGCGAGGGATGATCGAGATCTTCCGGACCGGGTCGGCGCCCGGCGTGAGCATGCCCACCAGCGCGTGGCCGGACTCGTGGTAGGCGGTGCGCCGCCGGTCGGCGTCGGTCATCACGACCTGGCGCTCGGCGCCCAGGATGATCTTCTCGATCGCGTCGGTGAGGTCGCGCTCCTCGACCTTGGGATGGTTGCGGCGGGCGGCGAACAGCGCCGCCTCGTTCACGAGGAGCGCGATGTCGGCCCCGGTCGAACCCGGAATCGAGGCCGCGATGCGCTCGAGGTCCACGTCATCGGCCAGCGGCACCTTCCTCGTGTGGATCTTGAGGATCGCGACGCGGCCGGTCCGATCCGGTGGATTGATGGCGATGCGGCGATCGAAGCGACCGGGGCGCAGCAGCGCGGGGTCGAGGATCTCCGGCCGGTTGGTGGCGCCGAGGACGATCACGTTGGTCCCGGGCTCGAACCCGTCCATCTCGGTGAGGATCTGGTTGAGCGTCTGCTCGCGCTCGTCGTTGCCGCCGCTGAGGCCCGAGATGTTGCCCGAGCGCGAGCGTCCGATCGCGTCGAGCTCGTCGATGAACACGATCGCCGGCGCGGCCTCCTTCGCCTGCTTGAACAGGTCGCGCACCCGCGACGCTCCCACGCCGACGATCGCCTCGACGAACTCCGAGGCGGAGATGTGGAAGAAGGCCGCGTGCGCCTCACCGGCGACGGCGCGGGCCAGCAGCGTCTTGCCGGTGCCGGGCGGGCCGTAGAGCAGCACCCCGTGCGGGATCCGAGCCCCCAGCCGGGTGTAGCGCTGGGGGTTCCTGAGGAAGTCCACGATCTCCTCGAGCTCGTCCTCGGCCTCATCGATCCCCGCGACGTCGTCGAAGGTGATGCGCTCCTGCTCGTCCGGCGTGACCCGCCGCGCGGTCGAGCGGCCGAAGCCGCCGAGGATGCCGCCGCCTCCCCCGCCCGTCTGGCGGCGGATCAGCCAGATGAAGAAGCCGATCAGGAGGATCGTCGGGAGGAACCCGAGGATGATCGTCCCGAGGACCGAGCGGCCGGAGTCGGGCGGATTCGCGTTGATCACGACGTCGTGCTGGGCGAGCAGCTGGGTGACCGAGTTGTGATCGATGAACGAGGGCACCTCGGTCTTGAAGTCCTTGTCGACCTTGACCGGCTTGGCGTCACCCGGCGGGTCGTAGGTCGCCTCGTTCTTGAGCGTCCCCTCGATCGAGTCGCCCTGCGAGCTGATGTCCTGGACGTTGTTGGCGGTGACCTGATTGACGAAGAACGGCTGGTAGGGCACGCGGGGGCGGCTCGCCGGCCCGCTGGTCAGGATCGAGATCAGGAGGTTCACCGCAAGGAGGCCGAGCAGGAACGCGATGAACGCCCTGCTCCGCGGGATCATCGGCGGCTTTTGGGGCGGCGGAGCGCCGCGCCCATCCGGCGCGGGCTGCACCCGCCACCCGGACGGGTGCTTCTCAGGCGGAGCGCTGCTGTCGGCCGGCGAGTCCGGGGGCAAGATCCGAATGTACTCCCCTGAAATCCCTGGAGAAGGTGCCTTCGGCCCGAGGCCCGAGGCCCGTGGCCCTAGGCCCGGTCCGGATCGGACCTGCCGTAGGGGATCGCGCGGATCAGGTTGATGAGCCCGACGATCGCCACGACGATCGCCCAGCGGGTGGGGATGTCGTCGGTGACGATGCCCACGATCCCGACGACGAGGAGGACGACGGCGAGCAGGGTGGCGATCGCCGGGGAGTTCAGTCTCCTTGCAAGCCGAGGGAGGAGAACCATCTCAGCCTGTGGCGCGCACGACGGTCGGGATCCTTCCTGAGGGGTGAGTGACCGGATTCGAACCGGCGACCGCCTGGACCGCAACCCGAGGGAATGGGTAACGGCCAGCTCCTTTCAGGCCTGGTCGTGCGAAGGTGGTTGCGCTGAGTTTCGCTCCGATCCGCCCACTTTAGGCCCACGAATAGGCCCACGGGAGAAAGCGCGTTCAATGAACTCACGCTCCCGGTCGCTCGGGGGGTAGTCCGCGTAGATCAGAGTCGTCTTTTATGTCGCGGTGCCTTATGGAGCCGTTTCAACGGCTTCGAGCCGTCGAGCGGCCTCACCCACCAGCTGGGGGCGCGACGACAACGCCTGTGCCGCTCGTCCACGACGTGACGCTAAGGCATACATAACGGCAGGAGGATTCAGGACTTGATTACGGCTCAACCCGTGCCGACCAAGGGGCTCTCGCTCAGCGAGAGCCCCCCAGGCCGGTATCGCCAGCTAGTAGCTGATCTGTCCCGTGTGGGTTTCGGTGTCGTTGCTTGTGCTGATCGTGCCGACCATCGAGACCGTCACGCTGCTGATGCTGGTGGTAATCGTCCCGCTGGCGTCGGCGAAGCGGCCGGTGCCGCCGGTGATCGTGCTGACGAGCGTGGCCTCGCTTCCGGTGCCCGTCAACGTCCCCGTCCCTGTGGCGGTGGTGAAGATCACGTCGCCATTCGCCGCCACGATGCTTGCCGTCAGCGTAAAGCTGAACGTGTCAGGACCGGTGAGCGTGAACGACGTGAAGTCGTTGTGGAAGGTGAAGCTCCCGAGGTGCGAGATCTGCCCGCTCCCGTCGGAGACCCCAGTCCCGGTCGCGACGTCGACCGTGGTGGTCGATGTGCTCTTGCCGCTCACCGGGCGGTCGGTGCCCTTTGCCGCCCCCAGCGCCGCTGCCGGGCTTAAAGCGACAACTCCGAGCGCCAAGCTTGCGAGGAAAATGGGTCTGCGTAGTGGCATCCTGCCACTCCTTTCCGGGTCCACGCCCCTCCCGCTTGCGCGTACGGTTCGTGGTACCGAGTTGGACGAAACGGAGCGGAGGCCAAGCGCGTCGGCGAGTCCATTGGGCTGGTCGGCGAATCCGGCGACCGCCGCTATTCGCCCCTCACCCTAACCCCTTGCCGGGCCCCCGCGGGGTGTTATTCGTCACCCTGAGAAAAGGAGCGTGGTTGCGGTCGGCTACAGACCGTCCCCCTCCGCCTTGCATCGAAGGCGGCGGTTTCAAGGCCGTTCGAAGACCGCCACTGACCCTCCTTCAACCAGCCACGTCCTAAGTGCTGAGCACCGAGGGAAGATCGGTGCTGCACCCCCTTCCTGAAGCGGAGGCGCCGTGTTATTCCCGTGGTGATCTTCAAATAAGGAGGCCAACGATGAACCGCAATATGGGCACCCTAGATCGCGGTGTTCGGGGCTTCCTCGTGGCGCCGGCGGCGATCGTCGCCGCGTTCATTCTCGGCGCCGGCACGGTCCTCGGGATCGTGCTCTTCGTCGTCGCCGGCATCATGCTGGCCACGTCGGCCACGGGGTACTGCCCCAACTACACCTGGATCGGCATCTCCACCGAGCACGGCCTGCATCGCACCGGACATGGCCTATTCCACGGCCACGCTCACGGCCACGCGTAGCCCTGTTGGCGTCGGAGAGCCAAAGGTGATGAGGAGGTGAGAAACGATGAGACGGATAGCGACGGCTGCGACTCTCGTCGGCGTTGGCGTGCTGCTTGCCCGCGCAATCGCGCCCAAGCTGAAGCTGCACGAGCGGCTGATGGCAAGGTGCGAGCGCATGTTCCAGCAGATGCCCGAGGACTTCCCGCCGAAGCGGATCGAGCGCGGCATCGAGGAGGTCCGCGCAAACACCGAGCGGACCCTTCAGCTTCTCGAGCAGCGCGAGCGCGAGGCCGAGGCACCCGGCGAGGTCTCAGCGACTGAGATGCTGGCTACGCCTTGAGGAGGATTCGATCATGAGACGCATGCACATGATGTGGTTTTGCGGGGCGCTGATGATGCTCGCCGTGGTCGTGGCGGTCTCAGGAGCGGGGGCGTTCGTGCTCCTGGCGCCGCTCGCCTGCGTGGCGATGATGGCCATGATGGTCTGGATGATGGTGCGTCACTAGCTCGGATGTAAGTTCCGACCCCTGCTCCGATTCCCCAGTGCCAGTCCCGGAGCATTTTCCTTTCTTTTCGCCGGTCGGCGCTTCACGTTCGTGGACAATGAAAATTGCTGCCCGCGCCCAGCCTGCTCAGCTGGCCGCCTGCGCCTCCGGCGGCGGTGCGGCGGCCGACCGAGCGCGCCAGAGCGCCAGGCCGAGGACGCCAAGGCCGAAGACGATCGCCCCGAGCCAGGCGAGGATGCCGATGAACGGAACCAGCGCAATTGCGGAGAAGATCGCCCAGCCAGCGAGAAAAGCCACCACGCGACCGCGCGGCGGCTTGACCAGTGCCCGCCCGACCACCCAGAGCGTGGTTACGTGCGCGATCGCGCCGAGCGGCAGGAGGGCGAGGAGGACGGCGATCCCGAGCGGTAGCCCGACCAGCGTTACCAGCGCGAGCACGGCGAGAAGTGGCAGGAGGATGAAGATCGCGAGTCCCGCGGCAACCGATTCCCAGGCGCCATCGCGAGCCTGGCGGTACGCAGCGTCGGCGGCTCGCGGTGCGATCAGCAGCAGGAGCAGACCCAGCCCGAGCGTGGAGAGCGCGAGCGCAAACCAGAAGACGGCCCAACCGGCCCAACCGATCCATCCGGCGGGGCGGAGATCGGACCAGCCCTCATCGCTGACCTTGCCGTCGATCTGGGCGCCGGATGCGATCTCGGGCTTCTCGTCGCCGTAGCGAAGGTCGCCGCCGATCCGGGCGCTGGAGGCGATCACCGCCGGCTCGGAGATGACGGTGACGTCGCCGGTGACCTCGCCGGAGATCTGGGTGTCGCCGCTGACGACGAAGACGTCGCCGTCGACCCTGCCCGCGATCCTCACCGGGCCGTCGACGACAAAGACGCCGTCGACCGACTCGCCCTCGGCGACGGTGGCCCCACCGGTGATGACGACGATTGTGTCGCCGTTTCGGTCGTCGGCCGCAGCGACGCCGGGGAAGATGAGGACGAGGGCGAGCGCTGCCGACAGGGAGGCGATACGACCAGCCTGCAGCATCGGGCGAAGCGTAATCGCTGAGGTCCCTCACCGAAAGGTCCCTCATCGAAAGTGCCGCTTGGGACGAAAAGCCAACGGCTCGGCGAAGGCCGGAATGGCTCGGGGTGGTGATTGGATTGCCTGAGCCACTCCCGCCGGCTACCGCCGCCTGATCTCACCAGGATCCAAGCCTCGACGTCTGAAGCCCCCCAAGTCGCCGGCTGACACTCGCTGCCGCGCTCAGGGCGGATCCGTAGGCGGCACGGATGCGTCCGGGGTGAGCCCGGGCGGATGATCGACTCGGAGGTCCCCATCGATGTGGACAATCACCCTCCGTGATCTGCAGTTCCGGCGTCGGCAGTTCGCGATTGCTGTCGTCGGCACGGCGTTTGCCTTCGCGCTGGCGCTCGTCCTGACCGGCATGAGTGC
>DATIDP010000014.1:0-19941 GCA_035456265.1 Solirubrobacterales bacterium | reverse complement strand
CGCTTTGGACGAGAAACAGCTATCTGCTTTGGATGGAAAGCAGCGCCTGCGCGCGCTTCCCTGGCTTACGGAGATGTCAAGAGCCCAGCGGGAACCTGCACATAGATGGTTGAAGAGCGCGCGGCGAGGCAGTTCAGCTTCACTTTCTTTGCTCGGCCACCTCCTATGGTCACAGTTGTTCCGTTAGGTCCGACCTTCACGCGCTGGCCCTTCTTCTGCTTCGTCGTGACCCGCTTCTGGGCGACCTCCGCGTAGTAGTAGCCCGTGAGTGCGTCCAGGGGTCCCTCCAGGAGATTGCCAAAAGAATTGATACCGGGTCCATTGTCGGTCGTACTGGAGCCGACCGGGGTGGAAGTTCCGTTGGGCTCAACACGGAAGAGCGTCACATTCCGACCACCACGGCAGGCGGATTTTTTCGCAGAGACGTCGCCGAGCCAGAAGTAGGTCACGCCGCCATGTCTGTCGATCTCGCCGGCCACGTCGAGGTAGATGCTCGTGGTGATCTGCTTGGTCTTGGTCTTGGCCTGGGCGCCGGCAGGCAGGACCGTGACCAGCGCCATAGCGACAGCCATCAAGACAAGCTTCCGCATGTTCCCTCTCTCAGTCTCAGGTGTCCCCTACCCGGCACGGATCCTCGCAGCAATGCGCGGCCAGTGCGTTGCCCATTGGCAGCGTAAGCCCGTGCTTCGATCCCGGTTGAGGCGTGAGAATGCATGCCGGAGCGGGCGTTTCTCTTAGTGGGCCGGGCAGGACTCGAACCTGCGACCGACGGATTATGAGTCCGCTGCTCTGACCACCTGAGCTACCGGCCCCGCGGCCAGTGTATGCGCGGCATCCGCCGGGATAGATTCGGAACATGGATGACCGAGAGGAGCTCGACGAGGTCGAGGGGCCGGCTGAGCAGACGTTCACCTGGCCGCTGCTCGGCGCGCTCTACGGCTCTCTGGTGATCGTCGCGGTCGTCGCCGTGCTGGCCACTGGGGCGGGACGGGGGTTCGAGGACGAGGTGGATGCGCCGGCGCGGACGTTCGTTGCGGCGCCCGTGGTGTTCTTCGCGGCGGTGCTCTTCGCAGCGAGCATGGTGGCGCTGATCGCGCCCGCTTACCGGCGGGCCTCGCTGCGGGTGGCGGAGATCGCGGGTTGGCTGATCCCGGCGTGGCTGGTGATGTGCGGGATGGGGATCGGCGCGGTGGCGTTCGCGCTGCACCACTCGAGCTGACGGTTTCGGTCGGCGCCGGCGCCGGCCGGCTCAGCGGCTCAGCGCCTCGAGCGAGTCACCGACGGAGGACGGCTCCCCAACTCCCTCCGCCGCGGCCTGGGCACCCTCGGTGAAGGCGCTCGCCGCCGTGACGACGGCCGCGGCGCTCGAAGGATTGATCCGTCCGGAGTCCACGCAGCCGGCGAGGAACTGCTCGATCAGCTTGGCGAGATTGGCCAACCGGTTCTGGCCGACGACCAGGGCGGCGCCCTTGAGGCCGTGGGCTTCGATCCGCAGCTCCTCGATCCGGGCCGAGTCCTTCTCGCCCGACGCCGCGAGGTCCTCGATGCCCGTGATGATCGTCGGGCTACGGCGCTCCGCCTCGGCCGCGAGCATGGTGAGGAGCTCGGGATCATCCATCGGGGTGAACCTACCCGCTATGCGCCGGCCGCGGAACCCCTGGCGGGCGGTCAGGCGACCTTCTGGACCGCCGCCTCGAGCTCCTGCACGCTGAACGGGCCCTGAAGGACGGTGCTCACCTTGCCGTTGCGGTCGATCACGAAGCACCAGGGCTCGGTCTGCAGGCCGTAGGCCGTCATTTGGGGGCGAGGGCCGTCCTGGATGCGGTTGTTGTTGTAGACCTCTTGGTGGATGAAGGCGACGCGGTCGCCGAACTCCTGCTTGACCTGCTCCGCCTCGTCGGTGACCGGGCCGCAGACGCGGCTCTGACAGAGCGCCGGGGTGGCGAAGAGCAGGACGACGGGCTTCCTGCCGAGCACGGTCGCGAGGTCGTCATCGTGCATGTCGTCGGGCGGGACGCGGGTGTCGATTTGCGAGATGTTCGAGACCTGGCCGACGGTGAGGGTGTGCACGGCGGGTGCCTTCTGGCCCACCCTCGGCGGTGGGTACTGCCCCACCGGATGGGGCGTGGGCAGCAGGCTGTACCGGTAGGAGCCGCCGGCCTTGATCAGGGCGCCGAACGTCCAGGGGCCGGGCTTCGTGAGCGGGATGTCCGAGACGTAGGCGACCTGCGCCGCGCTCGGGTCGTCCGCGGTGGTCTTCGCGCGGAAGGCGGCTTTGGTGGTGAGGTCCTCGATGCGCGCCGGGAAGGGGCCGACCGCGGCGCCCTTCGGGTCGCTGCCGGGCGTGGCGTAGATCGCGACCTGCGCGTCGGTTATCTGGTCGCGGCCGGCGGTGAAGACGCCGAAGGGGAACCGGTTGGTGCCGACGTAGAACATCGCGGCCGCGGGGGCGACGACCGGACCCTGCTGGCCCTTGGAGGCCGAGAGCAGGACCTGCTCGAGGCTGCGGCCGTTCGCGGCAGGGAAGTCGGATGCGGGAAGGGCCGCCTGGCTGCGGCTGCCGGTCCCGTTGTCCGAACCCCCGCAGCCGGCGATGAGTGCGACGAGGAGGAGGGCCGCCGCTGCGGCACTGGTCTTGCTGAGCACGGGCGGCATCGTAGAGGTGGCACCGATAGGGTGCCGCCGGCGGTTTAGCGATTCGTAAGGGCGCGCTGGCGGCGCGGCCGGTCTAGTCGAGTAGGAGGAGACGTGGCGGAGAAGGCGGCCTTGATCACTGGGGGTTCGAGCGGGATCGGGCTGGCGATCGCCCGCGCGCTCGGTGAGGACGGATATGGCGTCACGGTCTCGGCCAGGCGCGCCGAGAAGCTGAAGGCCGCGGCCGAGGATCTGCGCTCCGCCGGGTTGGACGTCGAGAGCGTGCCAGCCAACATGGCGAAGGACGAGGACCTCGAGGCACTCATCCAAACGCACCGCGAGCGGTTCGGGCGACTGGACGTGCTGGTCAACAACGCCGGGGTTGGGATCGGCGAGGCGATGGAGGCCCTGACCACCAAGTACGTCGACATGCAACTCGCGGTGAACCTGCGGGCGCTGATCCTGATGACCAGGGAGTGCCTGCCGATGCTGCGCGAGGCCGGTGCCGAACACGGCAAGGCGCTGATCGTGAACACGGCCTCGATCTCGGGCAAGGCGGGGCAGCCGTGGCTGTCGGTCTACTCGGCGACCAAGGCGGCGGTGATCGGCTTCTCACAGGCGACGCAGAAGGAGAACGCGGGTCAGGGGATCCAGGTGACCGCGCTGGCACCGGCCTTCGTCGACACGCCGATGACCGAGTTCGTCAAGGGACAGGTCGCCGCCGAGGCCATGATCCGGCCGGAGGACATCGCGGAGAGCGTGCGCTTCCTTCTGCGCACCTCGCCAAACTGTCTGGTCCCCGAGATCGCGTTCCTGCGGCCGGGGGACACGATGGATACGCCAGAGCTGGGCTAGGGGCCGCCAGGCAGCTGACCCGCCCAGATCCGGGCCCCGCGACGGAGACCGACCCGCGCGCCGACCCACCAGGCCAGTTGGCGCAGGAAGTCGAACCAGGCGTCCTCGATCCATTCGCGGCGGCCGCGCCCGCGGACCCGGGCCCAGAGGACGATGGCGAGTCCCTGGAGAGGGCGGGCGAGGTCGCGGAGCCGGGGCGGCTCGACCGGGCGACCGCCCATCGCCTCGAACTTGGCGCCGACCAGTCCGGCGCCGTACGCCCAGCCGAGCTGCTGGCGAAAGAAGCCGCGCTGGGTCGAGCGGTGGCGGTGCCGGGCGGTAGCGCGCTCCGCGTAGGCGAGGCGGAGTCCGCTGCGCTCCTGGAAGCGGAGGCCGAGCTCCACGTCCTGGGCGCGGCTCATGTGCGGGTCGAACGGCCCGATCTGCTCGAGGACGCTCCGGCGGTAAGCCGCGTTCGCGGTGATCGGGTAGGCGGGATTCGAGGTGAACGCGAACCGCTGCCAGTTGCCGAGGAGCCGAACCGCCTGCCGCTCGGCCGCCGTGGTGGGCGGCAGGTGCTGGAGGTCGCCGGCCACGCTGCCCACGTCGGGGTCCTCGAAGGGGCGAACCAGCTCGGCGAGCCATTGGGGTTCGACCACGCAGTCGGCGTCGACGAACGCGCAGATCTCGCCGCTGCTCTCGGCGATACCGCGGTTGCGGGCGTGCGAGACGCCTCGCTTCTCCTCGCGCAGGTGGGTGACGGGCCGGGCGGTGATCCGGGCCGCGGTGCCGTCGCTCGAGCCGTTGTCCACCACGAGGATCTCGCGGCGGTCCGGCGGGTAGTCCGTGGCGAGGATCGAGTCCAGGCAGGCCTCGATCGTCGACTCGCCGTCGCGGACGGGGACGATCACGGAGACGAGTGGCTGCTCGGCTTGCGCCCGGCTCACGGGCGCAACTTAAAGGCGGCGGTCAGCCGTCGGCGCGTTCGGCGGCGGCCTCGGCGCGATCGAGCTCGATGGCCCATGCGGGGGTGGTGTCCTCGCTCGGCGAATGCTCGTAGGCCGTGGTGAGCACGTCCTCGACCGAGACGTCGGAGCCGTCGCGCGCGTCGGCCTCCGCCAGGCGGCGGCGGGTCGCCTGGACCTCACGGACCTCCTCCGCGAGCGGGCGGTCGGGATGGATCTCGGTGTCCAGCTCGATGCCGTCGCGGACCAGCGACATCTCGAGGTAGCCCTCGAGAGTGCGGATTTCGCGGCGCGATGCGCGGCGGGGCTTGCGCTGCTTGGCGCCGGTGTACGCGTCCCAGGCACGGGCGAAGGTGCCGAAGTTGGTGCGGCCGCCGTTGCGGTGCGCGGCGAGCATCGGGCAGACGCCTCCCCGCTTGTCCACGTACGCGCCGACGATCACGCGGTTGGAGCGGATGCCGCGGAGCATGGCGGCCCTGGTCTTGGCCGGCAGGGCGTACACGGCGTTGCGGAGGCGCTGGGCGTTGTTGCGGCGCTTTGCCATCGGTTCAAGGGATACCGCGTACCGCGTAGGGTCAGCGCAATGGGCCGTTCAGATGGACAACTGCGGCTCCTGGTCGCCGCCTTCGGCGATCCGGGGCACGCTTTTCCGGCGATCGCGCTCGGGCGCGAGCTCGGGCGGCGTGGGCACGACGTGCTGGTCGAGACGTGGGAACGATGGCGCGAGGCGGTCGAGGGCGAGGGGCTGGCCTTCACCGGCGCGCAGGAGTACACCGTCTATCCGCCGCCGGGGCCGGACACGCCGGACGGGCAGACGGCCGCCGCAGCGGCGAAGGCCCTTGCCCGGTTGATGAAGGAGTTCGAGCCGGACCTGGTGGTGAGCGACATCCTGACCCTGGCCCCGACGCTGGCCGCGGAGGTGGCGAGTGTGCCGCACGCGACCCTGATTCCGCACGTCTATCCGGTGCAGCAGCCCGGCATGCCGATGTACTCGCTCGGTCTGCGGCCGCCGCGGACGCCGCTCGGCCGGCTCGCCTGGCGGGCCACCGATCCGCTGCTGGCGATGGGGCTGCGGCGGGGCCGCGGCGAGCTCAACGAGACGCGGGCGCGTCTCGGGCTCGGTCCGATCGAGAGATTCCACGGCGGGATCAGCGAGCTGCTCGCGATCGTGGGGACGTTCCCGCAGCTGGAGTATCCGCGCGAGTGGCCTGCGCGCGTGCACGTGACCGGGCCGCTGTTCTTCGAGCTGCCGGACGAGCAGATCGCGCTGCCCGAGGGCGATCGGCCGCTGGTGCTGATCGCGCCCAGTACGTCGCAGGACCCGGAGTGCGAGCTGCTGCGGGCGGCGCTCGACGGACTCGCCGATGAACCGGTGCGGGTGCTGGCGACGACGAACCGGCACCGGCCGGAGCGGCCGATCGAGGTTCCGGACAACGCGGTGCTGCTGGAATGGCTGCTCTACTCGCAGGCGATGCCCGCCGCCGATGTGGTGATCTGCCACGGCGGGCACGGGACGGTCGCGAGGTCGCTTGCGGCAGGGACGCCACTCCTCGCCTGCCCTTCGGTCGGGGACATGGGAGAGAATGCCGCGCGGGTGGCCTGGTCCGGCGCGGGGTTGTCGGTCCCGCGGCGCCTTTTGTCGAGACGGTCGATCCGCCTGGCGACTCGGCGGCTGCTGTTTGAGCCGAGGTTCTCGGCGAGGGCTCGCGAGATCGCCGCCTGGTCGGAGGGGCACGACGGCGCGGCGGCCGCGGCGGACCTCGTCGAAAAGGCCGCTCGAAACGCGACGAGCCGGCTCACGCCGGCTCGCACCTAGTCATCCTGATCAGCTCCGGGGGAGGGACTCGAACCCTCAACCTCTCGGTTAACAGCCGAGCGCTCCACCATTGAGCTACCCCGGATCGCGTTGAGCCGCCCGAGCGACCTAGGAATGCTGGGCCGCACGCAACCTTAGCGGGACCAAGGGCGTTGACAGGTCTACAACACCCGCCCCACTCGGCCTGACCGTTGGTGAACCTGCGATCAGCTGCGCCCGGAGGATCGTCTGCCTGGGCCGACGCGATAGGGCCGCATCATCTCGTGATCCTCGTGCTCGACGATGTGGCAGTGCCAGACGAACAGGCCAGGGCGATCAAACGTCGCCTTGACCCGCGTGATCTCGCCGGGATAGGCGATCACGGTGTCCTTCCGACCGCTCTCCCAGGGCTCCGGGCCGCGGACGGCGCCCGTCTCGATGCTCTCCCGGTTGACGACCTCGAAGGTGATCTCGTGAATGTGGATCGGGTGGGCGTCTGCCGTGAAGTTGTGCATCTCCCACACCTCGGTCGCCCCGACCGCCGGGTTCTCGCTGATCGGGTCATCCCATCTGAGTGCCTTGGACTTTCCGCCGACCATCCTGCCCAGCAGCGCGAAACGCGGGCCGAACGGTTCCCCGTCGGCGCAGTCGAGTACGACGTTGCCGCTCTCGTCGGTGCTCACCCGAACGGTCCGGGAGTCCTCCTCGTTCAGCGAGACCCGCCGGGTCCTCGTCGCCGGGGGGATTGGTGGAGGTTCAGGTAGCCCGAGCTGGTTCGGTGGCGTGCTGGTGTCGGGCGAGGTGGCCGGCACGACCTCGAAGAGCATCACCTGACCCGTCGTGTCCGGGTCCGCCCGGTCGAAGTCCTCGTCGGGCTCGCCGCCGCCGAAGGGTTCATCGGGCCCCAGGTTCTCGAGGATGATCGTGTCCCCGACGCTGACGTTCGTGAAGTCGACGATCACGTCGGCGCGCTCGGCGAGCCCGAGCAGGAGCTGGTCGAGTTCGACCGGCTCGGGAAGGAAGCCCCCCTCGGCGCCGATCTGCCAGAAGGGAAGCCCGTTGCTGAGCCGGAGGATCAGGAACCGGGAGTTGCAGCCGTTCAGGAAACGGAACCGGTAGCGGCGCTGCTCGACCTCGAGCTTGGGCCAGGTCTTGCCGTTGACGACCATCGCGTTGCCGAAGAACTCCGGGTTGAAGATCGGCGAGATGTCGCTCGGCTTGCCCTTGCAGGCGCGGTCCGGGATGAACGGGATGTCGAGGTAGGGCTCCGTGGGAGGCTGGTTGAGCCCCTCGAAGAACGCCCGGTTGTCCGGGTAGAACAGCGAGCCGTCCGCATTGAACGCCCGGTCTTGGATCGCGATCGGAATCTCGTAGTACTTCGTTCCCGGGGGGTCGCCGAGGGCCGGAGCTGGACCGGGAAGCGTCCCGCCGACCTCGTCGCCAGGCCCGCCGCGCAACAGGTAGAAGCCGGCGGGGCCGGCATAGACGTTCGAGCGGGTCATCCCCAGGGTGTGATCGTGGTACCAGATGGTCGCGGCCGGCTGGTCGTTGTCGTACTGGAAGACAGCACGTCCCGGCCCCCACGATTGCCCGTACAGGGCCTCCGCCTCGGACCTGAACGTCTCGTAATGGGAGCCCACCGTGGCGAAGCCCGCGGGGATGTCGTTCGCCGCGGGCAGGAACCAGGCTTCGGGGAAGCCGTCGCTCTCCTGGCCCGAGTGTCCCCCGTGCAGATGGGTGACGATCGGCACCGGGCCGGTGTAGGGCGTCGGATCGAACCCCTCCATGTCCGTACCGCGCGGGCCTCCCGGCGGGTTGGCCCAGTGGAGCGTCTGGTCGATCGGCAGCAGGTGGGGAAGGAAGTTCCCGTTGGCGTCGACCAGCTGATTGATCCAGTTGACCCTGACCGGGGTCGTCCAGCTCGCCTCGATCGTGAAGGCCGGGTAATTGAAGGTGCTGGGATGGGTGACTGACCCGTAGCTCCAGACGGTCGTCGGCCGCCCCATGCTCTGCGGCAGGATGTCCTGCTGAAACTGGCGAACGCCGATCTCGTAGTAGTCGATGGACCCTCCGCCCGACTGCAGCGTCCCCGTCCGCGGCATGGCGGGCGGGACCACCAGCGGCGTCTCGTACTTCGGAATTGAGGTGGGATCGAGCGTGCCCCCGGGAAGCGGAATCGCGAACACGGTGCCCCCCGCACCGAATCGCCACAGGATCAGGCCCGCACCCGCACCGACCCCGTACTGGAGCAACCGACGGCGCGTGAACTCGTCCATGAAGCCTCTCCTCTCACCTTCCCTAGCCCCACCGCAGGACCTGACATCCGGCGAACGCGTTCGCCGTGAAGCTAATACCTAGCTCAGGCGAGGTCAACCCTGGGGGCGCCGAACCTGGGCGGTTAGCCGAGGTCCTTCACGAAGCGCGATGAGGTGTCCTCGAAGCCCCTTCGCCGGTAGAAGGCGGCGGCACCCTCCCGCTCGTGGCGGGTCGTCAGATCGATCTTGTCGCAACCCTCCGAGCGCGCCACCTCCTCGAGCCGCTCGAGCAGTGCGGTCCCCACCCCGCTCCCCCGCGCCGACTCATCTACCACCATCGCGGTCACGCGCGCGATCGGGTCGTCCCGCTCCAGGATGAACATCACATGCACCGATGCCAGACCGAGCACCCGCTCGCCGTCGATCGCCGTCGATCGCGACGAACATCCAGCTCATCGGGTCGGTCGCCAGGCGCTCCACCCGCCCTGCGACCGCGGCCTCCCGGCTCGGATAGCCGAGCTGACCGACCAGATCGACGATCGCTGCGAGGTCTCCGGGCTCGGCTTCCCGAACCCGCGGGCTCAAGACCCGACGACCCCCGCGTGCGCGATCCGATCGGTGAGCGCGGCCCGCTCGCGGGAGAGGCGCGAGCTCACCTCGTAGTCGCCCGCCTTCTGCGCGGCTGAGATCCCGTCCTCCAGCCGCTGCTGCTCGAGCAGGTCGAAGTTGAGCTGCATCGCCGCCTCCGTCGCCGGCTCGCTCTCCGCCCGCATCACCAGCTCCGTGATCAGCGAGGTCAGCGCCGCGTCCTCCCGCGGCAGCCCGGCCATCGGGTCCTCCAGGTGGCCGCGCAGCCAGCGCAGCGCCGGCTGCCCGGTCGGCGAGAGGTGCCTTTCCGTCAGCTCTTCGATGAACCGCCGCCCGTCCTCGGGATCCGCGATGCACATCGCGAGCAGCGCCCGCTCCCGCGTCTCGCGCGGCGTCAGCGTCGCCGCCACCGGCCTCGGAGCCCTCCCGTTCCCCTCCTGAGCCGCCTCCATGTCATGCGCGGGCGGCTGGTCGGGCGCCGACCGCACCCGCGCCAGCACCAGGCTCGGGTCCGTATCCAGCCGGTCCGCCACCTTCCGCACCAGCTCGTCGAATCCGAGCGCCGTCTCCCCCATCGCCTTCAGCACCGGCCCGACCTCGTCCAGCACCCTCTCCCGCCCGGCCAGGCTGCTCAACTCGCCCCGTCCGAGCGCCACGTCCACGCGGAAGGTGGGCAGGTCGATCGCACCATCGACGATCCCCATGAACCGATCGACCGAGCCGTCCTGCAGCATGTCGGCCGGGTCCTCGCCCTCCGGCATCGCCGCCACCCGCAGCTCCAGACCCCGCCCGCCGGCCACCTTTTGCGCCCGGATCATCGCGTCCGCACCCGCCCGGTCCGCGTCGAGCGCGAGCACCACGAGATCGGTCAGCCCGGCCAACATCGACACCTGCTCCGGGGTGATCGCGGTCCCCATGATCGCCACCGCCTCCTCCACCCCCGCCTGGTGCAGGGCAAGCACATCCGTATAGCCCTCGACCACGATCGCCCTCCGCGCCTTCGCGATCGGTCCGCGCGCCCGATCGATCCCGTAGAGCGTGTGGCTCTTGCGGTACAGCTCGCCCTCAGGCGAGTTCAGATACTTCGGCTGCGCGTCGGGGCTCAGCGCCCGCGCCCCGAATCCGAGGACCCGCCCGCGCTGGTCGCGGATCGGGAAGGTGATCCGGTTCCGGAAACGGTCGTAGTGCCCACCCTGCCGTCCCCTCTGCGCCAGCCCGGCGGCGAGCAGCTCCTCGACCTTGAAACCAGCCCGCTGGCTGCCGGTCAGCACCTGGTCCCACGGGCTCGGCGCCATCCCAACGCCGAAGCGCCGCAGCACCTCCTCCCCCAGCCCCCGGTCGGCAAGGTAGGACCGCGCCCTCTCCGCCTTCGGCGACTCCCATAGGTACCGCTCGTAGAACTTCGCCGTCCTCTCCAACAGCTGCCACAGCTTCGCTTTGCGCCGCCGCCGCTCCTCCGCCCTCGGATCCTCGTTCTCCCTCTTCAGCTCGACGCCGGTCCGCTCCGCGAGCGATTCCACCGCCGAGGCGAAGTCCAGCCCCTCCTTCTCCTCCACGAACCGGAAGACGTCCCCGCTCGCCTCGCAGCCGAAGCAGTAGTACAGCTTCTCCCGCGGGTTCACCTTGAACGAGGGCGTCCGCTCGTCGTGGAACGGGCAGTTCCCCCAGAAGTCCTGGCCCCGCTGCTGCAGATCGGTGTACGCCGAGACGATCTCGACGATGTCGACCGCCTCCTTCACTCGGTCGACGCTCTCGCGGGTGAACCTGGCCATCAATCCAGACTATTCACGCCGGCGAGCCGGTCGTACGTGGCGAGGCAGAAACGGTCGGTCATTCCGGCCAGATAGTCCGTCACCCGCTGCACCGCCCCGGCGGCCGGATCCGTGGCCGGCACCTCGTCGAGGTGATCGAGGTAGTGCTCGAACAGCGTCCGCAGCGCCACCCTCGCCCGCTCCTGCTCGGCCCTCGCCTCCTGCCCGAGGTACACCCGGTCGAACATGAACTTGCGCAGGCGCAGCATCGCGCCACCGACATCCTCGCCCTGCGCGATGTCCCCGGCGGCCCTCGACCGCTCCACCATGTCGCGAACCAGGAGATCGATCCTCGCCGCACCCGTGTCACCGAGCAACGCAATCTCGTTCCCGGGCAGGTCGACGTCCGAGATGATCCCGGCCCGCACCGCGTCATCGATGTCGTGATTGATGTACGCGACCCGGTCCACGATCCGCACCACCCGCCCCTCGAGCGTCGCCGGCTTCCCCGGACCGGTGTGGTTCAGGATCCCGTCCCGCACCTGCTCCGTCAGGTTGAGCCCCCTCCCGTCCCGAGCCAGCACGTCGACGACCCGCAGCGAGTGCTCGTTGTGGCGGAACCGCATCCCGCGCTGCCGCAGCTCCTCGTCGAGCACCTCCTCCCCGATGTGGCCGAACGGCGGATGCCCGAGGTCGTGCCCGAGCCCCACCGCCTCCGTCAGGTCCTCGTTCAGGCCGAGCGCCCGCGCCACCGTCCGCGAGATGAAGCACGCCTCGAGCGTGTGGGTGAGCCTGGTCCGGTAGTGGTCCCCCTCCGGCGCCACGAACACCTGCGTCTTGTGCTTGAGCCGCCGGAACGCCTTCGAGTGCACGATGCGGTCGCGGTCGCGCTGGAAGGGGGTCCTCACGGGGCTGTCCGGCTCCGGGTCCCGCCGCCTCGCCGGATACGAGGGGGTGGCCCGGTCCCAGAGGTACTCGGACTCCCAGGCTCGGATCCGGTCATCGAACGTCTGCGTGCCTGCCTCCATCCACCCGATGTTCGCACCCCGGACGGCGCGTCCCTCTGGAACAAGTGGCGACGTATCCGAATAGGCTCCGATCCGTGGCGGAGACGGCACTGATCACCGGAGCGTCGGCGGGCATCGGCGAGGAGTTCGCGCGCCAGCTCGCGGGCCGCGGCTACGACCTGATCCTCGTCGCGCGGCGCAGGGACCGCCTCGAGCAGCTCGCGGAGCAGCTGCCGACGAGCGCACACGCGGTCGAGTGCGACCTCGCCACGGACGCGGCCGGCCTCCCCGGCAAGGTCGAGCAGCTCGGCGTCGACGTCGACCTGCTGGTCAACAACGCCGGCTTCGGCCTGCGCGGCCGCTTCCTGGAGCTCGACGCCGAGCGCCAGGCGGAGATGGTCCGCCTCAACTGCGAGGCGATCGTGACCCTCACCCACGCGTTCGTCCCTGGGATGATCGAGAGAAGGCGCGGCGGCGTGATCACCGTCGCCTCCACCGCGGGCATGCAGCCCCTCCCCTACGAGGTGACGTACGGGGCCACCAAGGCCTTCGCGATCTCATTCAGCGAAGCGCTCTGGATGGAGCTCCGCGGCACCGGCGTCAAGGTGACCGTCGTCAACCCCGGCCCCGTCAGGACCGAGTGGCAGGGGGTCGCGGGCTACGACGACAACACGCCGATACCCCCCGGCATGATCAGCGCCGAGCAGTGCGTCACGGACGCGCTGCGCGCCTACGACAGCGGCAAGCGCTCGACCATCACCGGCCGCTTCATGCCCTGGTTCATGCGCGCGAGCCACGCCCCGAAGGGCGTCAAGCTGCGGGTCGCCGAGCGCATGTACCGACCGCGCGGCTGATCCCACGCCCAGCGGTCTCGAGGCCGCGAGCGCCTAGGCCTGCCGCCGCTTCCTGAGCTGCTCCTCGATCCACGATCGCCACTCGTTTGAGAGCTGATCCGCGGCCAGCAGCTGGTCGAGCCGATCGCGATCTCCGAGATACGCCTCGGCGAACGACCCGATGGTCACGCCATGATCCGGCCGCGTCACGACATCGATCGAATCACCCTTGCCGAACTCCCCCTCGTCCCGGATGCGGAGGTAAGTGCCCGTCCGGCGGGCCGCCGCGAACCGCTTGACGAAGCGCTGCGTGCCCATCCTGACACCGAGCTTGAAGCATGGAAACCGTGGCTCCGAGACCTCGAGCAGCGCCGTTCCGACCCGCCACCTCTCGCCGATCAGCGCGTCGTTGAGCTCCAGTCCCGTCGTCGTGAGGTTCTCGCCGAAGGTGCCCGGCTCCATCGACTCGGCGAGTTCCTCCTCCCACCAGGCATAGTCCTCGCGCGAATACGCGTAGATCGCCTTGTCAAGGCCTCCGTGCACCTTCGGGTTCCCTTGCTCGTCTCCGTCCAGGTTCGTGCCGCGCGCTGCGATGCGACCGCGCACCGGCTGTTTGAAGATCCCGGTCATCACCTGCTCGCCCCGATAACTGATCGGCCGCGGCCGGCCGACGTTGACTGAGAGCACGCTTGGCATTCGCGCCACTGTAAGAGAGCGGCCCCGGCTAGGCGGCGGCCCGCAGCCGCACGTGCGCGTGGTGCTCGAGCGTCTCGGTTATCGCCCGGTCGGCCTGGGCCGCCACCCCGCGAGGGGCATCCGGCGCCTCGGCGAGCGGCCGAGCCAGGGCATCGACCATGAACCGGTGCGCCTCCTCCGAGAGGGAAAAGCCTCCGCCCTCGCAGCTCGCGCAGACCACCCCGCCCGCCGCGCCCGAGAAGGCCGCGATGTGCTCGGCCTCACCGCAGGTGGCGCAGCTCGCCAGCTCGGGCGAGAACCCGGCGGCCAGTGCCAGCTTGAGCCGGAAGGCGAGCGCCGCCCCCGGCGCGCTGGCGGCATCCGCATCGTCATCGAGCAGCCCCAGGTAGTTGCAGAGCAGGTTGTAGGCGGCCTCGTTCGGCTCCCCCGAGTCGAGCAGCCGCAGCACCGCGTCACACGCCCTCCCCGCCGCCCCCAGGGCCGCCCCCGACGAGCGCAGCCGCGCGTGGCCATCGACCGTCGAGGCGCCGGTCACCGTGAGCAGATCGCCCCGCCCCTCATACAGCACGAGATTGAGCCGAAAGAACGGCTCGAGCCGGCCGCCGAACCTGGACTTGGGCCGCCGCGACCCCTTCGCGATCGCACCGATCCGCCCCCGCGTCGCCGAGTAGAGGTGCACGACGCGGTCGGCCTCGCCGTAGCGAATGCTCCGCAGCACCACGGCCTCCGTCTTCACGCTTCCGGGCATGGCCCACTGACGTTGCCGGAATGCCCGGACGGATCAGCTGCCTAGGGCGTCTCTCTGTGCCGGCCCAGGTCCGCCATCGCCTCGGTCCGGTCCCAGTAGAGCTCCAGCCGGGTCACCTTGCCGTCCCGGACGGTGAAGACGTTGGCGGACTTCGCCGCGATCCCGTGGATGTCGATTCCACTGCCCTTGCCGTGTCCCTCGTTCCTGAGGAAGACGAGAACGCGACCATCCCCGAGCTCCCGGAACTCGTCGGGTATGGCGCGTAGGTCGTCCCAGGCCCTGAGCATCGCGGCCCACGCCCCGGCCATCTCCTCCACCCCGGTCCACCGTCCCGAATTGAGGCCGCCGTGCATGATGAACTCGATCTGTGGATCCGCCCACTTGGCCGAGGTGAAGTCGCCCTCCGCCCAGTCGTCGTAGATCGACTTGACGAGCTCCAGTTCCCTGGACACCCGCCGAGTATCTCCGCTTCAGCGGACCCGACGAACGGCATCACGGACCGCCGCGGCCGTGACCGTGGCGGCCGCCGCTCCGATTTGAAACGGCGCGAACGGATCCGGCTCCTGGCGGCCCGAGGCGAGACAGAAGACGACATCCCCGTCGACCGGCGTGAACACCGGGTCGACCGCACGCCCCAGACCGGCGGTCGCCGCCCGCGCGACCATCGAGCAGCCCCTCTTGTCGAGGGACGCGTCGGTGCAGACGCACACCGGCGTCGAGTTCCCCTCCGGGACGCGGAACTGCGGCGGCTCCACCATCGCCGCGATCGCCTCGGCGCCGCGCAGCACCTCACCCTCCTCGCCGCGCGGCCCCGCGAGCACCGAGCCGTCCTCGTCGATCACGTCGCCCGCCGCATTGACGGCGGCGACCGCCGCCACCGTGTGCCCCGTCCCCGTGACCAGCGCGGCGTAGCCGACGCCGCCGGGCCGCGCCCGATCGCGTCCCAGGATCTTTCCGACCGTCGCGCCGGTCCCCGCGCCCACCTCCCCGCGCTCGGGGACGCCGGGGGCGGCCGCCTCGCAGGCGGCATAGCCGGCAGCCGGACCGGGCCGCGACGCCGGACCGGAGCCGGAGGGCAGGTCGTAGATCACCGCCGCGGGCACGAGCGGCACCCGGCCGTATGGAGTGAAGTAGCCGCGCTCGTGCTCCTCGAGCCAGCGAACCACCCCGTCCGCCGCAGCCAGCCCGAAGGCGCTCCCGCCAGTGATCAGGATGGCGTTCGCCTCCTGGGCGTTGGCGAGCGGCCGCAGCACATCCGTCTCCCGGGTGCCCGGGCCGCCGCCGTGGACGCAGACCCCGGCACTTGTCTCCGCGGGCGGCAGAACCACCGTGCACCCGGTGCCGCCCTCCGGATCCGACCAGTGGCCGACCGCGAATCCGTCCGGGAGAGGGGGCGGCCCGCTCACCTCGCCCCCGTCCCGCGCCCCGCCCTCCGGGCCGGCTTCCGCCGCCGCGGCCGCCGGCGCAGCCGCTCCTGGCAGTTCGGGCAGAAGTAGGTCGAGCGGCCGGTGACGACGATCCGCTGGATCACGGGCGCCGGAGAGGGACGATGCTCCTCGCCGGGCCGCAGACACGGCTCACCTTCGCGGGTGTGGACGAGGAACTCCTCCTGCATCGATCCCGGCTCGCCCCGCGCGTCCAGGTAGTCGTCGATGCTGGCGCCGCCATGATCGAGTCCGGCCTGGAGAGCGCCGACGATCCCCTCCACCAGGCGCGCCGCGTGCTCGCGCCTCATCGAGCCCGCCGGCGAGAGCGGGTGGAGCCGGGCCCGCCAGAGCGCCTCGTCCGCGTAGATGTTCCCGATTCCCGCGATCCGCGACTGCGAGAGCAGGAAGGACTTCAGCGGCGCCTTCCGGTTTGCCGCCAGCTCGAGGAGCCGCTCCGGAGTCAGGTCCCCGGAGAGCGGCTCGACGCCGAGCCTGGAGGCGAAGAAGTCATCCAGCTGGTCGCCGGCGTCGAGGACCACCGCCTGCCCGAAGCGGCGCACGTCCGTGAACAGCAGGGCCCGGCCGTCGTCGAGCTCGAAGCGCGCCCGGATGTGGCTCGGCTCGGGCTTCGACTCGTACAGCCGCGGTTGATGCGAGGGCGCGCGAGGCTCTGCCGAGCCCGACTCGTGTGAGGCTGGGTCGCTCTTCATGAGGTCGGCGGTCACGCCTTCTGCGGGATCCCGCAGCAGCAGGTTCCCCGTCATCCGCAGATGCAGGGCGAGCGTCCGCCCGCCCTCCAGGCCGACCAGCAGGTACTTACCGCGCCTCGCAACGGCGGTGACCTCCCTGTCCTCGACCGCGCGCTCCAGCGCGCGGGGCGGCTCGGGCCGGGTGAGCCGCTCGTCAAGCACCTCAGCGGAGGTGATTCGCCTCCCGACCAGCTCCGGCTCGAGCTGGCGACGGACCGTCTCCACCTCGGGTAACTCGGGCATCGCGCCCGATGCTAGTGCCGCTAGTGAGACAGGTGCGCTCGCGGGTGGGCCTTGAAGTAGGCCTCCTTGAGCTCCTCGCCGGAGAGGTGCGTGTACAGCTGGGTCGTCGAGAGATCGGCGTGCCCGAGCATCTCCTGGACCGAGCGCAGGTCGCAACCCCCGCTCAGGAGGTGGGTCGCGAAGGAGTGCCGCAGGGTGTGCGGGCTCATGCGGTCGCCGAGACCCGCAGACTCCGCGTGGCGAAGGACGATCTTGTAGAGCCCCTGCCGGGTCAGCGGCCCGCCGCGGAAGTTGAGGAACAGCTTGCGCTCCTCCGGCGAATTCACGAGCTTCGGCCTGCCGGAGCGCAGATAGACGCGGACGGCCGCGATCGCCTTGCCGCCCACCGGCACGAGCCGCTCCTTCGACCCCTTGCCCGTGGCGCGGACGATCCCGTGGTCCAAGTCGACGTCCGAGATCTCCAGCGAGATCGTCTCCGAGGCCCTGAGCCCCGATGCGTACATCAGCTCCAGCAGGGCGCGGTCCCGGACCGCCCTGGGAACGTCGCCCCGGGGCTGGGCCAGCAGGCGCTGCACCTCCGCGTAGCTGAGGACCTCGGGCAGCTTGCGCCCGCGCCGCGGCGTCTCGAGCCGTGCCGCTGGATCGTCGTCGATCGCCTCCTCGCGGCGCAGGTGCCGGTAGAAGGACCGCAGGCAGGCGGCCTTGCGGTGGACGGTGGCGTTCGACGCCGGCGCGCGCCCGTTGTCGTCGCCCTTAGCGAGATCGGCGAGGAAGTCCGAGAGGTCCCCGGCCTCGGCGCTGGTCGCATCCCTGCCGCGCTCGGCGAGGAAGCGGCCGAACTGGAGCAGGTCCGTTCGGTAGGCGGCCAACGTGTTGCGCGACAGCCCTCGCTCGAACTCCAGGTGCGCGAGAAAGTCCAGCACCAGCGCCTCGTAGCGCTCTGAGGGTTGCTTTGCGTCCGTCGCATCGCGGGGCGGCGCAATCGTGGCCATGCCAAGTACTTCCGCGGCGACCGGCCGGTCCCTTCCGACCCGACGGCGTATCTCAATATCTTCTGTGAAGAAACCGCTAAATCAGGTCCCTGAGCATCATCAGGCCGATCAGGGACTTCGCGTCCTCGCAATGGCCGATGGCGGTGTCGAGGTCGTCGAGTGGAAACTCGACGATCTCGATCCGTTCATCGATAGACCTGCGCTCCGGCGTGTCGTAGAGCTCGGTGGCGAGGAACAGCCGGACGCGCTCGTTGGCGAACCCAGGGCTCGTGTAGAAGCCCTTCAGCTCACGCCAGTCCCCGGCGGACTTGCCGATCTCCTCGGCCAGCTCCCGCTGGGCGCATTCCAGCGGGGTCTCGCCCTCGACGTCGAGCTTCCCCGCCGGCAGCTCGAGCAGCGCAGGCTCCTCCACGGCCTCGCGCGGCTGCTCGACCATGTAGACGGACCGCCCGTCGTGGGGAATCACGCAGACGGCACCGGGATGGATGACGATCTCCCGCGTCGCCCGGCTCCCGTCCGCGTATTGAAAGGTCTCCTTCCGCACGGCGAAGATCTCGCCGCGATAGACGAGCTTGCTTCCCTCCTTCTCGAGGCCCTCGTCCCTGGGATGCTGGTCGTTCATGCCGCCTCCTCGACCGGCGCGGCGGCCCCGAGCCCGTTCCCCGCGGCGAGCGCGGCCGCGAAGAAGAGCGGATCCTCTCGCAGCGACCGCCCCATATGAGCCGTGGGCAGGCCGCTGCTCCCGTACTCCTCCAGGGCGGCCGGGCGCGCCCAGAGCTCATGGCGGTCACCGCAGGCATCCGTGAGCTCCGCGAGCGCACGGTCCTCCCCGACAGGGACCGGCACTCGAACTGAGCCGAGCAGCATCCGCAGCACCGTCTCGGTGTGGTGACTCAGGCCCCGGTGTCGCGCCCGCGGATCGGCGCTCGACATCCGCGGGGCGAGCATCGTCTCGAGCCCGAGGGCGATCGAGGCGTGGGCGCTGTCGAGCGCGGCCATTCCGCCGTGCCCCAGAGCGCTCGCGGATCCGGCGATGCCGGGCCCGGGGCCGACGATCGCCGCGTCCCAGCCGAGCGTCCCGCACGCGGCCCGAAGCGCGCCGATCACCGAGATCGCCTCGCGCTCGCCGCCATAGGCGGGCGCGGCGCTGATGTGATCGCGGAGCAGCCCACGGCGCCGCAGCTCGGCGACGTCGGTGGACAGCGACCCCGGCAGGGCGCCGCCCGCCGTCTGCACGTATCCCACCCGCATCCCGCCGGCGGCGCTCGCCGCCGCCCAAGCCGCGGGTGCGAGCTGCCCGTGGAGCGAGATGACCAGGACCGGGATCGGACGCCCTGCCCCACCCTCGGGCAGGGCCTCGACGGGCTCCACCGGATGCTGCAGCGACGAGTAGTTGAGTTTCATCGCGGCCGCCGAGCTCGCGCCGGGGGCGTCGAGCCCCCGGGTCAGGTTGACGTGCACGACGTCGAAGCCGCCCGAGCCGAGCCCGAGGTCGCGTGCCTCGACGTTGACGATCACCTCGTCGCCCTCGCGCACCTCGCCGACGAGCGCGCAATCGGCCCAGGCGGGCCGATCCTCCGCGGCCACCCGCACCATGAGCGGATCGGTCCGGCTCACCACGCCCCTACGCAGCTTCAGCATCTCCGACCAGTCCAATTGCGGCCTCGCACACCGTCAGCATCTCAACGATGGCGTCCTCGGTGACCAGCTCATCTGGAGTGTGGTTCGCCTCGGTCCCGTTCGCGAGCAACACGGCGTCGTAGCCGGACGCCACCAGGGCGTTCGCGTCGCTGCCGCCGCCGGTCGCAACGAGCCGAGGCTCGTGACCGGCGGCTCGCAGCGCCTCCGAGGCGATCATCACGGCCTCGGACTTCGGGTCCAGCCGGTAGCCGCGGAACATCTCGCTCACCCTCGCGTCGACGTCGCAGCCGTGCTGACTCGCCCCCCATGTGCAGGCGTCGACCATCTCCCCGATGGTCGCAGCGGCCCTCTCCCCGTCGACGCTGCGGGCCTCGCCGAGGATGCGGCAGTGCCCCGCGACGACGTTCGAGGCCGTGCCGCCTTCGATCATCCCGACGTTCGCGGTGGTCTCATCATCGAGGCGACCGAGCTTCATCTCGGCGACCGCGACCGCCGCCGCGGTGATCGCGCTGTGGCCGTCCTCGGGGTTGATCCCGGCGTGAGCCTCGCGGCCGCTGAACTCCGCGATCAGCCGCTTGTAGGTCGGCGCGGCCACGATCACCTCGCCGATCGGCGTCGCGTGATCGAGCACGTAGCCGAACGGAGCCCGCAGCGACGCGATGTCGAGCTCCTTCGCGCCGCGCAGCCCGTCCTCCTCGGCGACGGTGAAGATCAGCTCGAGGCCGACCGGCGCCGGGTCCGCGACGCGACGCGCCGCGAGCTCCATCAGCACAGTGACGGCCG
>DATIDP010000013.1:0-13090 GCA_035456265.1 Solirubrobacterales bacterium | reverse complement strand
ATCTGGCGGGCCGACCGAGCGCAGGTCCGAGATCCGGACGCGCTCCTGCGTGCCCAGGTTCTCGAGCGTTCGACAGGCTGTCAATCCCGTTGGCCGGCCGTCCGGTGCGTGGACCGTCAGGCGAGTGTGGGCGCCTCGGGGAGGCGCTCGAGCGCAGAGGAGAGCTCCTCCTCGGGCAGCTCGAGATCCTCGAGCTCGCCGGCGAAATAGGCCGCGTACGCGGACATGTCGAAGTGGCCGTGCCCCGAGAGGTTGAACAGGATCACCCTCTCCTCGCCGCTCTGCTTGGCCGCCTCGGCCTCATCGAAAACGGCCCGGATGGCGTGCGCCGGCTCGGGCCCCGGGATGATCCCCTCGCAGCGGGCGAAGCGCACGGCCGCCTCGAAGGCCGCGGTCTGGGCGATCGCCTTCGGCTCGACGAGTCCCTCCTTCACCAGGGCGCTGAGGCTCGGTGCGTCGCCGTGGTAGCGGAGGCCACCCGCGTGAACCGGCGGCGGCATGAAGTCGTGGCCGAGGGTGTACATCGGCATCAGGGGGGTCATCCCGACCGTGTCGCCGAAGTCGTAGGCGTAGCGGCCGCGGGTCAGCGTCGGACAGGCCGCCGGCTCAGCCGCGATGAACGTGGTCTCCGTCCCCTCGCGCAGCTTCTGGCGCAGGAATGGATAGGCGACGCCGGCGAAGTTGGAGCCGCCGCCGACACAGCCGATCACCACGTCGGGCGACTCGCCGGCCAGCTCCAGCTGGGCGATGCACTCCTGGCCGATCACGGTCTGGTGCAGGCAGACGTGGTTGAGGACCGAGCCGAGTGAGTAGTTCGTGTCCTCGGCACCGGCCGCGACCTCCACCGCCTCCGAGATCGCGATGCCGAGGCTGCCGGACCCGTGCTCGGACTGCGAGCGGCCCGCCTCCGTCAGTTCCGAGGGGCTCCTGTGGACGGTCGCGCCCCAGGTCTCGATCATCGCCTTGCGGTACGGCTTCTGGTCGTAGGAGATGCCGACCATGAAGACCTCGCACTCGAGCCCGAACAGCTGGCAGGCGAGCGCGAGCGCCGAGCCCCACTGCCCCGCCCCGGTCTCCGTCGAGAGCTTCCTGATCCCGGCCTCCCGGTTGTAGAAGGCCTGGGCCACGGCTGTGTTCGGCTTGTGTGAGCCCGCGGGCGAGACGCCCTCGTACTTGTAGTAGATGTGGGCCGGGGTATCGAGCTCACGCTCCAGCCGCCGGGCGCGGAAGAGGGGCGTCGGCCGCCAGAGCCGGTAGATGTCGCGGACCTCCTCCGGGATCTCGATCTCCGGCTCCGTCGACACCTCCTGCTCGATCAGCCCCATCGGAAAGATCGCGGAGAGATCCTCCGGCCCGACCGGCTCGCCCGTCGCCGGGCTGAGCGGCGGCGGAGGCGGCTCGCCGGGCAGGTCAGCCAGCAGGTTCACCCACCTGGAGGGAATTTCGTCCTCCCCAAGGAGGAACTTAACGGGCTCTCCCATCGCGAAGCGATTCTATGGAACCGAGACTGGACCAATGTTCTAGTCAGGGGCATCCACCGGGTTTAAAGGAGCGTCGGCTCCGCCCGATGAGGTGGGTGATGCGGTTTCGGCGCGCAGCGCTCACCCTCGCAGCCACCCTCCTCGGAGTGGCCCTCTCGGCTGGCACCGCCCAGGCCCTCAGCCTGCAGAGCCAGACCTACCAGATGAGCGGCACCGACGCGAAGCAGAGGCTGACCGTCAAGTGCCCGGGCAAGAAGCAGCTGCCCTACAGCGGCGGGATGGTCACGGATCCGCTCGGACCCGACGGTGAGGGCGTCTATCCGCACTCCTATGAGCGGCTGGGCGTCCAGCGCGGCTGGCACGTCACCCCCGTCCTCTACGGATCCAGCGGCAGTCACTCGGTCACCCTGCAGGTGGTCTGCGGCCCCAGGCTCGGCCCCGTCAGCTCCCCCCACTCGACGGTCTTCGTCGGCCCGGGTCAGACCCGGACCGCCGTGGCCACCTGCCCGCGCGGAAATCGCCTGCTCGCCGGCGGTTTCCAGCGCACCAACTTCGTCACCCGCGGCGGCAACTACGTGACCGAGTCACGGGCCTCCTCCGACCGCTCCTGGCAGGTCTCGGGCAGCGCCTTCGGCAACTTCGGAGGCGAGCTCACCGCGATCGCCTACTGCCTCCGCTCCCGCACCCAACTGGTCGGCGAGGTGTCCTCCGACACCGCTCTTCCAGTGGAGCGCTCGGCGACGGCGACCACCCCTGCGTGCCCGCCCGGATCGACGATGGTCGCGGGCGGCTTCACCACCACACCGTCGGGGCCGGCGCTGGTCTCCTCCGCCCACTTCAACCCGGACGGAAGCTGGTCCGCCACCGCCTTCAACGAGTTCGGGCCGGCGGCCACGGTCAGCGCCCGCGGCTACTGCATGACGTTCTCGATGCTGAAGCGCCGGCAGAACATGCGCCACGGGACCAGGGCATCGCACGAGCGGAGCATCAAGGCCCCGCCGATCCTGGACAAGGCGCTCAAGGTCGCGATCTCCGAGCGTGTCTCCAACAACGGCTGCTTCCCCTCGCCGCGCAACCTCGTCGGGGTGCTGCGCGCCAACAAGATTCAGGCGCGTGAGGCCAGCAGCCCGCGCGCGGTCAGCGCGGGCTTGGTCAACGTGCTCACCGACCAGGCCACCTGCGAGCGCGTCCGGCTCGCGGTGCGGCGCGGAGGGGCGGTGATCGTGCTCGACTCGGCGACCGGCGAGGTCACCAAGCGCAGCTACCGCAAGCGGTAGCTAGCCCAGACGCTGCTTCAGGGCCTCGAGCTGAGCCTGCAGCTCGTCCGGCAGGCGATCGCCGAAGCGCGCCAGGTGCTCCTCGACCTGCGGGAGCTGGGCCTTGACCGCGTCCGGGTCGACGTCGAGCAGGAGCCGCATGTCGTCCGGGGTGACGTTGGCGCCCTCGATGTCGATCTCGCCCTCTGCCGGGACTCGGCCGATCGGGGTGTCCACGGCCTCGCCCTCTCCCTCGGTGCGGCGGAAGATCCACTCGAGGACCCGGATGTTCTCGCCGAACCCGGGCCAGACGAAGCTCCCCTCGTCGTCCTTGCGGAACCAGTTGACGAGGAAGATCTTCGGCAGCTTCGCCCCGTCTCGCTCGGCGGTCTTCAGCCAGTGGCCGAAGTACTCGGCCATGTTGTAGCCGCAGAACGGCAGCATCGCCATCGGGTCGAAGCGGAGCTCGCCGACCGTGCCGTCGGCCGCCGCGGTCTTCTCCACCGACATCGTCGCGCCGAGGAAGACGCCGTGCTCCCAGTCGAACGCCTCCGTGACCAGGGGGACGACCGTCGCCCGGCGACCGCCGAACAGGAACGCGTCGATCGGGACGCCGGCGGGGTCCTCCCACTCCTCGGCGATGCAGGGGCACTGCGAGGCCGGGGTGGTGAAGCGGGCATTCGGGTGGGCGGCGGGCCCCTCCGAGTCGGGCGTCCACTCGTTGGCCTTCCAGTCGATCGCATGCTCCGGCCGCTCGCCGGTCATGCCCTCCCACCAGACGTCGCCGTCATCGGTGCGCGCGCAGTTGGTGAAGATGGTGTTCTTCTCCACCGTCCCCATCGCGTTCGGGTTGGTCTTGTGGCCCGTGCCGGGGGCCACGCCGAAGAAGCCGGCCTCGGGATTGACGGCGTAGAGCCGGCCGTCCTTGCCGAACTTCATCCAGGCGATGTCGTCGCCCACGGTCTCGACCGTCCAACCCTCGAGCTTCGGAATCAGCATCGCGAGGTTGGTCTTGCCCGACGCCGAAGGGAAGGCGCCGCCCATGTACTTGACCTTGCCCTCCGGCGAGATCAGCTTGAGGATCAGCATGTGCTCGGCGAGCCAGCCCTCGTCGCGGGCCATGACCGAGGCGATTCGCAGGGCGAAGCACTTCTTGCCGAGCAGCGCGTTGCCGCCGTAGCCCGAGCCGAAGGACCAGATCTCGCGGCTCTCGGGGTAGTGCACGATGTACTTCGTCTCGCTGCAGGGCCAGGAGACGTCCTCCTGCCCCTCCTCGAGGGGCATGCCGACCGAGTGGACGCAGGGGACGAACTCGCCGCCGGTGCCGAGCACTTCGAGGGCGTCCGCGCCCATCCGCGTCATGATCCGCATCGAAGCGGCCACGTAGGCCGAGTCGGTTAGCTGGACGCCGATGTGCGAGATCGGCGAGCCGAGCGGGCCCATCGAGAACGGCACCACGAACATCGTCCGGCCGCGCATGCAGCCGCTGAAGAGCTCCCTGAGAACCTCCCGCATCTCGGACGGCTCGCGCCAGTTGTTGGTCGGGCCGGCGTCCTCCTCACGCTCTGAGCAGATGAAGGTGCGGTCCTCCACACGCGCGACATCGGAGGGGCTGGAGCGAGCGAGATAGGAGTTGGGGCGCTTCGCGTCAGAGAGCTTCTCGAAGGTCCCGGCGTCCACGAGCTGCTGAGCGAGGGAGTCGTACTCCTCCGCGGAGCCGTCACACCAATGAATCGCGTCGGGCTGCGTCAGCTCCGCGATCTCGCTGACCCAGGAAACGAGCTTGGCATGCGTCGTGGGTGCCTCTGTCGTGGCGCTTGTCTCACTCACTGATGCGTTCAACTCCTTGATGGATCGAATTGATGACCCCCCTGCCCCGCCAGGCGGGGATGGTTTCACATCGTCCGGCCCCGCGGACTGCCTGGCATCGGGGGGCACCACGGATCCTAGGGGGTTGGGCGTGGCCCGTGCGCACGCTGAATACCCGCCTTTGCGGCCATTCCACCGCCGCCGCGGCCCGGCTAGGCCGGCCGCGGGACGACGAGGACCGGGCAGGGGGCCTCGCGGATCACGCGGGAGGAGACGCTGCCGACCAGCAGGCGCATGACCGGGCCGAAGCCCCGAGAGCCCAGCACCAGGAGGTCGACCCCCATCTCGGCGGCCTCGAGCAGCTTCTCGGCCGGATCGCCCCGCTCGAAGACCGGCAGGGCTCGCAGCCCGGCCGGAAGCTCGGCGGCCGCCTCCTTGAGCTGCGTCTGGAAGTCCGGCCCGGGCTCGGCGCCCGCCTGTGCGGCGGCGGCGGCGCCCATCCCGGACACCGGTGCCGCGACCGCGATCACGCGCAGTGACCCGCCGAACTTGGACGCCAGCCTGGCGGCCTCCTCGAGCGCGGCATGGGACTCCGCCATTCCGTTGAAGCCGACGGCGGCCACGCGGAGGCGGTCCTGGGAGTGGTCGGACCGCGCGTATCCCTTCGGCGCGATGACCAGGCGGCACCTCGCCCCGTGCAGCAGGTGCTCGGCGACGCTACCCGGCGCCACCGATCCCACGTGCGCGTGGTGCGTCGAGCCGAGGACGATCAGGTCGGCCTCTCCCCTCTCCGCCAGGGCCTGCAGGGCCTCCGCGGCCGAGCCCTTCTCGACGTGGATGGCCTTCAGCTCACCGCCGTCGCGCTCGACGATCTGCTCCGCGAGCACGCGCGCGTCCTCGCCGCGCTCGCTGTCGACGTAGCCGACGACGACCTGCGGATAGATGGGCGGCGCCTCTGCCATATCCATGTCGATTCTGGCGGGCACCGTTCGTTGACTGGGTGATGGCGGCGAGGGGCGCCGCCGATAGGAAGGAGCTTCGGATGAGCCGACTACGCCGGAACCGCCTCGGAGCTGAGGACCGCATCGAGCAGGCCCGGGAACCGGGCGTCGAGGTCCTCGCGCCGGAGCTGCGTCAGCTTGCTGGTCCCCTCTCGCTTCTGCCGGATGACCCCGGATTCCCGAAGGACCCGGAAATGATGGGTCATGGTCGACTTGGAGAGGCCGAGCTTGATCGATCCGCAGGCGCAGGCCTCATCGCTCCCGGCCAGCCGGCGCACGATCTCCAGCCGCTGCGGGTCGCTGAGGGCGTGCAGGACGCCCGGCAGCTCGATTTCATCCCGCTCCGGGTGATGCAGCTTCGTTGTGTGATCGATTCCCATGGTTCGATTGTACGACGATGATCGTACTTTTGATACGATGATCATCGTACTAACGAAACGGCAGGAAGGCAAGTAGATGGCAGACCACGAGAACATCCAATCCGTCGCCGCCGAAGAGGCGCATGAGAAGGGCCCCCGCGGCCCGAGCGCCTCTCAGGTCGCCGCAGCGGTCGAGGCCGCGTACATCCTGGAGGCCGTCCGGAAATGAACCCGGTCACGGCCGCACGGGACATCGTCGGGCGCAACTCCAACGCGCTCCTGCTGGTCGTCTGTCTCGGCCAGTTCATGGTGATCCTCGACGTCTCGATCGTGAACGTGGCGCTCCCTTCGATCAAGGACGCGCTCGGCTTCTCGACGACCGGCCTGCAGTGGGTTCTGAACGCGTACACCCTGACCTTCGCGGGCTTCCTGCTGCTGGGCGGACGCGCGGCGGACCTGTTCGGCCGCAGGCGGATGTTCTATCTCGGCACCCTGCTCTTCTCCGGCGCCTCGCTTCTCTGCGCGATCGCGCCGAGCTCCGGCGCGCTGGTGGCGGCCCGCGCGGCGCAGGGCATCGGCGGCGCGATCCTCTCCCCCGCCACCCTGGCGATCATCACCACCTCCTTCGACGAGGGCGCCCCGCGCAACCGGGCCCTCGGGGCCTGGGGCGCGGTTGGAGCGATCGGCGCGACCTCCGGCGTCCTCCTCGGCGGCGTCCTCACCGAGGCCTTCAGCTGGCCGGCGATCTTCGTCATCAACGTCCCGATCGGACTCGGCATCGTGCTGTTCTCGAGCCGCCTGATCCCGGAGGGACGCAGCGAGGTCGAGAACCGCCACTTCGACCTGGCCGGCGCCGTGCTCGTCACCCTCGGGATGACCGCTCTGACCTACGGCATCGTCACCACCGACCGCCTCAGCTGGGGCTCGATCGGCGTGCTCGGGCCGGTCGCCGCCGGTGTGGCCCTCCTGGTCGCCTTCGGCCTCTACGAGGCGAAGCTGGCCGGCCATCCCCAGCGCGTTCCCCTCATGCCCCTGAGCGTCTTCCGGCTTCGCAACCTGCGCGCCGCCAACCTGGTGATCTTCCTGCTCTACGCGGCGATCTTCGGGTTCTGGTTCTTCCAGTCGCTGTACATGCAGGGAACGCTCGGCTACAGCGCGCTCGAGACTGGCCTCGCCTTCGTCCCGATGACCGCCGCGGTCGGCACCGGAGCCACCCTGGCGCCGCGACTGGCCAAGCGCTTCGGCGCACGGTGGGTGCTGGCGGCGGGAATGCTCTCCGCGACGATCGGCGAGCTGTTGCTGATCAGCGTCCACCCCGGCGGGAGCTACGCCGCGAACGTGCTCCCGGGCGGGCTGCTGGGCGCGTTCGGGCTGGGGCTGGCACTGGTGCCCGCGACCATCGTCGCCGTCGAGGGCGTCCCGCGGGCGCTCAGCGGGCTCGCCTCCGGCGTGCTCAATACCTCGCGGTTCGTCGGCGCCGCCCTCGGCCTCGCGGTGCTCAGCACGATCGCTGCGCACCACACCGACTCAGAGGTCGCCTCGGGCACCTCGGCCGCCAAGGCTCTCACCGACGGCTTCGACCTCCAGTTCGGGGTCGGCGCGGCCTTCTGCCTGGTCGGCGTGATCGCCGCCGTGGTGCTCCTCCGCCCGCGGCGGGCGCAGGCGGCGCCCGAGAGCGTTCCCGGCGCGGAGCACGCCTAGCCTCCTCCCCTTCCGGGGCCTGGCCGGGGACCGGGCGCTGAGCCCGGTCCCCGCAGGCCTGGGCCTTCCTACGGAAGCGACGTGCTGCTGAGTGCCCCCATCGGGATGCCCTCAATCCGCTTGTCAGTAACGAGCAGGAGGCCCGCAGCTGGGTTGTTACAGGCCATCGTGACCGAACCGGGACCCGTGAACGTATGGGCCACCGTGTTCGCAATCGTCATGTTGTGCGCGGAGTCGACGGAGGCCGCCAGCGAGCGGTCGGAATCACCCTCCGCAGTGAGGAAACAATCGACGTTCCCAAGCGTCGCCCTCGCCAACACTCCCTTGGAGAAGAAGACGTAGCTGCCGGCCTGCGGCACCTGCAGCGTCAGGACTGTCGTCGCGGTCGTCGTCGATCCCGGCACCTGGGCGGCGGTGGTCTCGGAGACCGACAGGCCTGTGCCCGCACCACTCAGACTGGCCTCGTTGATCTGACTGCCGGTCAGCGTGTCGGGCTTGACCCGGTTGGCCTTGATCGTCTTCTTCTTGATCTTCTTGTTCGTCACAGCCTGGTTCTTGAGATCGCCGGTTCCGATGAACCCGGCGCCGATCGCGTAGCCGCCGCCGATTGCGACGAACAGTGCGACTGCGGCGATCACGATCGCCGGAGCCCCACGGAGCTTCTTGCTCATTCCAGCCCTCCTTGGATAGTCGAGACACGCCCGGCCCTTCCTGAGCCGGGCAGGCCGAGGCTATTACGCCCTCGGCCTCTCCGCGGTTTGCGCTCGCCTCCTCTGCGGAACGCACCCTCCGGACCGGCGGCTTTGTACTGTTCCCGCCCGCCCCCGGGCGAGGTGTCATGCGCTTCTACGAGTTCGAAAGCCGCCGCATAGTCGAGCGGGCCGGGATCCCGGTCACCGCGTACGGCTTCGCCAAGACGGCCGCCGAGGCCCGCGAGGCCGCCGAGCGGATCGGCGGGCCGACCGTGGTCAAGTCGCAGGTGCTGACCGGCGGCCGGATGAAGGCCGGCGGCGTCAGGTTCGCCGACACGCCGGAGGAGGCCGAGGGTCACGCCGAGGAGATCCTGAAGCTCGAGATCAACGGCCACATGCCGGTCGGCGTGCTCGTCGACCCCAAGGCCGAGGTCGAGCAGGAGTACTACGCGGCGGTCCTCTGGGACGGCCGCGCGAAGCGCCCGATGATGCTCTTCTCCGACATGGGCGGGATCGACATCGAGGAGGTGGCCGAGAAGCACCCCGACCACGTCGGCCGTGGGCACCTCTCGAACCTCCACCCCGTCCCCGACTTCCGCGCCAAGGAGGTGGTCGCGGCCGCCGGCGGGCTGACCGGTCGCGAGCTCACCCGCGCCACACCCGTGCTCGCCCGCCTCGCCCAGCTCCAGCGCGACTACGACATGACCCTCGCCGAGATCAACCCGCTGGCGAGGCTCTCCGATGGCTCCTTCGCCGCGCTCGACGCTCACATGGAGATGGAGGACGAGGCCGTCGGCCGCCATCAGAAGGAGCTCGCGGAGCTGGGCGTCGAGCTCGACGAGCCGCGCGAGCTCTACGAGCCCTCCGAGTTCGAGCGCAACGTCAAGGCGATCGACGAGGCCGACCACCGCGGCGTCATCCAGGGCAAGGACCACGGCTTCGACGGCAACCTCGGCCTGGTGATCGGCGCCGGCGGCGGTTCGCTCACCCTCACCGATGCCGTCCGCAGCCAGGGCGGCCAGCCCGCGAACTACGCCGAGATCGGCGGCAACCCCTCCGTGGCCAAATCCTGTGGCCTCGCCAGGGAGGTGCTCAGCAAGGACGGAGTCGAGAAGATCGCCGTGATGATGTCGATCGTCTCCAACACGCGGGTCGACATCGTCGCGCGCGGCGTGATCAAGGCCTGCCTCGAGCTCGGCAGGGACCCGGCCGAGACGATCGCCGTCTTTCGCATCCCCGGCGCCTGGGAGGAGGAGGGCGCGAAGATCCTCGGCAAGTACGGGATCGATTTCCGCGACCGCTCCACCTCGATGTGGGAGGCCGCCGGCGAGGCCGTCGAGAAGATCCAGGGGGCGGCGGCGTGAGCATCCTGCTGAGCGAGGACTTCACCTTCATCGTCCAGGGCATCACCGGCCGCGAGGCCGTCAACCTGACCAAGGAATGCCTCGACTACGGCTCCAAGGTGGTCGGCGGCGTCACCCCGGGCCGCAAGGGACGAGACGTGCACGGCGTGCCGGTCTTCGACACGGTCGGGCAGGCCGTCGCCCGCCACGGCGCCCCGATCGACGGCTCGGTGGTCACCGTCCCCCCCGCCTTCACCAAGGACGCGGTGTTCGAGGCGATCGAGAACGCGATCGGGCTGGTCGTGGTGGTCACAGAGCGGATCCCGCGCCGCGACGTCGCCCAGATGGTCGAGCTCGCCAACGAGCGCGGCGCCCGCATCATCGGCCCCAACTGCCTCGGCATCATCGCCCCGGGCGTCGCCAAGATGGGGGGCATCGGCGGGCCGGCGAAGGACGCCGCCAAGGCCTACGAGCCGGGATCGATCGGGGTCATGTCCCGCTCCGGTGGCATGACCACGGAGATCTCCTCCACGCTGACCGCCGCCGGCCTCGGCGTCTCGACCGCCGTCTCGATCGGCGGCGACGCGATCATCGGCTCAACCTACGCCGAGCTGATGCCCCTGTTTTCCCAGGACGAGGGGACGGAGGCGATCGTCATCTACAGCGAGCCCGGCGGCCGCATGGAGGCCGAGCTGGTCGACTGGCGCGAGCAGAACGGCTCGAAGCTTCCGATCGTCGCCTTCATGGCCGGCAAGTTCATGGACGACGAGGAGATGAAGGGCATGAGCTTCGGCCACGCCGGCACGATCGTCGAGGGCGCCGAGGACTCCGCCACCCAGAAGATCGCCCGGCTCGAGGCCGCGGGCATCCCGGTGGTCGAGCGGATCGACGAGATTCCCGACGCGGTCAAGGAGAAGCTGGGGGCCGCGGTCTGATGCCCGAAACGCAGGATTTGCAGGGGATCTTCATCGACGTCGAGGTTTCGGACGAGGTCCGGAACGACGCCGAGCTCGCGGCCAAGCTCGAGGAGGTCTGCCCCGTCGACATCTTCGCCGAGGACGGCGGCAAGGTCGTCATCGTCCGGGAGAACCTGGACGAGTGCGTCCTCTGCAACCTCTGCGTCGAGGCCGCCCCGCCTGGCGGCGTGGTCGTCAAGAAGCTCTACGACGGGACCGAGCTGCGCCGCTAGTCGCACGCTAGGTTCTCCCTGTGACGGCGTCGATCGTCGCCCGTGACCCGGGCACCGGCGAGTTAGGGGTGGGCGTCTTCACGGCGTGGCCGGCGGTCGGCGCCGTCGTGCCGTTTGCCGAGCCGGGCGTCGCCGCGATCGCCACCCAGTCGCTCGTCGAGATCTCCTTCGGGCCCCGTGCGCTCGAGATGCTGAAAGAGGGTGTCGCCCCTGCCGACGCCGTCGAGCGGCTGATCGGCTCGGATCCGAAGCCCGCCGTGCGCCAGCTCGGCGTGCTGGCGGCGGACGGCGAGAGCGCGGGCTTCACCGGCGAGGCCTGCGTTGCCTACGCCGGGGAGGCCGCCGGCGACGACTGCCGCTGCCAGGCGAACATGATGGCCTCGGAGCGGGTGCCGCAGACGATGGTCGAGGCGTTCGACGCATCCGATGGTGAGCTCGCCCTCCGCCTGCTCGCCGCGCTCGAGGCGGGCGAAGGTGCGGGCGGGGATGCTCGTGGCCGGATGTCGGCGGCGATCCTGGTCGTTCCACCCGAGGGCGAGCCCTGGCGGCGGAGCGTCGACCTCCACGTCGACTACGACGAGGATCCACTGGCGGTGCTCTCTCGGGCCCTTCGCTTCCACCGCGCCTTCACGCTCCTGGACCTGGCCGAGGAGAGGGCTGAGGCCGGCGACGCCGAGGGGGCGATGCAGGCCGGAATCGAGGCGGTGGGCCTCTCCGAGGAGAACCCCCAGCTTCTGCTCTGGGTGGGCCTGGGGGCGGCGAGCGACGACCTCGAGGTCGGGCTCGACCTGGTCCGCCGGGCGTTGGAGCTTCAGCCGTCGCTCACCGACTTCCTCGCCCGCCTGAACGAGGATGTCGCGCCGTCCGTCTCGGCGGTCCGGGCGGCACTCGGTGGCGAGGCCTCGTGATCATTTCCGCCGACCTGGTCACCTTCGTGCCACGAGACGCTGGCGGGATGTGGCGTTACGGACCTTCGTCGACTTGGCGCACCGCCACGCCGACATCGCCCGGCAATTGATCTCTCGCAACCGCGACGTGCTGGAGCGGGGCTTCACCAGCGGTGCGGACACCCGGGCTCCCGGCACCGGCGGGACTGCCACCTCCGCGTCTTCACTTCCGGCGCGTGATGCAGCTTCCCCCACCCAACTCCGGCGATCTAGCCGTAAGACCCAGGCCCGTTGTTCATGAGCTCGGCTAAGCGTGCCCCGGGTGGCAGCTGGAGAGGGATACCCACTTCAGGCGTTGACTTTCCGAGGGCCCACGGCCAGACTCCGCCGAATGAAGCTTGAGGAGGCGGCAGGGGCCGGAAGCTTGGACGAACTCCCGTCGTTGATTCATCGATGGCTGAAGGCACATCCGCCGGCTGAGCGTGGCTGAGCGCCCGCCTGCCATCGTCCTGGCCGAGGACGAGCCAGTGACGCGGACCGCGCTCCGTCGGTTGCTCGAGAACGCCGGCTTCGAGGTGACGGCCGAGGCTGGGGACGCCGAGGCCGCGATCGAGAGCAGTCTGCGTGAGCGGCCCCAACTCTGCCTGGTGGACCTCTACATGCCCGGCGGCGGGATCCGGGTGGTGCGCGAGGTCTCCCGGCGCGTTCAGGAGGCGTCGGTGGTGGTGCTGACAGCCTCAGAAGATCGCGACGACATGATCGAGGCGATCCGGGCGGGCGCCTCCGGCTATCTGGTCAAGAACATGAACCTGGACCGGATCGCGCCCGCGCTTCGCGGCGTGCTCGCGGGAGAGGCGGCGATTCCCCGCTCCTTGATGGCTGCCCTGGTTCGAGATCTACAGACAGAGGGCCGGAAGCGCCTCATCGCGGGCAGGCACGGCCGCGCCGACCTGACCCGCCGCGAGTGGGAGATCCTGGGCCTGATGTGCGATGGGCTGAGCGGGCCCAGCATCGCCGAGCGCCTGTACATCTCACCGGTCACAGTGCGCCGCCACTGCGGAGAGGTCGTGCGCAAGCTCGGGGTCCGGGATCGCGGCGAGGCGATCGCCCTGGTCCAGGAGCACTCCTAGAGCGAAGGGTCCCTTACCCGACCAGAAGCGGATCTCTCACCCCCCGGCGGTCGAGGGCGTCGCTCTCCTCCTGATGTTCGCGGCGACGGCGTCGCTCGAGGTCCTGTGGCTTACGTACTCACTGCGATAACTCGCAAAGAGGTCGCCGTGTTCTGGGGCATCGAGCCCTCCGCGCGAGTGTGCGCCCCACCGTCCGTCCCCAGCTGCGAATGCCTTCCGGCCAGAAGTAGGGGGCTCCCGCT
>DATIDP010000012.1:0-4339 GCA_035456265.1 Solirubrobacterales bacterium | reverse complement strand
TGACCGCATCGGAGCCCGAGAGGTCCCCGGCCACGACATCCCCGACCTTCTTCAGAAGCACGCTGGTCCCCGAGACGGCCTTGGCCCCCTCGGCCACCCCTTCGGCCATTTTCTCCGTGTTGCCGGTCGCCGAGTGAAAGGCGACGAGGACGGTTACGGGCGCGGGATCGGCTGCGGTCGCCGGGCTACCACAGAGTAGAAGAGCAACGCCCGCGAAGAGGACGCCGGTGCTCATCAGGAATCCCTGTCGCGTCATGACTCCTCCGTCTCCAGGCGCATCCGAGGTGTGGAGGCACGAGAATGCGGGAGGGGGGCTGGCCTGTCAAGGAGATCGGCCCTCTCAGCCGTGGCATTGGGGCTGTGCCCGTACGGCACGGCGCTCGGCACGGCGGCAGCCGCGAGCCCATCACCGAGACGCTCCCGCGGCTGTGTCCCTTCTGCAATGGGGAGGCGGTCAGGGAGGCGGGTCAGCGGTCCGTGGTGAACGGAGCGCTCAAGTCCCTGTGCCGCTGTCAGGTCTGCGACGTGCCCTCCCTCTGGGTGCGGCCCGTCGTCGAGTCTTCGCGCCCCTGATGGGTCGGCCGCCGCGCCGTCCTTCGTCCTAGCGGCGGACGACCAGCTCCAGGTCGCCCTCGCGCGCGAGCAGCTCGACGGCGGCGCCCTCGCGGCCCTGAACGGCCCGGAGGGTCACGCGTGACTTGCCCACCCGCAGGTCATGCACCTCGAGGTACCTGAGCCAGGGCGGGAGCCCCGGCCGATCGAGGGTGAGACGATTCTCAGCGGCGGATGGCTCGAGCCCCAGCATCCCCGCGACGAGGTGAAAGACGACCCCCGCCGACCACGCCTGCGGCTCGCACGCAACGGGATACCGCGTGGGACCGTGGCCGGGCTCGCGGGCGAACCCGCAGAAGAGCTCGGGCATGCGGCAGCCGGAGAAGTTGAGGACGGCCTCGAACAGGGCGGTGGTGAGCTTGAGGAACGGATCGAGGAATCCGTACCGCCGCATCCCGACCGCGGCGAGAGCGGTGTCGTGCGGCCACACCGAGCCGTTGTGGTAGCTCATCGGGTTGTAGAGCCGCTCGCCGAGGGCGAGGGTGCGCAGGCCCCAGCCGCCGAACATGTCGGGCCTCATCAGGCGTTGCGTCACGGTGTCGGCGCGCCCCGGCGCCACGATACCGGTCCAGAGGCAATGGCCGGGATTGGACGTGACGACGCGGCTCGGATCGCCCTGCCCGTCGAGGGCGAGGGCGTAAAACCCGTCCTCCCCCCTCCAGAAGTCCGCCTCGAAGCGTGTCCGGAGCCGCTGAGCGCGCGCGCGCAGACGAGCGGCGAGGTCGGCGCGCTCGATCTGCTCCGCTACCGCCGCCGCGCCCTCCAGGGCCGCGAACTGATAACCCTGGACCTCGACGAGCGCGATAGGAGGAGGGGCAAGCTCGCCCGACGCATGCATGATCGCGTCGTGGGAATCCTTCCAACCCTGATTCTCGAGCCCCCGGGGCGACTGGCGCTCGTAACGCAGGTAGCCCGGCTCCTCTTCGGTCCCGAAGCCGGCCATCCAGCCGAGCGCGCGCTCCACCGACGGCCAGAGCTCGCGGGCGAGGTCGAGATCACCGGTCCACCTCACATAGTCGGCGAGGAGCATGACGAAGAGCGGGGTGGCGTCCACGCTGCCGAAATATGGGATGAACGGGACTTCGCGGCAGACGGCCATCTCGCCGAGGCGGAGCTCGTGCAGGATCTTGCCCGGTTCCTGATCGGTGAACTCGTCCTCGACCCGCGCTTGGTGCCGCGCGAGGAAGCGCAGGGTACCGCGGGCGATCTCGGGCTCGAACGGCAGCATCTGCATTGCGGCGATGAGGCTGTCCCGGCCGAACGGCGCCACGTACCACGGAATTCCCGCGTAGGGCACGGGGCCGTCCGGGGACGATGTGACGAGCAGGTGGAGGTCGTCCCGCGCCCGGTCCACCCAGCGATGGAATCCCTCGTGATCGGAGGCGATCCGGGTGGTGTCCCGGCGCAGGCCGTCGACCACGGCCGACCGGCGAGCGTGGGCCTGGGCGCAGCTCAGGGGGGGCGGACTGAGCGAACCACCCGTGATGGCTGAGACGCTCACCGCGATCTCTACACGAGCCTTCGGCTCCAGCCGGATGAGGTACCGCGCCGATGCTGGCTCCAGCCGCGCCGGAACGGGGTCGAACTCGAGCCGGCTGGTGCGGACTATCTCGTCCCGGCCGCGATAGGACAGGCTGACCTCCCCTCCCCCGACCGACGGCGGCTGGCTGACCCCGCGTGCGGGCCGGCGATGGCCGCGCACTTCGAAGAGGTCGGCGAAGTCCGAGCCGAAATCCCAGGTCAGGGCGATCTCGTGCCGCTCGCGCGCGTAGCTCTCCAGCGTCACGAGCTGGTAGAGGCACTTCTCGAAGATGGTGAGCCGCCGGGAGATGCGGACCATTCGGCTCGGCAGCGTGACGCGCTCGCCCTCCACGAAGTCTGGGTTGGTGAGATCGATCGCGCTTTCCCAGCTCTCGCCCCCGAGGGTGGCGTTGAGCAGGATCGGCGGCCGGCCGTGCACGCGGAGCTCGAGGCGCTGCAGGAATCGGGTGTCGTCGGCGTAGAAGCCGAAGGAGCCCTCGGGAACCGCGGGCATGTCGCCGCGCCGGTCGGCGACGAGGAACGCGCCGTCGTGCTTGAGGACGAGCTTCGGCTGATCCGCGACGGCCGCCGCCGCCAGGATGTGGTATTCGCGGTCGACGTTGGGGTTGGCGTCGTCGGGGAGGCGACGGCCGCGGCGGTCAGAGCGTCCGGTAGATCGCCTCATAGTCGTCCACCATACGCTCCACTGTGAACCGTCGCTCGAACTCGCGGCGGCAGACGGCACGGTCGATGGCGTCGATATGTTTGACCGCCGCGGCCAGCTCCTCCGCGGTGTCGCCGATGAGTCCCGTGCGTCCGGACTCGAGGATCTCGGGTACGGAGCCCATCGGACGCGCGATCACCGGCGTGCCGCAGGCCATGGCCTCGATCATGACGAGGCCGAAGGGCTCGGGCCAGTCGATGGGGAAGAGGAGGGCGAGGGCGCCCCCGAGGAACTCGGACTTGTCGTCGTCTCCGATCTCGCCGACGAGCTCGACGAGCGGATGCCGGATGAGCGGCTCGATCTCGCGCTCGAAGTACTCGCGGTCGGCCTCGTCTACCTTGGCCGCGATCTTCAGGGGAACCCCCACCTGCTTCGCGACCTCGATGGCCAGATCCGGCCGCTTCTCGGGCGAGAGCCGGCCGAGAAACGCGAGGTATCGCCCTCCCTGTCGCGAGAACCTGTAGGCGTCTCGAGGCAGGCCGTGATAGACGGTGCCGAGCCAGTTCAGGCCGAGGTGCCGGAGCGGTTCACGCTGCGCGTCGCTGATCGAGATCAATGGAACATGGCTGAACTGGCGGAAGACCGCCTCCTGCTCCGGCTGGTCCAGGCGACCGTGCATGGTGTGGACCGTCGGCGTGGGGCCGAACTGGCCGAGGGGGAACGCAAGATAGTCCATGTGACAGTGGATGAGGTCGAATTCACCGGCGCGCTCGGCGACCTGGCCCAGCTCGATGACATGAGGACCCAGCTTGTCGTGCGCGTCCGGGTTCAGCCGCAGCGCTTTCTCGGCGGGGGCGACCAGCTCCGCGTCGGTCTCGGAGTCGCCGCTCGCGAAGAGGGTCACCTGATGGCCGCGCCGGACCAGCTCTTCCGTGATGTAGCCGACGACCCGCTCGGTCCCGCCGTACAGCGCCGGCGGCACCCGCTCGTAGAGGGGCGCCACCTGCGCGATCCGGAGGCTGCCCGCTACCGCGTCTCCTGTCGCTTCATGGTCGGCCACCGCGTCCCACCTTGATCGGCATGATTTATAGGTTCGACGAGCCTCTTTGCCCGTGCAACGCTCATCGAATTCTTTGTACCATGGGCGCGCGCGCGGTCAACTGCGTGCTGCTCGGCTAGCCGAGAACCGTCGTCGCGCGCTCACGCAGGAGTCGTTCCGCGCCGTCGCAGATGCCCTGGATCACCTCGGCGACGGTTCGAATGCCCTGAATGGATCCCGCCGACTGCCCCATCCAGATGGGATGCACGTCGGGATCGCGCTCGGCGGCCAGACGCGGAGGATGCTGCGCGGCCAGCTCCGCCCGGCGCTGGCGCACCTCGGCCTCGCGGCCATGCCATTCGCGCGTGATGCGGTTGATGCGGGCCCGGCCCGCGATCCCCGCGGGGAACTTCAACTCGTACATGATGTCGTAGACCTCGGTGTACACAGTGTCCTGCCCGTCGCTTTCGACGATGCACTTCTTGTATGCCTCCGAGACCCCG
>DATIDP010000011.1:0-3304 GCA_035456265.1 Solirubrobacterales bacterium | reverse complement strand
CCCCTGGACACCAGGTAGGCTTTGGCGGACTTCGCCCGCTCTTCCCCGACCCCCCGGCTGAACGCGCTGTCCTCGGGCTCGTCGGTATGCCCTTCGATCAGGAGGACGCGCGTCCGCTCCCCGTGCAGCCATCGCGCGTGGGCGTCGAGAATCCTCATGTCACGAGGTCGGATCGCGGTCGCCCCGGCGGCAAAGTGGACGGCCGGGAGCGCTTCCGCCGCGCCGCCGCTTCCGTCTCTCTCAGACCGCGGGACGAACACGGGCGCCTTCCACGAGCCGACGCCCGATCGTCCGCGCGGTGCGCGACCCGGCCATCATTCCGCCGCACCCGGGCCGGCCACCCGGCGAATCGCATCGAGCAAGATCTGGCCATCGAACGGCTTCCCGAGGTATCCCGCCGCGCCGGATCGTCGGATGCGCTCGCGGGTCGCCGCATCGTCGTGGGCGGTCATGAAGATGATCGGGATCGCGACCCGGTCCGCGGCCAGCTGCTCCTGGAGCTCGAACCCATTCATGCCGTCCAGGTAGATATCCAGGACCAGGCACGCGGGGCGAGCCGGCGGCGTCGCGGCCAGGAACTCCCGCGCCGACGCGAACGTCTCGACGAGATAGCCCGCCGACAGGACCAGCCGACGGAGCGCGCGGCGCACCGACAGGTCGTCGTCTACGATCGAGATCATCGGGGAGGGCTTGGGCATGACATAGGGGCACTCGAGCCGATCCTACAGGAGGGCGGCGGGAGGGGTAGTGGACCTTGGTCCCATCCCCCTCGGTCACGATCTCGCGGCGATCACGTTCGCCTCGCCGGCGAGCTGCACCAGCTCCGCGAGGGATCCCGCCTGCATCTTCTCCATGACCCGGGCGCGATACACCTTGACCGTCTTCTCGCCGATGCCGAGCTCGGCCCCTATCTGCTTGTTCAGCATCCCCGTCACCACCAGAGCGAAGACCGCCGCCTCCCGAGGGGTCAAGGCCGCGATGCGCCTCTGGACCTCCGTCAGCCGGGCCTGCTGCCGACGGTCCGCGAGCGTTCGGGCCACCGCCTGCTCGATCGCGGCCAGGAGCGTGCTCTGGTCCACGGGCTTCGTGAGGAAATCGACGGCGCCCCCCTTCATGGCCTTGACGCTCACCGGGACATCGCGAAAGCCGGTGATGAAGACGATCGACAGCCGCCGCTCCGCGGCCCGGAGGGCTTCCTGCAGGTCGAGCCCGGTCAGTCCCGGCATGCGCACGTCCAGGACCAGGCAGCACGGGCCGTCGTAGGGGCGGCGGGCCAGGAAATCCCCGACCGACCCGAAGGCCTCGGCCTCGTACCCGGCCGTCTTGATCAGCCTCACCAGGCTCCTGCGGACCGACGCGTCGTCGTCCACCACGAACACCAGCGGCGCGGCGGACGCCGTCACGACCCTTCCTCGATCGCGGGCAACGTGAACGAGAAGGTGGCGCCTCGCTCGAGGTTGTTCCTCGCCTCCAGGCGGCCGCCGTGCGCCTCGACGATGGAGCGCGCGATCGCGAGCCCCATCCCCAGCCCCTCGGGCTTCGTCGTGTAGAAGGCGTGAAAGACGTGTTCGAGGTCGGCCTCGTCGATCCCCACCCCCGAGTCCTCCACCGCCACCACCACGCTCCCGGGAGGGTCGGTCCGGAGGGTCCGCAGCACGAGCGTGCGCTTGCCCTCGCCCGATTCCCGCATCGCATCCAATCCGTTTATGAGCAGGTTCAGGACCACCTGCTGCAGCTGCACCCGGTCCCCGCAGACCGGAGGAAGCCCGGGGGCCAGCTCCAGCCGGATCGCCACGTTGCGAATGATCGCATCGCTGCTCACGAGCCGTGCCACCTGGCTCACCAGCTCCCCGATGTCGAGGGGCGAGAGCTCGAGGGTGCTCTTCTTGAGGAAGCCTCGCAGGCGGTGGATCACCTCGCCGGCGCGCTTGTCATCCTCGACGATGTCCTTCAGGATCTCGCGGATCTCCGCGAGGTCCGTCCGGTCGGAGAGGAGGATGCGCTGGGCGGCCTGGGCGTTGCTCAGGATCCCGGTCAGGGGTTGATTGAGCTCGTGCGCGAGCGACGCGGTCAGCTCTCCCATCGTCGAGACCCGCCCCACGTGGGCAAGATCCTGGCGGAGCCGCTGGCTTTCCATCTCGGATCGGCGGCGCGACAGCGTGTTGGCGAACACGTCCCCGAGAAGATGGAGGCGCTGGACGAACTCGTCCCGCCAGATCCGCTCGGCCCCGACGGTGCTGAACGCGAGGGCCCCGACCACCACCCCCTCCACCGTCAAGGGAATCGCGAGCTGCGACTTGATCCCCAACCGGCGGTACGTCTCCCGATCGACCGCCGCCTCGCGCTCCGGCAGCTCCTCGACCTTCGAGAACCTCACCAGCTCCCCGCGCCGCAGGCGGGTCACGACCCACGGAATCTCCTCGAATGCGATCGCCGACGGCTGCGGCCCGACCCCGTCGGCCACCCACCAGTGCGTGACCCGGGCGGTTCGACTGTCGTCCGAGTATTCAGTCAGGTTCCCCCAGTCCACCCCCAGCACGTCGGCGATCCGGCGGAGTGCCCGCTGGATCTCCCGATCGACGTCGGCCGGGGCTATGCGGCTGAAGGTGGCCACCTGCTCGGACAGCAGGGTCTCGAACCGGAGCCGCTCGCCGAGCAGGGCCTCCGCGCGCCGCCGACCCGCCCGCTCGAGCAGGAGCCCGACGGCGAGAAGCAGCGACGAGAGGATCGCCACTGCGCCAACGACGATCTGCCACTCGCCGGACATCGGATCGTCACTATAGTCCGCCCTCGCTCCTCCGGCAATGCCGCCGCCGGTATGGGACCAAGGTCCACTACGGGGGGTCGGGCGCGAGCTGTCCTGGCTCGAGTTCAACCGGCGGGCGCCGACGGCACCTGGGCGCGCATCCGGCCGGAGCACGACTCCGCGCTCCACTCCCAGGACTGGCTCTACGAGGCGGCCACGCGAGCGGGCACCCTGAGCGCGTAGCCGGTCACTGCTCGGGCCCGCTCTCGCCCCCCTCGTCGTGCCACGGGTCGGGCGGGACCGGGACCGGCAGGCCGTGACTGTAGCTCCCGAAGCGCGACGGCTCGCGGGTCCTCCTCCGCTCGCGGATCTCGCCCGGGGGGCCGAACTCCCAGGGTCGCTCCGCGACTCCTCCGCCGAACCGACCGGCCCCGCGGATCGGCACGTCCTGGAGGAACGCGCTCACGGTCGAGTCCGAGTAGACCCCGAAGGCGTCGACCAGGGTCCCGCGCACGCCCCCCTGACCTTCGATCGCGTAGACGATCGACATGTCGTCGG
>DATIDP010000010.1:0-6698 GCA_035456265.1 Solirubrobacterales bacterium | reverse complement strand
CGACGAGATTTGACCAGTATCAGCGTCCCCTCCAGACCGGGGAGCCGTGCCGCATCGAGGACATTCCGCACACGGTCCTCGCCGCCGACCGGGGCCGGGGACTACAACTGCACCCGCTCACCCGACCGATTCTTCGTCGCCTACGTGAGCGGCATCGGGCCCGCGTATGAACAGACCGACGTGCTGGGGTTCAACGACACGAACCCCATCAACGGCACCCTGACGCAGTCTCGGGCCCACGCCAGGGCGAACGTCGAGTACGGTGATGGAGCCGCCCGACGGGTTCTCTCATTCTCTCCACCTTTCGTGTGGCTCTGTTCGAGGAGAGGGTGAGAGAGGGGCGGGATGCCCGACCAACCGCAGGACGCGAGTCCGTCCCGGCTGTTCGAGATCGAGACGAGCCGAGGCGACGCGATGACGATCGCACTCTCGGGGGAACTCGATCTCGCGGCCGTGGATCAGCTCAATGACGCGGTCGTCGACGCTGAGCAGAGCACCACCGGGTGGATCGTCATCGACCTGGCGGAGCTCAGTTTCATGGACTCGACGATCCTGAACGTGCTGCTCGAGGCACGGAAGCGGGCGAGTGAGAACGGCCAGCGGCTTCGCTTCGTTCGCTCGAAACACGATCAGGTCAACCAGGTCCTGTCGATCACCGGGACGAGCGAGCTCTTCTCCTAGCGCTAGGCGCTTGCCGTGACCTGATCGAGAGTGAGCGCGTAGGCGAGGCGCGACCCGGAGCCGACCGCGTTCGCGACGGAGCGCGAATGCTCGGTCGCGGCATCACCCGCTGCGTAGACGCCGGACACGCCGGTGCGCCCATCGACGTCGGTCTCGATCGTGCCCTCGTCGCTGAGCCGGCAGCCCAGGCCGGCGGCCAGGCCATTGGGCTGCTCGCGCTGGGTCCGGACGAACAGGGCCTCACGCCGCTCAGCCGGGCCGGCCATGAACTCGATCCGATCCAGGCGGCCGTCCGTTCCGACCAGCTCGCGGATCGGCTCCTCGCGAATCCGCACTCCCTGTCCGGCCAGCATCTCGCCCTCGCCGGCGAGCTGGGCGGGACCGTCCGTGCAGAGAACGACGTCCGTGCTCCAGCCCGAGAGGACGCGAGCCGAGCGCGCCGCCGCGGGGCCGTTGCCGTGGATCGCGAGCGGCCGGTCGCGGACCTCCCAGCCGTCGCAGAAGGGGCAGTGGAAGACGGAGTGTCCCCAGAGGCCCTTGACGCCGGGGAGCGGCGGTGGGTCGTAGCGCAGGCCATTGGCCAGGACGAGCCCGCGCGCCCGGACCGGCCCGCCGTCGAGCCGGATCGCGAGGCTCTCGCCCGCGAGCTCGGCGTCCAGGACCTCGCCATCGCGGACCTCGACGGTGGGGAACTCCTCGAGCTGCTTGCGCCCGCGCCGGCGGAGCTCTGCTGGCGAGACACCCGTCTGGGAGAGCAGTCCGCCGATCGCGTGCGCCGACGCGGCGTTCGCGGGGCGGCCCGTGTCGATCACCAGGACTCCTTTGCGGGCGCGGCCGAGGACGAGGGCGGCGCTGAGGCCCGCGGGCCCGCCCCCGACGATCACGGCGTCCAGGACCGGCTGCCGCCGGGGTGCGCGGAAGCATTCGACGTCGCCGCGCTGCCGAATGTGGGCCCTGGGCCGCTCCGTCGTGGTCGCCTGCGTAGCGATCATGGTTCTGAATGCTCAGACCGGGCATCGACCGCGGATTCATCGGCCGCCGGAAAAAGTCCCGGGTTCGGCCCGATAGGGTCCGCACCGGATGAGAGCGGAAGGGGCGACGCGCTGAACGGCCTCCTGCCTCAGTGGGATGAAATGTCGCCCGCGCGACGCGTCTTCGACGCGATCGTGCTTCCGGCCGGATTCGGGTTGCTGTGCGGGCTCGCGCTCGGGGTGTCCGCGCCGCTCTACCTGGTCGGCGTCGTCCTCGCGCTGCTCGGCGGGATCGGAGGCGGCGCGCAGTACGCCAGCCGCCGTGACGCCCTGATCCGCGGACTGGTCGGCGGGACGCTCTTCGGTGTCTTCATACTGCTCGGCTTCGATCTCGGGGGCGAGGAGGAGGCGAAGGTCGACCTGCCCGACCCGCACATCCTGTTGTTGGTGGTCACCGTCCTGCCATCGCTCTTCCTCCACTGGCTCGGCTGGCGGCTGCGCTCTTGGCTTCTGGGCGGGTCGCGGCACACCCAGACCCCCTAGCTTGCGGCCGACATGGACGCCGAGACGGTCCAGGCCATGCTCCAGCAGCACTTCGACCATTCGGGCAGCGACCCGGAGAGGGCCCACGCGATGTACCGCGAGGACGCCGTGCTCGAGTTCCCGCAGTCCGGCGAGCGCTTCGAGGGTGTCGAGAACCTCCGCGAGTGGAGAAGCAACTACCCGGCGAACACGAGCTTCGAGTTCAGAGAGGTGAGGGGCGAGGGGGACGTCTGGGTCGCCGAGCTGATCGTCCGCTACGACGAGGGCCCGCCGAACTACGGGATCAGCATCCTGGAGCTCCGCGAGGGCAGGATCGCCCGGGAGTCGATCTACGTGACCGAGGGCTTCGACGCGCCGGAGTGGCGTGCCGAGTGGAGGGCCGCGCCTTAGAAATCCGCCCTCGGCGCCGCCCGCAGCGGGCTACTTCCCCTTCTTCTTTTTCTTGCACTTCTTGCGCGCTTGGGAGGCCCGCTTGCCCTTCTTGCACTTCTTCTTGTGTGAACCGCTGCTCCGCGAGCCACCCGCGGTGTCCCCGGGGGCCGTCGGTGTGACGGAGAGCGTGCCAGCCCGGTTCTCGAAGGGCTGGTAGTCGCGGCACGGCTCGCCCCGCAGGCCGGGGCACGGCGGCAGGCCGGTCGGCGCGCTCACATCGGGCACGATCGGGAGGGCGAGGCGCGACGGCATGCCCCCGCCTAGCCGAGGTCGACCTTCGCCTGTCCGGAGGGGTCCGTCTCGCCGAAGGACCAGATCGGCTGGCCGCCGTTGGGCGCCGGGCCCTTTGACCTGGTTCTCGCGCCGATCAACGGCGCCGCCGTGGACTTCCGCCGCCGTGGACTTCCGCCATCTGCAGCCGCCTAGTCCGCTTGCCGCAACCCTCGAGCCGGAGCAGGCGGCGCTCGTCGCCGAGCTCCTGGGAGCCCGAGCGCTGGTTCCGATCCACCACGGGGGCTATGCGATCGACCCCTGGTATCGGCCGGTCGCGGAGCCCATCGAGCGGTTCGAGGCGGCGACCCGCGAGCGCTCCTACGAGGCGCGGATCCTCGAGCCGGGGGAGAGCTCGAGCCGGTGCCCGCGGCGGTGGAATCCTGAGCAGGCCGCTGCCCGGATAGCCTTGCCGCGCATGGCGCGCGCTACGGAACGGCAGCTCGACCGCGATCGGCTTTCCGGTCTGCTCGAGGAGGAGGAGCGCCGCTTCATCGAGCAGCACCCCGGCTCGCAGCAGCTCTTCGAGCGCGGTGAGAAGGCGCTCCTCGCCGGCGTGCCGATGCCCTGGATGACCGAGTGGGCCGGCCCGTTTCCCGTGTTCGCGGCCAGCGCCGAGGGCGCGCGGTTCACCGACGTGGACCGCAACGAGTACGTCGATCTCTGCCTCGGGGATACCGGCGCGATGACGGGGCACTCGCCCGCTCCCACAGTCAGGGCGGTAAGCGAGCGCGCCGCCCATGGGATCACCCTGATGCTGCCGACCGAGGACTCGAGCTGGGTGGCGGCGGAGCTCGGCCGACGCTTCGGCCTGCCGCGGTGGCAGTTCGCGCTGACCGCGACCGACGCGAACCGGTTCGCACTCCGCCTCGCCCGGGCGATCACCGGCCGCCCCAGGGTCCTGGTCTACGCCTGGTGCTACCACGGAACCGTCGACGAGAGCTTCGCGATCGCGGTCGAGGGGGAGACGCGCTCGCGGCCGGACAACATCGGCCCGCCGGTGGACCCGGCTGTCACGACCCGGGCGGTGGAGTGGAACGATCTCGAGGCTCTGGAGCGCGCCCTCGAGCCCGGGGATGTGGCGTGCGTCCTTGCGGAGCCGGCGATGACGAATGCCGGGATCGTCCTCCCCGATCCGGGCTACCACGAGGCGCTTCGAGAGCTGACCCGGCAGCACGGGACGCTCCTGGTCATCGACGAGACCCACACGTTCTGCGCGGGACCCGGCGGGTACACCGCCGCCGCTGGGCTGGATCCCGACCTGCTCACGATCGGCAAGGCGATCGCCGGCGGCATCCCCGCGGCGGCGTACGGGATGACGGAGGAGGTAGCCGAGCGCATCACCGCCTACCTCGACGGGCTCGAGGCCTCCGACGTGGGCGGCATCGGCGGCACCCTGGCCGCCAACGCCCTCTCGCTCGCGGCGGCGCGAGCGACCCTCCAGGAGGTCCTCACCGACGAGGCCTTCGAGCACATGACCCGGATGGCGGAGCGCTTCGAGGCCGGCGTGAACGAGGCGATCGCCGCCCATGGCGTCGCGTGGAACTCGGTGCGGCTCGGGTGCCGCGTCGAGTACCACTTCCAGGCCAGCCCGCCGCGAAACGGCTCGGAGGCTCACGCGGCGGACGACAAGGCGCTCGGCCGCTACATGCACCTCCATGCGCTCAACCGCGGGATCCTGCTGACGCCGTTCCACAACATGGCGCTGATGTGCCCCGCGACGGCCGAGGCCGATGTCGATCGCCACACCGAGGCCTTCGGCGAAGCAGTGGCGGCACTCACAGACACGAATTCCGGCTGATCGTCCCGCTTTTTGTGGAGGACAATTGATGTCGTGACGGCGCCTACGATCGGCCAGAAGCTGCGCCGGGCACGCGACGACCGCGGGCTCGAGCTCAGCGACGTCGAGGTCGCGACCAAGATCCGGGTGAAGTTCCTGGCGGCGATGGAGGCGGACCGCTGGGACGAGCTGCCGGCCCCGGCCTACGCTCGCGGCTTCCTCGACATCTATGCCCGGCACCTCGGCCTCGATCAGCAGGCCCTGCTCGACGAGTACTCACGGACAGTGGAGGGGGAGCGCCACGACCCCGTTCCCGGATCCGTGATCAAGCCGGGAACCCTCAGACAGAACCGTCCGGCACCCCGCCTGCCGCACATCAACTTCGGGCCTGTCGCCAAGGCCGCCGCCGGCTTGGTCGTCGTGGTCCTGATCGGCCTCGTGATCGTCGGGTCGATCGGCGGCTCGGACAACGGCGGCAGCGACAAGCGCCCAAAGGGCAAGGACCGCGGGACCAAGGCGGCGGGCCCGCCCACGCCGACGACCACCACGACCAGGACCACACCCTCCGGCGAGGTCTCGGTCGCGATGCGCGCCACCGCGCCGGTCTGGGTCTGCCTCGTGGACGACAGCGGGACGCCGGTGGTCGACAGCGAGACGCTGACGGCGAACGAGTCGCGCGGGCCGTTTCGCGCCGGCCGATTCGACGTGACCTTCGGCAACGGGTCCGTCGAGATGACCGTCGACGGCCAGCCGGCGGACATTCCGCAGGTGGCTGAGCCGATCGGCTATCGAATCAGCCCGACCGGCGTGCGGAAGCTCGCCCCTTCATCACAGCCGACGTGTCTGTGATCGCGTCAGTACCAGCGGCCGCGCGCGAAACCACCGAACGCGATCAAGCCGATCAGGATGATGATGATCCCGAGCAGCAAGCTCCAGAAGATCGCCACGATGATCCCGATGATGACCAGGATCCCTCCAACCGAGATCCCGCCGATTCCTCCACGTCGTCGCTCCGGTGTCGCCATCACTCCTCCTTGAATAGACGAGACGCAAGTTGGGTACCCAGGGCCGCGGCGACCTAACCACTCGCGGACGCCGCTCGATTCGCGGGCCGGAGATCGCGGAATTGCGGGCGTTCTGTGCCGCCGTTGACCTGGGCACGCTCGGGAAGGCGGCGGTGGCGCTGAAGATCAGCCAGCCGGCGCTCTCCAAGCGGCTGCGGGCCCTGGAGGCGGTGGCTGGGACGACCCTGCTCGAGCGCTCCTCCAGCGGCGTCACCCTGACCGCCGCCGGGCGCCGGCTCTACCCGGAGGCGCGCCGACTGCTCGACCAGGCCGAGATCGTCGAGGGGCTGCTGGCCGGCGCCCGCAGCGAGCCGGATCCGATCCGCCTCGCCGCCAGCCACACGATCGCCGAGTTCCACCTGCCGGGGGAGCTGGTCGCCTACCACGCCGACAAGGCCCGCCACGCGCCGGTCGAGCTGACGATCGCCAACTCGGTCGCGGTGCGGCGGATGGTCGCCGAGGGCCGCGCCAACATCGGCATCACTGCGGCCGACCCGAGCATGTCCGAGCACGACGACCTCGAGGTCTTCCACCTGCTCGACGACGAGGTCGTGGTCGCCGTGCCCGGCAGCCACCCCTGGGAGCAGCGCAAGGAGATCCCCCAGCGGCTGCTGCTCTCGACGCCGCTGATCACCCGCGACCCCGAGGCCCACGACCGCCGCTGCGTCGAGGCGGCGCTGGCCGAGCGCGGCCTGCAACTGTCGGCGCCGTTGATCGAGGTCGGCAGCACCGCGGTCGCCAAGCGCGAGGCGCTGGAGCGCAGCGAGCCGGTGCTGCTCTCGGCCCTGGCGCTCGACGAGAGGCGCGACCGCCTGCTCCGCCGCCCGATCGAGGGCCTCAGGTTCCCGCGCCAGTTCGTGATCGTCTGCCGGAACCCCGGCTCCCTGCCGCGAGCCGACCGCGACTTCCTCGCCTTCCTGCGCCGCGGCGAGGACGAGGACCGGGGCGACGGCTAAC
>DATIDP010000009.1:0-2103 GCA_035456265.1 Solirubrobacterales bacterium | reverse complement strand
GGCGACCACGAGCACGGGCACGACGACGCTGACTGACTAGGTGCGCGGAGGCGACCGCCTCAACCGTCGTTTGGGCGGTGCGGGCGTGGGAAGCCTCCGAAGGTGGACCGCAAGCTCCTGGGGATATACCTGAACGACCACCTGGCGGGTTCGGTGGTGGGCACACGCCTCGCGCGCCGGATCGCGAAGCACAACGAGGGGAACCACTATGGCTCCGAAGCGACCAGCCTGGCCAAGGAGATCGAGCAGGACAAGGCCACGCTCGAGGAGCTGATGGATCGGCTGGACGTGCGGAAGAAGAGGGTCCGCCTGGCCGTGGCGGCGGTCACCGAGACGGCCGGCCGGCTGAAGCCAAACGGCCGCCTCGTCGGCTACTCGCCGCTGAGCAGGGTGATCGAGCTGGAGGCGCTCACCATCGGCATCACCGGCAAGCTCGAGCTCTGGCAGTCGCTGAAGGCCACCGGGGAGCGAATCGACGGGGTCGACCCGGACCAGCTCATCGAGCGCGCCGAGGATCAGCGAAGCCGGGTGAGGGACCTGCGGCTGCAGGCCTCGCGCGAGGCGTTCAGCTGAGCCCCGGGCCGGCGCTCGTCGACCAGCTTGCCCAGCCGGCCGGACTCCGGCCCGAGGAAGCCCGCTCCCCCGATGAAGGGGAAGACCCAGACCAGGAAACCGAACAGCACCCCGCCCTGGCCGAGGTGGTCGAGGCGGCCTTGGCCGGCGGGGCTTGGATAGCCATCGCTAACAGGGCGATAGCCATCGCCATCACGCCTGCGGACATCGGCATCCGGCCGATCGACGCCCCTAGGGCTCAGGAGAACTCGTCGAGCGACCGCTGCTGGCAGCGGAGCTCGTGGTCCCGTTGCTTGGCGGGGACCCCGGACTCCCCGGTGACGGCCTCGTTGTGCCGGACGTCCATGATGGCCCTGAAGCGCTCCGTCTCGGAGCCCGCCACGGACGGCTCTGGGGTCGCCTCCTGCTTCCCCTTCTCTGCCTTGGTTCGATTCATCAACCCTTCTCCATCAATCCCCAGCTTGTTGCTCCCCTTGGTGAAGTTGTAGCACTTTGTGAGCGTTCGTTAAGACACTAGAAAGAACCGTTCAGCACGCTGAAAGTAGCGCTGCACCAGGCCGCATCCCGCGAGTCGCCGTTCGACTCGGCCTCCCGCCGCGGTGTTGAAGGTACCGAGTGCCCTGCCACCTATAATCCCGCGCCCGTCGGTCCACCCCGTCGCGCGTCCTCTCGAAGAAGGCGCGGAACCGGAGGCTCGATTGAAGAACTCGTCCCCAGAGCGCAAGCGCTACTCGCCTGAGCGCGCGTATCGCCCCCTCGTCTCCCCGCCGAGCGTCGAGGACAAGGACGCATGCGCGCTGTACGCGTCCGTCCGCCGCGACGCGACCCCGAGCCACGAGCCGGTCAAGCTCGCGCTCGAGTCGCTGCAGAAGATGCTTCACCGCGCCGGCAACGTCGACGGCGAGGGCGATGGCTGCGGCCTGCTCGTAGACATCCCGACCAAGATCTGGGCGGAGGAGGTGCGCCAGGGCGGGCACAATCCCGCGCTCGCCCTCGATGACGCGTTCGCGGTCGCCCACGTCTTCGTCGAGCGCTCGCAGGACCTGGAGAAGATTCGCCACGGCGCCCGCGAGCTCTTGGGCGGTGCGGGCTTCCGGATCCTCGCGGAGCGGGTGGGCGCCGTCGACTCGGCCGCCCTCGGCGCTACGGCGCGTGAGGAGGAGCCCCAGTTCTGGCAGTTCGCCGGGCTGGTCCCGGAGGCCTCCAGCGCCGATCGAAGCGTCTTCAACCTGAAGATCGTCCTCGAGGAGAAGCTCGGCGTCCACCTCTCCTCCTTCTCCGGCAAGACGGCCGTCTACAAGGTGATGGGCAACCCGAAGGTGCTCGGGTCCTACTACGCCGACCTCTCCGACGAGCGCATGGAGACGATTGGCGCCTTCGGCCACAACCGTTACTCGACCAACACCTGGCCGTCGTTCACGCGCGTCCAGCCGTTCGGCGTGCTCGGCCACAACGGCGAGATCAACACGATCGAGCAGCTCCGCCAGGAGGCGCGCATGCTCGGTGTTCCGATCGGCGAGGGCAACTCCG
>DATIDP010000008.1:0-7754 GCA_035456265.1 Solirubrobacterales bacterium | reverse complement strand
GAGCCGGATCGGCAGCCCGGCATCGCGCATTCTCGCCACTGCCTCAGGTGCACCGGGGACCGCCTCGTCCTGCACGTAGACGACGCCGCTCAGGTCGAGGAGGAGTCCCTCGAGGCCCTCGAGCGACGCCGTCATCAGTCGACGGCGCCCCTCTCCTCCAGGGCCGCCCCGAGGACGCCGTTGACGAAGCCGGGTGCTTCCGCTCCGCAGTACTCCTTGGCGAGCTCCACCGCCTCGTCGATCGCGACCTCGACCGGGACATCGTCCAGGTTCATCGCCTCGTAGAGCGCCACGCGCATGATGTTGCGCTCCAGGGGGGCGATCCGCTGAATCGTCCAGTTCTGGGAGTGCCGGGAGATCACCTCGTCCAGATCGGAGCGCCTGGCGTCCACGGCCTCGGCCAGCTCGCGCGAGAACGGCTTGGCGTCGCGGAGAACCTCGCCCAGCGGCCTGCCGGTCACCTCGTGCTGGTAGAGCGCGAAGACGGCGTCGCGGCGCTGGTCCGACCTACGCACGCGAGACGTACTCGCCGCTGCGGGTGTCGACCCGGACCCGCTCGCCCTCCTCGATGAAGAGCGGCACCTGGATCGTCACGCCGGTCTCGAGGGTGGCCGGCTTCGTCCCGCCTCCCGAGGCGGTGTCGCCCTTCAGGCCCGGATCGGTCTGGGTGATCGCGAGGTCGACCGCGCTCGGCGGCTGCGCGCCGGCCGGTCGCTCGTCGACGAAGAGCAGGTCGACGTCCGAGTTCGGAGGCACCCATTTGAGGGCGTCGCCCACCACGGACTTCGGGATCTCGACCTGGTCGTAGCTCTGGATGTCCATGAAGACGGCCGCGTCGCCCGAGTCGTAGAGGAACTGCATCTTGCGCGTCTCGGTGCGAACCGGGCGGAACTTCTCACCGGCCTTGAAGGTCTTGTCGATCACGGCGCCGTCGTCAACGCGCTTCAGCTTCGAGCGCACGAAGGCGCCGCCCTTGCCGGGCTTGACGTGCTGGAACTCGACGATGCGGAAGACGGTCCCGTCGACGTCGATGTGAGTCCCGTTCTTGAACTGGTTGGTGCTGATCAAGGGCACGAAAGGCTAGCCGCCTGAGCCGAACCAACGGGCGCGCCTGCTCGAGCCAAAGTTCTTCTTCTCCGTGACGAAGGCGCTGGAGGGAGCCTGAAATCTCCCGGTCGGCTTAGGGCCGGAGAGGAAGTCCACGTCGACGCGACCGACCCGGCCCCCACCGAATTCGACGTAGCACGAGCCGCGCCCGTCGTAGCCCGCGGGCTCCTCTCCCCCGCGAACCTCAGCGACTATCTCGGCGGCCACGACGCGCGCCGCTCCCTCTGCGAACACCCCGGCTTTGGGGACCCCCGCCGTCGCGACGTCGCCGACCGCATAGACGCCCGGGAAGCGGGTCCTGAGCGTGCTCGACTCCACCGGGACATACCCTTCTTCCGCCATCCCCGACTCGAGAACGACGTCGGGAGCACGATGCTTCGGAACCCCAAGGAAGAGGTCGAAGGCGAACTCTCGCCCGTCCTTGAGCACTGCCACGTTGCGGTCCTCGTCCAGGGAGCCGATGCGCGCCTCCGGGACGAACTCGATGTTCCGCTCGGCGAAGGCCTCGAGCAGGGCCTCGGAGGTCTCCGGAGAGGGAGGCACGGGGCTCGGGAGCGGCACCAGGAAGGTGATCTCGCAGTGCTCGCGAACGCCCCGGCGCGCAAGGTGATCATGGAGGAGCAGGGCGGCCTCGCTGGGCGCCGGCGGGCACTTGAACGGCGCCCCGCAGACGCCGATGACGGCCCGCCCTTCGGAGAAGTCCGAAAGGACCTCCCGCGCACGCTCCGCGCCTGCGACCGAGTAGAACTCGCTGCCCGCCTCCTCTAGCCCGGGGGTGGCCTCGAGTTCGTAGTCCGCACCAAGTGCCACCACGAGGACTTCGGCTTCGTACTCGCCGGCGTTGGTCCTCACTCCGCGCTGCACCGGATCGATCGCCGTGACCGTCTCGGTTGCGAACCGCACGCCGGACTTGGTGAAGTCGCGGTAGGGGATGCGAACCGCCTCGGGAGTCTGCCGCCCGAACATCACGTCGAGCTTCGAGAATCCGAAGATGAAGGCATCACCCTTGTCGATCAGGATCACATCGGCGTCTTCGCCGAGCTCCTCCGAAAGGATCGTGGCCAGCTCCAGGCCGCCGAACCCCGCCCCCAGCACGAGTATCCGTGTCGCCATCCCGGCGACCCTACCCCCATCAACCAGGACGCGATCGCCCGCGCGAGCAGCCGCCCGTCACCGTCGAAGTCGGACTACCTACCGCTGCTGGAGAAGCTGCCCGCGGAGGGGCTCGACTCCGTGTTCGAGCGGATGGGCGAACACGGGCACGACCAGACCGACTGAGCTGGCCTAGCCGCGCTCCTCCGCGGCGAGGACCTCACGCGCCAGCCGCTGCTGCGACGGCTCGTCGAGCGTCCGCTCGATCAACGGGAACAGCTCCTTCTCCTCGAAGCGGACGTGGCGATCGAGGCGTCCCCCAAGCTCATGCAGGTCCTCGAGGCTCGCCTCGCCGCCCCGGACCCGCGCGGCGTCCCGTCGGATCGCGACGTGGTCCGTGAGCACGCGAACCACGGCTGGGTGGTCATGCGGGCCGTGTTCGGCCCAGGTCGGCAGCAGGACCTCCTCCTCGACCTGAAAGTGATTTCGGCCGTGCTCGTCCCAGAACTCGAGGAACAGCGGGGCGGCCTCCGCGACCGATTCCGCGCGGCGCAGGCGCTGCGCCGCGACCAGCGCCTGATGGTGGTCCCGTGACAGAGGCTTCAGGGCGGCGCTCCGCTTCATCCGAGGCAGGGTACGCAGGGATCAGTCGCGGAGGGCTCGCAGCGCGTTCAGGATCACCGCAACGTCGATCCCCTCTTGCAGCAACGCTCCGGCCACGGGTGGGATGTAGCCGAGGGCCGCAAAGCCCATTGCGACGAAGCTGAGGCCGAGGCCGGCCAGGACGCTCTCCCGCGCGATCCGCAGCGACCGGCGGCCGATGCGGATTGCATCGGCGACCCGGTCCACCCGGTCGACGGCGATGACCGCATCCGCCGTCTCGGAGGAGACGGTTGCCCCCACGCCCCCCATCGCGATGCCGACGTCTGCCAGGGCCAGCGCGGGCGCGTCGTTGACGCCGTCGCCGACCATCACCACCCCGCCCTCGCCGGTGAGCTCGCGTGCCTTGCGCACGACGTCGATCTTCTCCTCGGGCGAGCATTCGGCGAAGACACGATCCACCCCGACCGACCTGCCCACTGCCTCGCCGACCGCCCGCTGGTCCCCGGTCACAAGCGCGACATGCTCGATTCCGGCCGTCCGCAGGCTCGCCGTCAGCTCGCCCGCATCGTCCCGCAGCCGGTCCGCCATCAGGATCGCGCCGGCGAGTTCGCCGTCGACGCCGACCAGCACGCGGGCCAGCCCGGGCTCGCCCGAGCCATCGAACAGCTCCGCCGTCTCCGTCACTCCCGAGTACCCGCGCCGACGCAGCCAGTCCCCGCTCCCGACCGCGACGCGATGGCCGGCCACCTGCCCCTCGATCCCCTGGCCGGGCTCCTCCACGACCTCCTCGGGAAAGGCGAGCTCCAGACCGCGGGCTTCGGCTCCGTGAACCAGGGCCTCCGCCAGGACGTGGGCCGAGAGCTGATCGACCGAGGCTCCGAATCTCAGGACGTCCTCGGAGCTGAGCCCATCAACGCTGCGCACCCACTGGATCTCGGGACGACCGTGGGTGAGCGTCCCGGTCTTGTCGAAGAGGACCGTGCGCGCCCGCCCCAGCTTCTCGATCGTGCCGCCGCCCTTGGCGATCACGCCACGGCGTGCGGCGCGCGAGACGCCGGAGATCAACGCCACCGGAGCGGCCAGGATGAGTGGACAGGGCGTCGCCACGACGAGCACAGCGAGCGCGCGAACCGGATCGCCGCTCAACGCCCAGGCCGCCCCGGCCACCGCGAGCGTGACCGGCAGCAGGATCGCCGCGTAGCGGTCCGCCATGCGAACGAACGGCGCCCGCTGGCGCTCTGCCTCCTGGACCAGCCGGACGATGCCCGCATAGGCGCTCTCGGACGCCGTTCTCGTCGCGCGCAGATCGAAGGCGTCGCCCGCGTTGAGCGTGCCGCTCGAGACCGTCGTCCCTCGCGGGCGTTCGATGGGCAATGGCTCTCCGGTCAGGGTCGACTCGTCGATCACCGCGTGCTCGCTCTGCACCGCGCCATCGACCGGAATGACCTCGCCCGCCCGCACCAGGATCCGGTCCCCGACGCCGATCTCCTCCACAGGGACCTCCTCGAGCTTCTCGCCTCGGCGCCGGTGCGCGATGCGCGGGGCGCGCTCCAGCAGCGCCGTCAGCTCGCGACGGGCCCGGCGCCCCGCTGCGGCCTCGAGGGCGTTCCCTCCGCTCAGCATCAGGGCGATCACCGCCCCGGCCAGGTACTCGCCGAGCACCAGCGCCCCGACCATCGCCACCAGCGCGATCGCATCGACCCCGACGTCCCCCCGCATCAGGCTCCGCAGCACTGACCAGCTCAGTGGGATCAGCGTCAGCACGATCGCCACGGCCCAGACCTTGTCCCCCGCGTCGCCGGGTTCGAAGATGTGGATCACGCCGCCGAGCGCGAGAGCGAAGAGGATCAGCCCGACGACGACGTACGTCTCGGAGATCCCAAGCGAGGTCGCCCGGGAGCGCAGGGTGCCGAATCTTCGGCGAACGAGGGATCCGCCCCTGCGGATGCGCTCAGTCCGAGATCCGTCGGATGGCGCGGTAGACGGCATCCCGAAGGGCCTTCTCGCGCGGGTCATCGAACATGTAGTACTCCATGTTGTTCATCACGTAGGCGAAGCCGAGCCGCGCGTCGGGATCGGCGAAGCCGAAGGAGCCGCCAGCGCCCGGCGTACCGAAGGCGCGCCGGCTGGAGCCCCACTCCGGTCCCGGTCCCGGTCTGAGGAAGCCCAGCGACATCCAGCTCGGCACGCCCATCACCTCATCCCTCTGACGCTCGACGTCGATGACCTCCGTCAGGCTCGCGAGCGTCGCGGGGGCGATACCGAGCTCCGCCCCACCTTCCGCGAACGCCGAATAGGCCCGCGCGATCGCACGCGCGCTCCCCACGCCGTTGCCCGCCGGGACCTCGACCTCGAGCCAGCGGCGGTCGCCCGGATCCACGTCGGCGAAGAGCATCGACCTTCGCAGCAGCGACCACGGCCACAGAATTCGCATCACGTATCCCTTGGGAACCGAAGGAAGCGCGCGGATGGAGCGTCTCGGAGAGAAGACCCTCAGCTGGGCGAGCCGTTCCTCGGGAATCTCGGGCGGGAGCCCGATGTAGAACTCGATCTCAAGGGGACGCGCGATCTCCTCGGCGAAGAACCGGCCGAGGGTGCGGTGGGCCGGATCGACATGGCGGATCAGCTCCTGCATGTAGAGCCCGATCGTCATCGCGTGGTATCCGTGCCGCGTCCCCGGCTCCCAAGCCGGCTTCTGCCGGGCGAGCACTTCGGAGATCCGGTCGAGGTCACGGAGGTCCTCGAAGTGCACCTGCTCGTCGATCCAGACCAGGCCCGCTTCGTGGCTGAGCAGCTGTCGCACGGTGACCGCGCCCTTTCCGTTCTGGGCGAAGTCGGGCCAGTACTCGGCGATCGGGGCCTCGTAGTCGATCCAGCCGCGCGAGTTGGCAACGGCGATCGTCATCGCTGCAAGGCCCTTGGTGGTCGAGTTGACGAGCACCAGCGTGTCCTCGTTCCACGGTTCCGGGCCGGTGGGCGTGCGGCGGCCGCCCCACAGGTCGACCACCTTCTCGCCCAGCCAGTACGCGGCGACGGCGGCGCCGATCTCGCCGCGCTCGGCGAAATTGCGGTCGAACTCGGCCCGCACCTCCTCGAAGCCCGGCGCGACCCGACCGTCGCGGTGCGACGCGCTCTCTGCAACCTCGGTCGCCATCTGAGCCGCCGACGATATGCCGTGGATCGAGGGCTCTCATCCGTGCAAACCCCAGAGATTCCGTGGGGCTGCCCGTCAGGGCTTGGCCCATGGCACGATGGGCCAGTGGAGACAGGGAGCGAGGCACAGCGGCTGAGGCTTGGGGCGACCCTCCGGCAGGAGGACCGGGTGCTGCCCCTCGAGCTCTTCTTCGACCTGGTCTTCGTGCTGGCGATCACGCAGTGCACGACGCTGATGTCGCACCACACGACCTGGGAGGGGCTCGGTCAAGGCATGCTGGTTCTCGCCCTGCTCTGGTGGTCGTGGACGGCTTACGCGTGGCTGACGAGCGTCGTCGACCCGGAGGAGGGCGGTGTCCGGATTGCGCTCTTCGCCGCGATGGCCGGCTTCCTGATCGCCGCTATCTGCGTGCCGGAGGCGTTCGGTGGGCTCGGGACTGAATTCGCTCTCGCTTACGGCGCCGTGCGCTTCGCGCAGATCTCCCTGCTCGCGATCGCCGGCCGCGACGATCCCAGCTTCCGGCGCTCCGTGACCGGCTTGGGGATCGGGACGGCGATCGGCGTGGTGCTGCTGGTGGCGGGCTCCTTCCTCGACCCCGGGCTGCAGGCGGCGGTCTGGGGGGTGGCGCTCGTCCTCGATATGGGTGAGCCGTACCTGTTCGGCTCGGAGGGCTGGCACCTGGTGCCCGGCCACTTCGCCGAGCGCCACGGGCTGATCGTGATCATCGCCCTCGGGGAGTCCATCGTCGCGATCGGGCTCGGCGCCGGAAGCCATCTCACCTGGGGGATCACCGCCGCGGCGGCGCTGGGGATCGGGGTGGTGGCGGCACTCTGGTGGGTCTACTTCGACATCGCCGCGCTGGTCTCGGCACGGCGGTTGATGCGCGCGCCCGAGGGGAAGGTGCGCAACGAGCTGGCGCGGGACTCCTACTCCTACATCCACTTCCTCCTCGTCGCCGGGGTCATCCTGCTTGCGCTGGGCCTGAAGAAAGCCCTGGGACATCCGACCGACCCCCTCGATGACGTCCCCGCGTTCGCCCTCGTCGGAGGCGTGGCCGTCTATTTGCTCGGCCTGGTCGCTTTCCGCTACCGGCACATCCGAACGGTCAACCGGCACAGGTTCGCTCTCGCTCTGCTCCTCTTCGCGCTCTTTCCGGTGGCGACCGAGCTCTCTGCGCTGGCGATGCTGGTCGTGCTCAACGTGCTGCTCTGGGCGATGATCTCGTACGAGACGCGTGTCTACGGCGAGGGCCGGGCGCGGGTTCGGCACGGCGACGAGGCACCCGGGACGTAGCCACCGGCTGAGTTCGAGCCGGGGTCCGGCCTAGAGTCCGAGCGATGGTTCAGTTGCCGCTAGGCGCGATGGCGGTGGCCGCTGGCGTCGACGAGACGTCCGCCCTCGTCATCGTCATCGCGGCCGCCGTGGCCGGGGTGATCGTGCTCGCGCTGTCGCCCAGGCTGACCATCCCCGTCGTCGTGGTTGAGCTCCTTCTCGGGATCGTCATCGGACCGCAGGGCTTCGACATCGCCGCGCTCGACCCCACCACCTCGCTGCTCGGCGACCTGGGCCTGGGAATGCTCTTCTTCTTCGCGGGCTATGAGATCGACTTCGAGCGGATCAAGGGCCGGCCGCTCGAGCTCGCCGCGGCGGGCTGGGCGCTCTCGCTCGCGCTCGCCTACGGAATCGGCGGGGCGCTCGCGGCGGCGGGGATCATCCTCTCCTTCCTCTACACGGGCTCGGCCATGGCCACCACGGCGATCGGGACGCTCATACCGATCCTCAGCGACGCCGGTGAGAT
>DATIDP010000007.1:0-16148 GCA_035456265.1 Solirubrobacterales bacterium | reverse complement strand
AGGTTTCCGGCGGCCGGGCGGGCCGTCCGTCCGTGCGGAGATGCTTCGCGATGTGGACCGCTGCCACAATCACGCCCCGAACACGGATCTAGGTTGATGGGAGGAGGAGCGTGAGCGAAGTCACGACGTCACCGAGGCGCGCGCGGGCACAGGAACGCCTTCAGCTGACGAGACGGCGCGTGCTCGGTGCGGCTCCGGCGGGCGCGGTCGCGGCCCTCCTGGTGATCGCGTGTGCGTTCGACGGCGCCTTCGCGCTGCGCTACTGGGCGCTGATCGCCGTGCTGTCGCTCACCATCCTGATCGCGACGCAGATCGCCGGCGGGATCCAGCTCGACCGTGGCCCGCTGAGCATCGCCGTGGGGCTGGTTTGGGGGTTCGCGGCGTGGACGCTGCTCTCCTCGCTCTGGGCCGAATCCGCGGCGCGCGCCTGGGAAGGGGCGGCGCGCACGATGCTCTACGCGGCCGTGATCACCGTCCCGCTCGCGCTCCGGGGCCGTCGCCAGGCGCTCTGGGTCGGACAGGGCATCTTCTTCGGGGTGGGCGCGGTTGCGGTGATCACGCTGATCGCCATCATCGCCAACGGCGCCGAGCTGTTCGGCGCGGGCCGCCTCGAGGACCCGCTGGGCTACCGCAACGCCACCGCGACCCTGTTCGCATTCGGCTTCTGGCCGCTGATCGTGCTCGCCTCGGAGCGTGGCCGGAACACTCCACTGCGAGCCGTCTCCTTCTCGATCGCGGTGCTCTCGCTCGGGCTCGCCTTCCTCACCCAGTCCCGCGGCGTCGCCATCGGTCTCGTCTTCGGAGCAGCCGCCATGCTCGCGATCGGCCCCGACCGGCTGCGACGCATCCTGTTCGCCCTCGCGGCGGCCGCCGGGGTGGCGATCTTCTCCGGGCCTCTCCTTGATCCGTATCACGCCTTCCAGGACGGCCAGGCGGTAACCGACTCCGTGGTTCACAACGCGAGCACCTCGCTGCTCGTCCTCACCTTCGGGGCTCTCCTGTTCGGTCTCTTCGCCGCGCTGCTCGACAACGGCCTCCGAGGCTCGGCAGCCGGCGATGCGGCTCGCCGCGTCATCCCATACGGCCTCGCCGCTCTCGGGGTCCTGGCCGTCATCGCGGCCCTGGTCAAGATCGGCAACCCGGTCAGCTACGCCGGCGACAAATGGGACGAGTTCCGGGACGTCAACGGCAGCGCCACCACGAGCTCGACCAGGCTGGGCTCGGTCGGCGGCCAGCGCTACGACCTCTGGCGCGTCTCGTTGAAGGAGTTCGAGTCCGCGCCGCTGGGCGGGGTCGGCGAGGGCAACTACCAGTTCCAGTACTACGAGAAGCGCGCCACCGACCGCAACCTCGAGGATCCGCACAGCCTGCCCTTCAGGCTGCTCGCGGAGACAGGCATCGTCGGCTTCCTCCTGTTCACCGGCGTGATCGTCGCTCTGGCCATCGGCGTGGCTCGCTCGGCCAGGGAGGCGCCCCCGAACGACCGACGGATCATCGCCGGGCTCGCGGCCGGGGGAGCCGTGGTCGTGGGGCAGTCGCTGACCGACTGGCTCTGGCTGATCCCGACCGTGACCGGCCTCGGGCTGTTATCGCTGGCCCTCGCGGCGGTGCCGCGGGGGCGTGCCGAGGACAGGCCCGCTCCCCTTCAGCTGCCCTGGTTCCGCGATCGGGAGAGGCTGGTCGCCCGCTTCGGCATCGCGGCGCTGCTGGTCGCCGGGGCGCTCAGCGTGATCTTCCTCTACCTCGGCGACCTCTACATCCGCAAGGCCCGTGACGAGCAGGGCAGGTCGGCCTCGGCACAGCTCTCGGCCGCCAGGACCGCAGGCGACTTCAACCCCGTTTCGGTGATCCCGCTCTACCTGCAGGCCTCGGCGCTGGAGGCGGAGAGCCACCGCGACCAGGCGCGCTCGAAGCTTCAGGACGCCCTGAACGAGGAGCCCAACAACTTCGTCACGCTGACCCTCCTCGGCGATCTCGAGGTCCGCGATTCGCGCTTCGCGGTCGCGGCCGACGACTACCAGCGGGCGAGCGACCTCAACCCGCGCGACGTCGGGCTCCAGCAGCTGGCGCAGACGACGGCCGAGCGGGCGTCGCCCCTGAAGACGCCCAAGCAGCAGTAGGACCTAGCGAGCCAGGCTCGTCAGCAGGCCGAACCAGCGGTCGAAGGCCTGCTCGCGAGAGTGGCCCTCGAGCACGGCCTGGCGGCCGGCCTCGCCGAGCTTGCCGGCTCGATCGCGGTCTCCCGCAAGCTCCGTGAGCGCGGCGGCCAGCTCACGCGGCCGCTCGGGCGGCACGACGACGCCGCACGACGCCTGCTCAACCAGGTTGGCCGCCTCACCTGCGGCCGAGAGGACGAGGGGCCTCCCGGCGCTCATCGCCTCGAACATCTTGGTCGGCAGCGCACCCTCGAAGAGCGGCTTGTCGCGAAGCAGGACCACGGCGGCATCGGCCTCGGCGTAAAGCTCCGGGATCCGCTCGTGCGGGACGCGGCCCAGCATGGTCACGTTGTCGAGCCCGCCCTCGGCGAGCCGGCGTCGGAGCTCCGGACCCTCCGCCCCATCGCCGGCGATCACGATCTCGACGCCCGAGGTCCCGTCCAGCAGCTGGGCCGCATCCATGAGCGTGCCGACGCCCTGGCTCATCCCGACGGTCCCCGCGTAGAGGACCTTGAAGGACCCGTTGCGGCGAGGGGGCGCGACCGGGAAGAGCTCCGGATCGACGCTCGGCGGGATCCGGTGAACCTTCCCACGCGCCTCCTCGAGGCCGCCCAGCGCCGTCTCGATCCCCCGCGTCGGACAGACGATCGCGGACGCGGCCCGGTAGCAGGCATGCTCGAGCCTGCGGGCGGCGCCCACCAGGCGCGGCCTGCGCAGAGTGCCGAGGGCCACCGCGGAATCCGGCCACATATCGGAGACGTTCACGATCAGCGCGGCGTGCTTGCCTCGCGAGTAGGCGATCGACGAGCCGGCGAGCAGCAGCGGGGGCGTCTCCACGATCACCGCGTCCGCGCTTCCACTGGCTTGCGCGCTCGCCAGGGCGCTGAGCGCGAACGAGACGTGGTTCGCTATCCGCTTCCCGAAGCCGCGGTTGGGCGCCGGGTAGACGGCGCTGCGCACCACGCGCACGCCCCCCTCCTCTTCCGTCGACCAGGGCCGGTTGCGGTAGGGAGGCTGGATCACCCCGTCCGGGTAGTGTGGGAAGCCGGTGTGCACCGTGACCTCGACGCCGCGGCGGCTCAACCCACGCGCTAGGGCAGAGAGCCGAGCCTGGGGCGCCCCGACCTCGGGTGGGTAGTAGTGAGTGAGCAGGGTGACTCTCATCGCCGGTCAGTTTCTCGCGTCTATTCCGGATACGGGCGAAGCCGGCGGAAGCAGCGTGCCTGGGCCGCCGACAATCCCGGGAACGCGGCCATCCGCGGGGAGGTCCTCGACCACCTGTTGCGCCTGGCGGCCGCGGAGATCGCGGGCGGCGGCGACATCCTCGACGCCGGCTGCGGCAACGGCTGGTGGCTGCGCGCACTCGCCGAGGCGGGCGTCCAGCCCGAGCGGCTGTACGGGATCGACATCCAGCCCGAGCGGGTCGCCGGGGCCCGCGAGGCGGTGCCCGAAGCCACGATCGCGGTCGGGGACGCGCGAAAGCTGCGTTTCCCGGACGAGAGCTTCGCTGTCGTGCTCCAACTCACGCTCCTTTCGTCTCTCGGCTCTCACAGAGCGATACGTGAATCCCTGGGCGAAGGGATGCGGGTGCTCGCTCCCGGCGGGCTCCTGCTGATCTACGAGCCACGGGTGCCGAACCCGCTCAACCGCCACACGTTCCTCGTCAAGGAAAGCGACCTCACGACGGCCGGAGTTACGCCCAGGGAGGAGCTCAGCCTGACCGTGCTGCCGGCCCTCGCCCGGCGGCTCGGCAGGCGGACCCAGGACCGCTACGAGCGCCTGGCGCGCCTGCCCTTCCTGCGCACGCACCGGCTGGTCGCCTACCGGGCACCGCGAAAGGGCTGAGGGCTACTCGGATCCTCGCTCCGCTGCCCAGTCGAGCTCGGAGCAGCGCTTCTGCGGAGCGGCGATCCACTCGGCGAGGAGCCGTCTGCCTCCCTCGACCCGGTCCGCGTAGCGCGGCTCGCCGAGCATCCAAACGAGCGAGCGCAGATGGCGAACCTCGCGCAGGACCTCGCCCCCGGGAGCCGACCTGACGTCATAGCCGTAGCCGGTGGCGAAGCCCTGCCATTCCTCCTCCGTCCATCCGCCCGGCGAGCCCGGCGTGGCCTTGACGAGGTCCCATTCCCTCGGCGCGATCTGGGCGTTATCGAGGTCGATCAGGACGGGCCCGCGGTCCGTGGACAGGACGTTGCTCACCTCGAAGTCGCCGTGGATCGCGCCGACCCCGAGCTCGCTCTCGAATTCGTCCCAACCGCTCCCGATCCGCTCCGCCTGGCCGAGCAGGAAGCCGACCGCGTCCTCCTCGAGGTGGCCCTGCTGCCCGAGCGCGACGGCGTGGCGCCGCGCCGCCTCGAAATGATCCACCTCCGGGAGCCCCACGGGACACCGGGTGAGGAGCTCGTGCAGCCTGCGCAGGAGCTGCCCCACCCGTGCGGGATCGGGCCGGGCGTGCCGGTGATCCTGCCACCGCCAGATGCCCGCCCAGGCGCCCTCGACGGCAACGGGCCTCGCCGCCGCCTCCTCGGCGGCTCCGGCGACGGGGAACCCGTTGCCCTCCAGCCAGGCGCTCAGCTGGAGGGATCGCTCGAGCACGGACTCGGCGGACCGAAACCGGGGATCGGCGACCTTCAGGAACAGCGGCGGGTCCTCCACCTTGAAGTTGGCGATCGTGCCGAACTTGAGCGTCGTGAGCTCCGTGACCGTGAGCCCCACCGCCGCGAGCGCGCGTTGCCCCAGCTCCGCCGCGAGCTCCTCCGACCAGCTCGAGGGCTCATGCCCCGCCATCTGGTGAATCTTCCCGGTCGCGCGCGAGGCAATCGCCCGGGTGTCCGCCCCGAATAGATTGCGCGGATGGAGCCCGGGAGAAGGACCGTCCTGACCGTGGTCGGCAACCGGCCCCAGTTCGTCAAGGCCGCGGCCGTCTCCGAACACCTGCGGGAGCGCGTCGACGAGATCCTTGTCCACACGGGCCAGCACTACGATCCCGAGCTCTCGGACGTCTTCTTCGAGCAGCTCGAGATGCCGGCACCCGACCGGGAGCTGGAGGTCGGCTCGGGGAGCCATGCCGAGCAGACCGCTGAGATCCTCAGCCGGCTCGAGCCGCTCGTCAGCGAGCTCGAGCCGGACGCCCTGCTCGTCTACGGGGACACGAACTCCACCCTGGGCGGCGCCCTGATCGCGGCCAAGGGGCAGGTCCCCCTGATCCACGTCGAGGCCGGGATGCGATCCGGGGACCGCACGATGCCGGAGGAGATCAACCGCCTGGTCGTCGACTCGCTCGGCGGCCTGCTGCTCTGCTCGACCGAGACGGCCCTCCGGAACCTGCGGGACGAGGGCCGCGATCCGCACGCCGTCGTCACCGGGGACGTGATGGCCGACGTGGCGCTCACCTTCGGCTCGGTCGCCGACGAGCGCTCCCGCGTGCTCGCGGGACTCGGGCTCGAGCCCGGCCGCTTCATCGTCGCGACCGCGCACCGGCCCGGCAACGTCGACGACCCGGAGCGCCTGACCCTGGTGGTCGAGGTGCTCGCGAGGGCAGCGGAAACCGCTCCCGTCGTCTTCCCCGCTCACCCCCGCACCCGGGCACGACTCGAGGAGATCGGGGCCCTCGACGGGCTTCCCGACAGGGGCATCACGCCGGTCGAGCCGCTCGGCTACCTCGACTTCACGCGCCTCGTTCGGGCGGCCCGCGCCGTGATCACCGACTCTGGTGGGCTGCAGAAGGAGGCGTTCCTGGCCTCGGTGCCCTGCCTGACCATGCGGGATGAGACCGAGTGGGTCGAGACCGTGGAGGCCGGCTGGAACCTCCTGATCGGGTTGCATCCCGAGGCTGTCGCGGACGCCCTCGCCGAGCTTCCCAAGCCGGGGGACGATTCACCGGCCGCCGAGCTCTACGGCTCGGGGCTTGCGGGCGAGCGCGTGGCCGCGGCGATCGCCGACTGGCTCGCCTGAGCCGCGGCTTGCAATTCTCACCCGCGGCGCGGCGACGGCCGTATGCTTGTCGCAGGCATGTCGGTACGGGTGGGCATAGTCGGCATGGGGTACTGGGGGCCGAATCTCGCCCGCAACCTCGCCACGCTCGAGAGCTGCGAGCTCGCCTGGTGCTGCGAGCTCGACGACGAGAAGCGGCTGCATTGGGAGTCCGCCTACCCGCAGTCCACGTTCACGCCGGACATCGAGGATTTGCTCGGAGACCCCGACCTGTCCGCGATCGTCGTCGCCACTCCCGGCTCGACGCACGCCGCAGTCGCGGAGCGCGTGCTGGAGGCCGGCAAGAACTGCTTCATCGAGAAGCCGCTCGCTCAGAACGTCGAGTCAGCTCAACGGCTGGTCCAGCTCGCCGACGAGCGCGGCCTGGTGCTGATGGTCGGTCACCTGCTCTGCTACCACCCGGGCGTCCGGCAGCTTGCCGACCTGATCTCCCGGGGTGAGCTCGGCAGGATCCGCTACGTCCACTCCCAGCGGCTCAACCTGGGCAAGCTCCGCGCCGACGAGAACGCTCTCTGGAGCCTTGGCGCTCACGACGTCTCGGTGCTGCTCGAGCTGGCGGACGGCGCGCCGGTCGAGGTTTCCGCGCGGGGCGAGGCGTTCATGCGCGAGGGCATCGAGGACGTCGTCTTCGCCCACCTCCGCTTCGACAGCGGCCTGGTCAGCCACCTGCATCTCTCCTGGCTCGACCCACACAAGGTGCGCCGCATCACCGTGGTGGGCTCCGAGCGGATGGCGACCCTGGACGACATGGCCCTCGAGCACAAGCTCTCGATCTGGGACAACAGCTTCGCGTCGCTCTCCGACACCTACGGCGAGTACATCACCCGCTCCGGCCCCGTCCACAGCCCGATGGTGCTGAACACGGAGCCGCTGCGGCTCGAGTGCGCGCACTTCATCGAGTGTCTCCGCACCGGCGAGCGGCCGCACACGGACGGCGCGGCAGGCCTCAGGGTTGTGAACGTGCTGGAGGCTCTGCAGGCGTCCCTGGACGCCGACGGCGCTCCGGTCCCGGTCAAGCCCCCGCCCGTCGCGGACGCCGGCCGACCGGGAATTCACGCCGGGCCGTGAGCCCGCTGGAGCCCTCCGATGCGGCCCCTGGGCTGCTGCTCGGCGAGGCCGTTCAGCTCGGAGAGGGCGTTGAGATCGGGGGCAACGTCGTCATCCACGCCGGCACGCGTGTCGGCGACTTCTGCGTGATCGGCGACTCGGCGGTGATCGGAAAGCAGCCCATGCTCGGCAGGCACTCGACGGCGTCGGACGAGGAGCCACCGCCTGCCACCCTTGCAGACGACGCGATCGTCTGCCCGGGCGCGGTGATCGGCGCAGGAGCCGAGATCGGCGCTGCGGCCGTCATCGGCGACCAGGCGCAGGTCCGCGAGCGGGCGCGGATCGGCGCGGAGGCCGTGGTGGGGCGCGGCAGCGCGGTCGACAACGACGTCACCATCGGCCCCCGGGTGAAGATCCAGAGCAATTGCTACGTGACCGCCGGGACGGCGATCGAGGAGGAGGTCTTCCTCGGCCCCGGCGTGGTTCTGACCAACGACCTGACGATGGGCCGCCATGAGCCCGGCGAAGCTCCCGACGGGCCGACGCTCCGCCGCGCCTGCCGGGTGGGGGGCGGCGCCGTCGTCCTCCCCGGCGTGGTGGTCGGCGAGGAGGCCGTCATCGGGGCGGGAGCCGTGGTCGTCGACGACGTCCCGCCGCGCAAGGTGGTCGTAGGCGTACCCGCGCGCGAGCTTCGGGACGTCCGCGACGACGAGCTGCTCGAGCGCCGGCGCTAGCTTCAGCGCATCGAACGGCGCATGCCGCTGCCGGGTCAGCGCGCCGGTCGCGCCTCGAGCCAGCGCTCGACCGCTTCACTCGCCCGGTCAACCGCCCCTGCCGGCGTCGCCCCCTGATCGCGGAGAGTTCGCCACACCTCGAGGTCAGTGAGCGCTCTCAGGGAAGCGACCCACGAGCTGTCCGCGCTCAACGGCCGCAGTGCCTCGACGACGACGGCGTCGAACGAGTCGTCGAGCGCCTGCAGCGATTCATCGACCGCCGGGACCTCCTTGCGCTCACGGCGCCCCGCCGCGATGCCCTCCCCTCCACGCTCGTAGGCAGCGAAGAACGTCTCGACCATACGGCGAACGCGCTCGGTCTCCGACGACGCGCCGGTGAAGACCTCGGGCGCGCGGTCGATCGGTGGCAGCTGCAGGCTCTCCATGATGTGCGCGCCGCAGCTTCTGACCAGCTCGTCCTGCGTCGGAAACAGCTCCTTCACGGTCTCTACCGGCACCCGGGACTTCTCGGCGATCTCCGCCCAAGTGGTCGCCTGGATACCCCGGCTCGTGTGCAGCTCGACTGTGGTTTCGACGACTCGCTCGCGCGTTGGATCGACCTCGCGGGGCTCGCCCGGCTCGTCTCCATACGCCGCCTCGAAGCCGCGGCGGAGGGCGGCCTGCCAGAAATCCGAAGTGGGCGGTCGCGTCGCGACGGACGGCTCCTCGAGGGTTCGCCGCCCCCGAGGGGTCAACTGCCAGAACGCCTGGCGTCCGACCTTGCGCCGGGTGACGAGACCGCTTTCGAGAAGCCGGCGGCCTGTGCGGCTCACCTGCGTCTCGTCGACCTCGAGCAGCCGGCGCAGCTCCGAGCTTGCCAGCCGGGGGGATTCGTCGAGCACGCGAAGGAAATCGTGCGCCTGCGTTCCATCGGCCACGGGCGCTCCCGAGGGCACCCGCTCGAGTCCCCAGGATGCGAAGGCGATGGCCGCATCGAGCCAGCCGATCAGCTGCTGGTCGCCATCGGCTTGGGCGCGAGCGTCGCGAAGGGCATGCAGGGAGGCGCTGAGGGTCTCGTCGTCAGCTTCGAGAAGGGCGTCGACGAGGCCGAGTGCGACGGCCTCGAGGCGGGCGGTGTCGGCGTCGACTCTCGCGATCCGCCCCACCAGCGCCTCGGCCCTCGGGTTGTCTACGGTGCTCGTGGCCATGCCGACAGTCTAGCAACTGGATGTCAAGTATTTGTCAAGTGTGATCGAGGACTACGCCGACCTCTTCTGCGCGCTGTTCGACCGGCTCGAGCCTTCGCAGTTCCGTGCTGAGGGCGAGGGCTGGATGTGCGATCCGGAGGTCGCGGCCACCGCAGCCCTGGTCGAGCGGGCGGCGCTCGACGGTGAGCAGGTAGAGGCCCCCGATGGCGGCCGTCCGGCCTTTGCCGTCCTGCTCGGTCTGGACGCCGCCCTCGCCCACGCCAACCCGCTGATTGGCGCGGCGGCCCCGCCCGCTCTCACCGAGTGCGCGCTCCGCTACGCGGAGTCGGGCCGCCTTGACTCCGGCGCCCATCCCGGGGCTCTGCTGCCCCGCCTCGCCCGCCCCGGCCGCCGCGGCCAGCTACCGGACGACATGGCCGACGCATTCGGCTCGGTCGTGCGCGTCAACGCCGTCGAGTGGGACGGCTGCGACCACGTCACCCTGCCGACCCGTTCCCGGCTGACCCGGCCCGAGCGGGAAGCCGGGCTCCGCGTGGCCACAGCGCCGATGATCCGGGCGCCGGACGAGCTCGAATGGGAGGTGGAGGAGCGCTCGGGACTGCGCTTCTACCGGATACGTCCCGCGGATCGCGAGCTCACCGGCGCCCGGGTTGAGAAGGTGATCGCGGCCTGGGACGAGCATGACGTGGCCATCGGCATCGCACCCGAGCTCTGCCTTTCCCGGGCGCTCCTCGAGCGCTGGCAGACCGCGCTGTCGGAACGTGAGGGCGCAGGTAGGAGCCGGCTGCGCCTGGTCGTGGCGGGCAGCGGCAACCTGGACGGCTCGTCCCCACCGACGAACGAGGCGGTCATGCTCGACGCCCGGACGGGGGAGGTACTCGTCCGGCAGCGCAAGGTTCACCCGTTCAACTTCTCGGAGCAGGACCTGGAGCTGTGGGGGCTGGCCGATCGCATGACCGCCCCGATCGACGAGGACCTGAGCCGGGGTGAGCGGGTGTGCGTGGTGGAGGCAGGCGGAGCCCGGCTGGCGATTCTGGTCTGTGAGGACCTGGCCCGATTGCACGCGTTCGCCGGTGTCCTACATGCCCACGGCGTATCGCTGCTCTTGGTACCGGTGTTCGCCCGCCCCACGAAGGACCGGCGCTGGGAGCGCGCGCGGGCCGAGGTCTACAGCGACGCGATCGGGTCGAGCGTGGTGGTCGCCAACAGCCTGGTGATCGCCGAGATCCTGCGCAGCCCCACACCCGTGGGGACGGCGATCGCCGTCGCGCCGGGTCGGGCTGCGGTGGGCCACTGCTCGGAGCCCGACGACGTGGTCGTGTTCGCGCTCGAGCACGATGGCCCCCGGGTGGCGCGCGAGCGTCTCAGCGCGTCGGGCTAGCGCCGAAGGGACGCCCGCCCCGGCCTGATCTGCTCCCGGCGGACCGGATTGCGGCGATGACCTCCGCCGGCGCGTCGTCCGGAAGGGCGGCGCCCATCGGCAGCGCCAGGATGCCCGAGCAGATCCGTTCGGTCTCGGCGAGGGGCTTTGCCGGCGCCCAGCGCTCGAGAGCGGGCTGCCGGTAGAGGGGCGTCTCGTAATAGGGACGCGCCCCGATGCCGGCGTCCCCGAGAGCCTCGGCGAGGCGGTCGCGCGCCTCGGAGGCGATGGCGAGGATGTGCCAGGCGGATCGCGCGCCCTCCGTCTCGCTCTGGATCCGAGCGAGGCCACCGAGCCCGGCCTCGAGGTATGCGGCCGCCGCCCGGCGGCGCGCCTCGATCCAGTCGGGGAGGTGAGGCAGCAGCACGCGGAGGGCCGCCGCCTGGAGCTCGTCGAGGCGAGAGTTGAAGCCGACCTGCGTGAACGTCCTCTTGTCCTTCGAGCCCCGGGTGCGCAGCAGCCTGGCGGCCTCCGCCACCTCGCTGTCGTCGGTGGTCAGGGCTCCACCGTCGCCGAAGCCGCCGAGGTTCTTCGAGGGGAAGAAGCTGAAGGCGGCGGCGTGACCGAGGGCACCGGCCAGCCGGCCGTCGAGCTCCGCTCCGTGCGCCTGGGCGGCGTCCTCGAGCACGCGGATTCCACGCGACTGAGCCAGCTCGAGCAGCTCCGGGACGGGTGCCGGATTTCCGAAGATGTGCACCGGGATCAGGGCCCGGGTCTGCTCGGTGATCACCGGCTCCGCCGTCGCCGGGGTCATGCACCAGGTCGCCGGGTCGACGTCGCAGAAGACCGGCGTCGCGCCCATCGCGACCACGGCCTCGGCGGTGGCGAAGAAGGTGAAGGCGGGCACGACCACCTCGTCCCCGGGAGCGACGCCCAGCGCGCGGAGCCCGATCTCGATTGCGTCGGTGCCGTTGGCCAGGCCGACGCAGTGCTCGGAGCCCACGTAGGCGGCGAACTCGGACTCGAAGGCCTCGACCTCAGGGCCGAGGATGTAGCGGCCGCTCTCCAGAACCGCGCGCTGGCGCTCGGCGATCTCGGGCAGCAGGGGCTCCAGCGCCCCCCGGCTTGCGAACAGCGGGATCGTCACGGCACAAGGCTCGCGTATAGGTCGGTCAGCCTCGATCGCTCGTGTGGCCAGTTGAGCTCGGCCGCCGCGGCGCGCACCCGCTTGTGGAGCGCGTCGTCGTCGCGCTCCTCCAGCGCTTCAGCGAGCACGCGGGCGATGTCCGCCGGGTCGCCGGAGTCGGTCACCCAGCCCACGCGGCGCACGGTCACGAGGCGCCTCATCTCGGGCAGATCGCTGACCACGACCGGCAGGTCGGCGGCCAGGTACTCGAAGAGCTTGTTGGGCAGCGCCAGCCGGTGGTTCTCGCAGGTGTCCTCGAGCAGCGAGACGCCCACGTCGGCCTGCGTCGTGTAGGAGAGAAGCTCGGCCAGGGGCACCGGCGGGTGAAAGTGAAGCCGGCCGTCGAGGCCGGCCTCGCTGCCTAGCCGGCGCAGTCCCTCGGCGAAGGCGCCGTCCGCTCCCAGGAAGAGCAGGTGGGCGGAATCCATGCTCGCCACGGCCCGGACCAGGTTGCCGCCGCCGCGGCCCTCGGCCACGGCCCCCTGATGCAGCACGAGAGGGGCGGAGCCGATCCCCATCTCCCCGCGCAGGTCCGGTGCCTCGCCCGGCGGTGGCAGGTCGGGAACGTTTCTCACCACCGTCGGGCGCTTCCTCAGCCCGTAGCGGTCCTGGAGCCGTTCGGCGATGCCATCGGAGACTGTGATCACGGCGTCGCAGCGGCCGATCAGGAGGCGCTCGATCGTCGCGGCCAGCCACGACCAGATGGCCTTGCGGTAGGGCACCCCGACCGCGTACTCGTGCGTGTCGTAGACGAGCCTGGCGCCGCTCAGCCTGGCGGCGAAGTAGCCAGGGATCAGCATCGCGATGTCGTTCGCATGAACGACGTCCGGCCGTTCCGCCCTCGCTCCGAGCCCGATCGAGCCGAGGGCGATGACCCGCCAGAGCATCCGCGGCAGCCCGCGGGTCCACTTCGGGGGCGTGGCGGAGCGCAGGCGGAAGCCGCCGGGGACCTCCGCCTCGTCCCCACTCGGCAAATGGACGACCACCACGTCGTGCCCGGCGTCGGCGAGAGCGCCGGCCTCGCGGAGGACCCGGCCGTCGTGGACAACTGTTTTGTGGAGCAGGATGGCTACCTGCACCGCAACTCGGGACCTTCCCGTATGTTCTCCCACTGCATGCGTCGGCTCATCGTTCTTCTCGGCCTCGCGGCCACGCTCATCCTTGCCTCGGGTTCGGCTGCTCAGGCCGCTGAGAAATCTATCTGGGGTCCATCGACTTTCCCGGTCGGGGACGCGAACTGCCCGACCGGTCCGACGCCCTGCTCGGCCTTTCCGGTCTACAAGCAGCTCGGCGCCACCAACTATCAGTTCCAGATCCCCTGGGACATGGTCGCCCTCTCGAGGCCCGCGAACCCGCGGGACCCCAACGACCCCGCCTACCGCTGGCCGAGCTTCGCCGACTTCGACGTGCAGCAGGCCGCCCAATACGGCATCAGCCTCGCCGTCCTGGTCGAGGGGACGCCCTCGTGGGCCAACGGCGGCCGCTCCCGCGCCTGGGCGCCGACGAACCCTCAGGACTACGCCGACTTCATGTATGCGCTCAGCAGGCGCTACCCGTCGATCCACCTCTGGGAGATCTGGGGCGAGCCGAGTTACGGGATCAACTTCCAGCCGATGCCCCCGAACAGCAGGGTCGGCCCGCGCACCTACGCGAAGCTGCTCGATCTCGCCTATGTGGCGCTGAAGCAGGCGAGCCGGGCGAACATCGTGATCGGGGGAATGACACTGAACGGGGGCGGCCCCGTCTCGACCCCGAAATTCGTCAGGTGGCTGCGCGTCGGCAAGGGCAAGAAGGCGCGACCGCCGCGGATGGATCTCTGGGGCCACAACCCCTTCGACGGTCGGTTCCCCAACCTCAAGAAGAAGCCGATCGGTCAGTTCCGCGGGCTGAACGACGTCGACACCCTGTACCGGGAGATCCAGGCGGCTTACGGCGTGAAAACCAAGGGCAAGGGCAGGAAGGCGCGAGTGTCCAAGAAGGTGAAGGTCCCGCGACTGTGGCTCTCGGAGTGGACCGTGCTGTCCGAGGCAAGCCCCAATCTGTTCGGCGGATTCCACGTGACTCCCCAGCAACAGGCCGCCTTCATCACCGCCGCCTACCGGATGCTCCGGAAGGCGAAGTACGTGAAGGCTCTGGGCTGGTACCGCCTCGAGGACGAGGCCGACAACGGGCACGCTGGAGCGGCCTGGGGCCTGCTGACGGCCAACGGGGCAAGGAAGCCGTCCTTCGACGCCTACGCGGCTGCCCCCTAAGTGCGACCGGCGCGCAGGCTACTCCTACCCCTGTGCCTGGCGGGCGCCCTGGCTTTGGCCTGCGCGCCGAGCGCCGGCGCCACCGCCATGAAGGCGATCTGGGGCCCGGTCACCTACCCCGCCGGCAACTCCAACTGCCCGGGCAGCAAGGCCTGCTCGGCGTTCCCGACGTACAAGCAGCTCGGGGCCGACAACTACGAGATGCAGGTCCCGTGGGACCGGGTCGCCACGCGCCGCCCGGCGAACCCGCGGGACCCCAACGACCCGGCGTATGCATGGCCGACCTACGCCGACCAGGCGATCCAGCAGGCGGCGCAGTACGGGATGAGCGTGACGGTCCTGGTCCAGGGGACCCCGGCCTGGGCGAACGGGGGCAAGGGCCGGCAGTGGGTACCCGACAACAGGCAGGACTACGCCGACTTCATGTACGCGATCAGCCAGCGCTATCCCACGGTGCATCACTGGATGGTCTGGGGCGAGGTCAACTACGGCGCGAACTTCCAGCCGATGCCGGAGCACAGCCCGGTCGGGCCGCGGGCGTACGCGCAGCTCTGTGACCTCGCCTACGTGGCCCTCAAGCAGGCGAGCCCGGCCAACATCGTGATCGGCGGGGACACGCTGAACGCGAACGTTCCGGTGTCACCGGCCGAGTTCATCCGCTGGGCCAGGGTCGGCAAGGGTAAGAAGAAGCGTCCGCCGCGGCTCGACTGGTGGGGCCACAATCCCTTCGAGGGCCGCTTCCCCGACATCCGGCAGCCCGCTCTCAACAACCTGCTCGGACTGAGCGACGCCGACACGATTCACAAGCTGCTGAAGAAGGCGTACATCGGCAAGAAGAAGCACAAGAAGGCCCGTCGTTCCTCCGCGCACGCCGCGAACGGCGTCGCGCACGTCGCCAAGAAGAAGGGCAAGAAGAAAAAGCGCCGCCGCCAGGCGCCGCCGATCTGGTTCTCCGAGTACAGCGTGCTCTCGGGGCATCCCGCCCATTTCTGGCTCGGCTTCTACGTCTCCGATCAGGAGCAGGCGCAATGGGTCAGCGCCGCCTACCAGCTCGTCAACAGCGTGCCCTATGTGGCGGGCCTGGGCTGGTACCGGCTCGACGACGAGCCCGAGTCCTCCGGAAGCGCCAACTGGGGCCTCGTCCGCTACACCGGCGATCACAAGCCCTCGTTCGCGGCGTATCAGGCCGCGCCCTAGCGGCCCCCGACTAGCCGAGCGCCTCCTTCACCGCGCCGATCACCTGGGCCTGCTGGCCCTCCTCCATCTCGGCGAACATCGGCAGCGAGACGGCGCGAGACGCGAAGGCGTCGGCGACCGGCAACTCGGCGCCGCTGCCGGCATACAGATCGAAGCGGTGCACCGGCGAGAAGTGGACCGAGGTCTGGATCCCGTTCTCCGCCAGCGAGTCACGGAAGGCGTCCCGATCGACGCCCTCGTCGACGACCACGGCGAACATGCTGTTGCTGACGCGTGCGGACGCCGGCGGGAGGGCAAGGAGCGAAAGACCGTCCAGCCCGCCAAGCTGGTCTCGGTAGGTCGCCGCGATCGCGGCCCGCCGGCCGTTGTCGTCGTCGAGCCGGCTGAGGCGCGAGCGGGCGAGGGCCGCCCGCGCATCGTCGATGCGGTAGTTGAAGCCCAGGCCCGAGACGCCGTAGCTGTCCGTGCTGCCACGGTGTCGCTCCCAGATCGAGCGAGTGACTCCGTGCCAGCGCGCAAGGCGGGCGCGCTCGGCGAGCTCATCGTCGTCCGTGAGCAGGACCCCGCCCTCACCCACGCCGAGATTCTTGCCCGCCGAGAAGCTGATCGCCCCAGCCAGGCCGAAGGTGCCGAGGTGGCGATCGCCGAGCCACGAACCGGACCCATGGGCGGCATCCTCGATCAGCGCCAGGCCGCGGTCCTCGGCGAGATCACGAAGGCCCGCGATCTCACCGGGATGGCCGCCGTAGGAGACGGCGACGATCGCCTTGGTTTCGGGCGTGATCGCCAGCTCGGCCGTGGCGGGCGAAAGCCAGGGGCGGTCGACCGCCGCGATCTCCGCGAAGGCGGGTCGAGCGCCCGTGTAGGCGACGGCGTTGGCGCTCGCCACGAAGGTGATCGAGGGGACGATGGCGTCGTCGCCGGGCCCGAGCCCGGCCCCCAGCATGGCGAGGTGGAGGCCCGCCGTGCAGCTCGAGACCGCAACGCAGTACCCGGAACCGGTGTATTCGGCAAAGGCCTTCTCGAGCTCCTGGGT
>DATIDP010000006.1:0-39035 GCA_035456265.1 Solirubrobacterales bacterium | reverse complement strand
CCCGAACCGGAACCGCAGCAGCCGCGGATCCGGATCGGTGAGCGTGTACCGCCCGCACATGCCCCAAGCCTTGCAGGACCGCTGGATCTCAAGCGCGGGGATACCAAAGGCGGTCAACTGTGTGACAACACCCATCGGTTGCCGTGGGCTCATGCGTAAGATGCATCGCTGCCGACCGGCCGCCGCTCCACGCTCTCGGCATGCGGTCGATCGAGGAGGTTCACCGAGTCCAGGCGCTGATCAGGCAGGGACTCAACGACTGCGAGATCTCGCGCCGAACCGGCATACCGCGAGGAACGGTCCGCGACTGGCGACACGGCAAGGCGCCACGCCGAGGTGTTCGAGGTTCTCGAGTTCCCCCTGAGGATACGTGCAGCAAATGCGGTCACCCGCAACACGACTTTGTGGGGTTGCCGCAACGGACCTACGCCTACCTGCTGGGGCTGTATCTGGGAGACGGCACGATTTCCCGCGCGCGGCGCGGCGTGTTCAAGCTGCGCGTGGTTCTCGATGCGAAATACCCCCGGGTCATCGACGAATGTGGAGCAGCCATGACAGCGGTCTGCCCGAGCAGCACGGTCAATCGGATCGAAAGGGTCGGATGCATCGAGGTCTACTCGTACTCGAAGATCTGGCCATGTCTCTTCCCACAGCACGGACCGGGAATGAAGCACACGCGTTCGATCTGGCTCGCGGGATGGCAGAAGGCGATCGCGGATGAAGCGGCGCGGGGACTACTACGTGGACTCATCCACTCTGACGGCTGCAGAGTGACCAACCGGGTCACGGTGAATGGCAAGGAGTACCGGTACCCGCGCTACTTCTTCTGCAACCACTCAGCCGATATCCGCGAAATCTTCTGCCGCTACTGCCAGACGCTAGGGATCGAGTGGCGATCCGACGGTTGGAAGAACATTTCCATCGCCCGTCGCGAATCGGTTGCACTCCTGGATCGATTCGTCGGACCCAAACGGTGAGATGCCGGAGGTGGGATTCGAACCCACACGTCCCGAAGGACAGCGGCTTTTGAGACCGCCCTCTATACCAGTTTGAGCACTCCGGCCCGCCAACAACGATAGAAGCCGCATCGACCAGCAACGCGAGAGGGCGGCCACCGCGATAATCGCCGCCGGTGGACGACGCGGGACGCATGGAGGTGATCCGGGAGCTGTGCTCCTTCGAGGGGCGCGGGCCCGGCACCGACGCCGAGCGACGAGCCGCGGGCGCGCTCGCGGCACGGCTCAGGGGCATGGGCCGCCGAGCGGACGTCGAGCCGTTCTTCTCGCATCCCCAGTACGCGCTGGTCCACCTGATCCACGCCGCGCTCGGGATCGCCGGCAGCCTGTTGGCGACGGTCCAGCCGGCGGTCGGGTTCGCCCTGGTCCTGTTCGCCGCCGCCTCGACGTACTTCGACCTGAACACCCGGCTGTACCTGGTCCGCTCCCTGCTCTTCCGCCGCGTCTCCCAGAACGTCGTCTCCCCCGGCACCCATCCCGAGGCGCCGGCCCGCCTCATCCTGATGGCGCACTACGACGCGGCCCACACCGGCTACATCTTCTCCAAGGGGTCCAAGCGGATCCGTCGGCTGCCGGAGCGCGCCCGCGTCGGCCTCGGCCCGTTCCGGGTGTTCTTCTGGTTCGGCCTCGCCCCGCTCCTCCCCATACTCGGCGCCCGCATGGCCGGCCTGGACGCGAGCTGGCTCAACGCCGTCCAGGCGATCCCCACGATCGTCCTGATCGTCGCCGCCTTCCTCCTGATCGACATCGCGCTCTCGGAGATCGTCCCCGGCGCCTACGACAACGCCTCCGGCGTCGCCGCCGTTCTCTCCGCGGCGGAAGGGCTCACCACCGACCCCCCGGAGCACCTTGACGTCTGGATAGTGCTGACCGGGTCCGAGGAGTCCTTCTGCGAGGGCAGCCGCGCCTTCGTCCGCTCCCGCCGCAAGCAACTCGACCGTGCCCGCACGTACTTCCTGAACGTCGACTCCGTCTCCGCCGGACAGGTCGCCTACGAGATCAGCCAGGGCGCCGTGATCAGTGTCCCCCACGACCGCGAACTGGTCGAGCTCGCGGAGGCCCTGGCGAGCGCGGGCGCAGCCGACGGCCGGGCCATCCCCATCCGTCACCCGGTCGTCGACGACGCGCTCCCGCCACGCATCCGCAAGTTCCGCTCGATCACCCTCCGCACCACCGACGAGAACGGCAACCTCGCCCCCTGGTACCACACGCATGAGGACACCCCCGAGCATGTGGACTCCGCCGCCCTCCGCCATGCCACGGACTTCGTTGTCGCCCTGTCGCGGCTGATCGACCGCGAGGCGGGACGCACCGCCGGCGTGCCCACATCGGCCTCGACGAGGGCCCCGACCGCCGAGCGCGTGTAAGCATCAGGTCATGGAGGAGAGCACCATCGGCGGCAAGACGACCGAGCCCGAGGTTCTCTGGGCGCCGTCGGCCGAGATGGTCGAGCACTCCCCGCTGACGCGCTACATGCGCTGGCTCGCGGACACCCGCGAGCTCCACTTCGAGGACTACCACGCCCTCTGGCGCTGGTCGACCACGGAGATCGAGGAGTTCTGGACGACGATCTGGGACCACTTCGAGGTGATGGCCTCCCGCGCCGGCGAGGGCACGACCGTCGGCGGAGTCCCCGAGCCATACGACGAGGTCCTGCCCGAACGAGCCATGCCGGGGGCGACCTGGTTCCCTGGCGCCGAGCTCAACTACGCCGAGCACATCTTCCGCGGCAAGGCCGACGACGAGATCGCTCTCGTCTACGCCTCCGAGCTGCGCGAGCTCAGCGACATGCGCTGGGGTGAGCTGCGCGAGGGCGTTGGGGCGGTCCGCGAGGGCCTGCGCGCGCTGGGGGTCACCAAGGGCGATCGTGTGGTCGCCTACCTGCCGAACGGGCCCGAGGCCGTGATCGCCTTCCTCGCCGCGGCCAGCCTCGGCGCCACCTGGTCGAGCTGCTCACCGGACTTCGGTCCGGGCAGCGTCGTCGACCGCTTCGCGCAAATCGAGCCGAAGGTCATGATCTGCGTCGACGGCTACCGCTACGGCGGCAAGGACTTCGACCGGCTCGAGACGATCGCCGAGATCGCCGCGCAGATCCGCAGTCTCGAGCGCATCGTCATCGTTCCCTACCTGAGCGCCTCGCCGGAGCTCTCCATCCTCTCCGAGCGCAGGAGGGTCGCCGAGCCCATGACCTGGGACCAGCTCCTCGACCTCGGGCGGGGCGCCCAGCTCTCCTTCGAGCGCGTCCCCTTCGACCATCCGCTCTGGGTCCTCTACTCCTCGGGCACCACCGGGCTGCCCAAGGCGATCGTTCACGGCCACGGCGGCATCCTGCTCGAGCAGCTCAAGAAGGGCTACCTCCACCTGGACGCCAAGACCGGGGACCGCGTCTTCTGGTTCACGACGACAGGCTGGATGATGTGGAACTTCCTGGTCGGTGCGCTCCTTACTCCGGCATCGATCGTCCTCTACGACGGCAACCCGGCCACCCCCGATATGGGCGTCCTCTGGGATCTCGCCGAGCGCACCGGCACGACCTGCTTCGGCACCAGCGCCGCCTACATCGCCGCCTGCATGAAGGACGGCGTCGAGCCGAGCAGCGGCCGCGACCTCTCCCGCCTTCGCTCGCTCGGCTCCACCGGCTCGCCGCTCTCACCCGAGGGCTTCCAATGGGTCTACGACCACGTCGGCGAGGACACCTGGCTCTTCTCGACAAGCGGCGGCACCGACCTCTGCACCGCCTTCGTCGGCGGCGTCCCCCTGCTCCCCGTCTACCGGGGCGAGCTCCAGGCGCGCGCCCTCGGCGCCAGCGTCGAGGCCTTCGATGAGGACGGCAGCGCGGTGATCGACGAGGTCGGCGAGCTGGTGATCACCCAGCCGATGCCCTCGATGCCGGTCTTCCTCTGGGGCGACGAGGACGGTTCCCGCTACCGGGCCAGCTACTTCGAGATGTACCCGGGCATCTGGCGGCACGGCGACTGGATCGAGATCACCTCCCGCGGCACCGCGATCATCTACGGCCGCTCCGACTCGACCATCAACCGCGGCGGCATCCGCATGGGCACGAGCGAGATCTACCGCGCCGTCTCCGCCGTCCCCCAGGTCCTCGACTCCCTGGTGGTCGACGTTCACCGGGAGGGGACCGAGGGCTGGATGCCCCTGTTCGTCGTCCTGGAGGACGGCGCCACCCTCGACGACGACCTGGCCGCCGAGATCAAACGGCGGATCCGCGAGCAGTGCTCGCCTCGCCACGTGCCGAACGAGATCTTCCAGATCAAGGAGGTCCCGCGAACGCTGAGCGGCAAGGTGCTCGAGGTCCCCGTGAAGCGGATCCTGATGGGCGAGGCGCCCGAGAGGGCGGCGAGCCGCGACTCGCTCGCCAACCCGAGCTCGCTCGACTACTTCACGGAGCTCGCCGGCCGGCTCTGAGTCCCGCTGATCATCCGCGACCGCGACCCGTAAGCGGTGGTCGTGGACAGCGCGGTCCCGCCCTATCTGGCCCTCTTGAGTGCTCGCCGGCCCTGATCCACCCGAGCCCGCTGGCGGCGATCGCCCTCGGCCTCCTCGCCGCCGCACCCCGGTCGTGACGATCCGCGGGAGCGTCGAGAACTTCCGCCTGAAGCTCCGGGACACCGACGGCGAGTCGCTCGTCGGTTCCCCAGGCGACGCCGGGCGCGCAGCTCAGGCCGGGGTAATGGGATTGCGCCGCTCCGCGAAGGACCGGTCCTTCGAGGCTGACAGCGCGTAGCGCTTGACCAGCTCCGCCCGCAGCCGGTCCGGCTCGATCACCGCGTCGACGACGAGCTCGGAGGCGAGGTGCAGGATGTCGATGTCCTCGGCGTACTCCTCGCGCTTCTCCCGGACGAACCTCTCCCGCTCCTCGGGGTCCTCGATCTCCTGGATCTGGTTGAAGAAGACGGCGTTGATCGCCGCCTCGGGCCCCATCACCGCGATCTGTGCCTGCGGGAACGCCAGGCACGAGTCCGGCTCGAAAGCCGGCCCCGCCATCGCGTAGAGCCCCGCGCCGTAGGCCTTGCGGACGACGACCGAGATCTTCGGAACGGTCGCCTCCGAAACCGCGCTGATCATCTTCGCGCCATGGCGGATGATCCCCTGGCGCTCGACCTCCTTGCCGATCATGAACCCCGGCACGTCCGCAAGGAAGAGCAGGGGCACGTTGAAGGCGTTGCAGGTCATGATGAAGCGCGCCGCCTTGTCGGCCGAGTCGACGAACAGCACGCCCCCCTTCACCTTCGGCTGGTTGGCCACGATCCCGATCACCCGCCCGTCCAGACGCGCATAGCCGACCACGACCTCCTTCGCCCAGCGGTCGTGGACCTCGAGGAACGAGTCGGCATCGACGACGGAGCGGATCAGGTCATTGACGTCGAAGGGGTCCTTCTCGTTGTCGGGCACGATCTCCGAAACCGAGGAGCTCTCCCCCGGCTCCGCGGGCGGTGCCGCCGGCGGGTCCTCCCGCCAATTCGCCGGCATGTAGGACAGGTAGCGACGGGCGAGATCGATCGCGTCCTCGTCGGTCTCGCTCAGGAAGTGGCCACACCCCGAGACCGAGGTGTGCATGCGCGCGCCGCCCATCTCCTCGAGCGACACCTTCTCGCCGATCACCATCTCGGCCATCCGCGGCGAGCCCAGGTACATCGACGCGTTGCCGTCGCGCATGATCACGACGTCGCAGAAGGCGGGGATGTAGGCGCCGCCCGCGGCGCTCGGCCCGAACAGCAGACAGACCTGCGGCACCTGCCCGGAGAGCCGAACCTGGGTGTGGAAGATGTGACCCGCGCCGCGACGGCCGGGGAACATTCGCACCTGGTCCGTGATCCTCGCCCCGGCCGAGTCGACGAGGTAGACGATCGGCACCTGGTGCGCGAGCGCCCGCTCCTGGATGCGCAGGATCTTCTCGACGGTCTTGGGACCCCACGACCCCGCCTTCACCGCGGGGTCATTCGCCATCAGAGCGACGGGCCGGCCGCCAACGGTGCCCATCCCGGTCACGACCCCGTCGGCGCCGAGCCCCTCCTGCTCCCAGTTGGCGAGCAGGCCCTCCTCCGCAAGGGAATCCTGGTCGAGCAGCCGCGCCACGCGCTCACGCACGGGCAGCTTCTGCTGCTCCGCGACCTTCTTCCGGTGCCGCTCGGGCCCGCCCTCCAGTGCCGCGTCGAGGGCCTCCCTGACATCGCTCACGACGACTAGGTCCTCAGGTCCTGATGCTCCGGCCGCGTCTGCTGCGAGGTCTCATGCTCCTCGGTCTCCTGCGGATCGGACGGAGCATCTCGCCCGGTGGTGATCGAGTGCTCCTGGGTCTCCTGCGACGCCGCGGCGACCCGCGTCTCCTCGGATTCCGGCTCGATCGGCAGCTCGTCGGACTCCGGCTCGGTCGGCATTTCCTCGGACTCCGGCTCGGTCGTCATCTCGTCGGACTCCGGCTCGCCCCGCGTCTCGGCCGCGCCCTCGTCCACAGGATCGGGCAGCGGTTCCGGCATCTGCAGCTCCTCAGAGCGATGCTGCTCGACGGCATCGGCCAGCTTCCGCGAGAGCTGCTCGGTGTCCGAGATCACGTCCTCCCGGCGGCGGACCAAATCGCCGATCAGCGCCTCCATGTCCTCCCGCCGCTGGTTGGCCTCCTCGACGATCCGGCGGGCCTGCGCCTGGGCCTGCTCGATCGCCTCGCGAGCCTGTCTGTCCGCCGAGGCCCGCGTCTCCGTCACGTAATTGTCCGCCTCGGCCCGGGCCTCCGTCGCCTGCAGGTTCGCGCTGTTGATCGTGCCGCGGGCCTCCTCCTCCGCCTCGGCGCGTATCTGCTGCGCGCTGTCCTCGGCCTGGGCGAGAATCGCCCCGGTCCGCTCGCCGACCCGCTGGAGCTCCTTCTTCACGACATCGGAGCGCGACTCGTCCCCGCCGCCCGTCTCCAGCCAATCGGCGAGACGGCCCAGGAACTTCTCGACCTCGTGCTTGTCGTATCCCCTCCGCGAGGAGGGGAAGGTGGCGTTCCTGATTCGGTCGAGGCTGGTCTGATCCACTCCCATGCTCGAACCCTCCTTGAGCCGGCCTGGCTAGCTCCCGGAATCCACCGGGACGGGCTGATCGCCCGAGTAATCGTAGAACCCGCGCCCGGACTTCCGCCCGAAGTCCCCGGCGTCGACCTTCTCCGTGAGGCTCCGGGGCGCCGCGAAGCGCTCCTCGCCGTAGGCGTCGGCCATCACGTCGGCGATCGCGGCGAGCGTGTCGAGGCCGACGAAATCGGCCAGCGTGAGAGGTCCCATCGGATGGCTGGCGCCGGCCATCATCCCCGTGTCGATGTCCTGGATCGACCCGACGCCCTGCTCGTGCGCGCGCATCGCGTCCAGCATGTACGGGACGAGGAGCCGGTTGACGATGAAGCCCCGGTTGTCACCCGCGGCCACCGTGGTCTTGCCCAGCTTCTCCCCGACCTCGAAGCCGAGGTCGACGGCCTCGTCGGCCGACTTCTCCGCCCGCACCACCTCGAGCAGCGGCATCACCTGTGGCGGGTTGAAGAAGTGCAGCCCGATCATCCGCTCGGGGCGCTTGGTCGCCTCGGCCTGGGTGGCGACGGGGAGCGATGAGGTGTTCGTAGCCAGATAGGCGTCGTCCTTGACGATCCCGTCGAGCTCACGCCACATCTCGAGCTTCAGGTCGAGGTCCTCGGTGATCGCCTCGATGACGAGATCCGAGTCGGCCAGGTCCGCGTAGTCGAGGGTGGGTTTGATCCGGGCGAGCACCGCATCCGCCTCGGACTGCTCCATCTTGTCCTTCTCGACCGCGCGGCCGAGCTGCTTCTCGATCTTGCCCATGCCCTTGTCCAGCTGTCCCTGATCGATCTCCCGCACGACGACGTCCCATCCCGCCTGGGCGCAGATCTGGGAGATCCCGTGGCCCATGATCCCGCAGCCCAGGACACCGACCTTGCTGATCGCCATATTCGTTTCGTTCCTCCGATGATGTGAGGGCGCGCACGAGCGCAACCCGGTTGATGACGTCTGGCGGGGGTGAGCATACGTTCCTCTACCGTTCGCGGCTCCCCGGGGCCGCAACCGCCAGGGCGGTCATGGGTTTCTTCTCCGATGCCTAACGGGAGGCCATACAGAGCAGCGTTCTCGCTTGCCGTGCTCGCGGCGACACTCCTCGCCTGGGCTGCGGCGGCCGCACTCGGCACGTCCTCGGCCGAGACCGCTGAGGCGACCGCGTCTTCCGCCCGCCAGGCTGCGACCTGCAACGCGAAGTGCCAGGCCGCGCAGGAGAAGCGCCGGCAGAACAAGGCGGCGCTGCGCAGGAAGAACGCGAAGCAGAAGCGGCCGAACGTGATCCTGATCGACACCGACGACATGAACGTCACGGACATGTTCGTGATGCAGAAGACACTCGCGCTGCTCGGCGCCCGAGGCACGAGCTTCCGCAACAGCTACGCCTCCTTTCCCCTCTGCTGCCCGTCCCGGGCCACCCAGCTCACCGGCCAGTACGCGCACAACCACGGCGTGCTGACCGACCAGCGCTTCACGGACCTGGACAGCTCGAACACCCTGGCGGTCTGGCTGAAGAGAGCGAAGTACCGGACCGCGATGGTCGGCAAGTACCTGAACGGCTACGGGGTGATCGACCCCCGGCAAGTGCCCCCCGGGTGGAAACAGTGGTTCGGGCTCACGGGCGGAACCGAGCAGAAGCGCTACGGCTTCAAGCTGAACGAGAACGGCAAGGTCCGTAACTACCCGCGCAAGCCCGCCAACTACATCGACTACGTCCTCGGCGCCAAGGTCAACGGCCTGCTCAAGCAATGGGCGCCCAGTCCCAAGCCCTTCTTCCTCTATTACAACCCCAACAACCCGCATGGCGAGAAGGGCACGCCCGTCTGGTCGACGCGTGACCCGGAGCCCGCGCCGACTTACCTCGGCCGGTTCGGCGACATCCCGGCGCCGCGACCCCCCAACTTCGACGAGCCGGATGTCTCGGACAAGCCCAAGCAGATCCGGGACATCCCGCGGCTCAGCGAACAGGAGAAGGCGGACATCGACCGCCGCTACCGCGGCCGCCTGGAGAGCCTGCTCTCCGTCGATGACGAGATCAAGAAGATCGTCGGGCTGATCCGCAAGTACGGCGACAAGCGCAAGACCTTCTTCATCTTCACCTCGGACAACGGACTCGAGCTCGGCGCGCACCGGATCGAGTTCAAGGACTACCTCTACGAGGAGGGTGAGCGCGTCCCCCTGATCATCCGCGGACCCGGCGTGCCCCAGAACGTCACCCGGGATCAGTTGGTCGCGAACATCGACATCGCACCCACCATCGTCGCCCTCACCAAGGCGCGCCCGGGCCGGGTCATGGACGGCATCGACCTGCTGCCCTTGACGCGTGATCCGAACGTGGCGAACAACCGGACACTGCTCTTCGAGAGCTTCGACATCGGCAGCTTCGGAGTTCGCCGCGGCCCCTGGTCCTACAACGTCTATTCCGACGGTGAGGACGAGCTCTACAACCTTGACGACGATCCGTACCAGCTGGACAGCGTGGCCGACGACCCCGGGCTCGCCTCGCTGAAGGCCTCGCTCAAGACCGACCTCGAGCGCCTGCAGACCTGCTCGGGCGCGAGCTGCAGGTAGAGCCGCCTCGGGCTAGGCCGCCCCGGCCTCCTCGAGCTTCCTCTGCATCGCCTCGGCGAGCGCGTTGACGCCGCTCATCGGCCGGACGAACACCTCCATGCGACTGATCCGCCCGTCGGATCCGAAATGGAGGAAGTCGATGCCATCGAGCTCGCGGTCGCCGACTCGCGCGCTGAACGCGAGCGCAGCGGCGTCGCCGGTCTCGATTTGATCGGTGTAGCGGAAGTCCTCGAAGACCTGCGAGACGGCGCCGAGCAGCATCGCAACCGCGTCGCGGCCCTCGTACGGCTTGAAGACCACGGGGCTACGGAAGGCGACGTCCTCGGAAAAGAGCTCATCGATCGCCGAGAAGTCCTTGGCCTCCGCCGCCTGGCGAAACAGGTCGCTCTGCATGAGGACAACCCTATACCGGCGCTCGCCTAGGAGCCCGAACCGCCTTCCGGCTGCCAGTCGATCGGGCCGGCGCTGAGGAGATGCGCGCCGAGAGGTCGGCCGAGAACCTTCTGAGCCTCCGAGGACGCCGCAATCAGCTTCGCGAGGTCGACTCCGGTCCCGACTCCCATCTCCTCCAGCATCGAGATCAGGTCCTCGGTCGAGATGTTCCCGGTGGATCCCGGGGGGACCGGGCACCCGCCGAGCTCGCCGAACGAGCTCTCGAACGAGTCGATCCCCTGCTCGAGCGCCGCCAGCACGTTCGCCAGGCCCTGCCCCCTCGTGTTGTGGAAGTGGGCCGTCAGCTCGACTCCGGAGAGCCGCTTGCGAGCGGCGTCGAAGAAGTCGCCGACCTGGCGGGGGTTGGCCATCCCGGTCGTGTCTCCGAAGGCGATCTCCTCGCAGCCAAAGGCGACGAGCCTCTCCGCGATCTCGAAGACGCGGTCCGCCGGCACCTCTCCCTCGTACGGGCAGCCGAAGCTGGTCGAGATCACGCCCTCGCAGCGCAGTCCGGCAGCGCGGGCGGCGGAGATCGTCCCCTCCAGGTCGGCCAGCGACTCGTCGATCGACCGGTTCACGTTCTTCCGGTTGTGGGTCTCCGAGGCCGAGAGGAAGAAGTTGGACTCCTGGAAGCGGTCGCGGAACTCGAGGGCGTTCTCGAGCCCCCTCCGGTTGGGGATCAGGACGGAGTAGGCGACCCCCTCAGCCGGCTCGAAGCGCGTCAGGACCTCTGCGGCGTCGGCCAGCTGGGGAATCACATCGCGGCGCACGAACGAGGTGAGCTCGATCCGCTGCAACCCGGTCTCCCCCAACAGGCCGATCAGGCGGATCTTCTCCTCGGTGGGGATCACCTCGGGCTCGTTCTGGAACCCGTCGCGGGGGCCGACCTCGCGGATGCGGGCGGATTGAGGCAGCGCCTCGGCCATGACTCCCAGCCTAGCTTCGAGCCGCTACTGGCCCTGATCGCCGGTGACCGAGCCGATCTCGATCACGCGACGCTCATGGGTGCCGACGCCGATCGTCCGGTCGCTCTCCTTGACCTCGACGTCGAAGCGGAGCTTGCGCCCGTCCTCGACCTCGCGGAGCTTCGCGTGGGCGGTGCAGGTCTGCCCCTCCGCCGCCGCGGCGACGTGCTTGACGCAGACCTCGAACCCAACCGTCGCCTTGCCCTCGCCCAGATGCTCGAGGGCCAGGATCGCGGCGTTGCGCTCGATCATCCCGATCATCCCCGGCGTCGAGAGGACGCTCGCGCCGATCGTGCCGCCGACGTCGGTCAGCAGCGGCCCTTCGACGACGAACTCGTCGGTGCGCTCGACCCCAGGTTCGATCAACGCTTCGCCTCCCCAGCCTCACTTCCGGGGGCTACGCGAATCACCCCACCATCCCCATCCCGCCGGAGACCCCGAGGCACTCCCCCGTGACGTAGGAGGCGTCCTCCGAGGCGAGGAAGGCGACCGCAGCGGCGACCTCCTCCGGCTGGCCGAGCCTCCTGAGCTGCGTCCCGGCCTTCATGTTCTCGATCAGCTTCTCGCCGATCTCGCCGAGTTCCATCGCCTGCATCAGCAGCGGGGTCTCGATCGGCCCGGGCGCGATCGCGTTCGCGTTGACCTGGAAGCGGGCGTTCTCCCGAGCGATCACCTTCGTGAAGGCGATCACGCCCCCCTTGGCGGCCGAGTAGACGGCCGACCCCTTGGAGCCGACGCGACCTGCCTCCGAGGCGATGTTGACGATCCGGCCATACCCCGCCCCCTGCATCCCGGGCAGGGCGGCGTACGTGCAGTGCAGGACGCCCTTCAGGTTCACCGCAATCACCTTCTCCCACTGCTCCGGCGTGGTCTCCTGGAAGAACCCGAACTCGTCGGTACCGGCGTTGTTGACCAGGATGTCCAGCGGCTTGCCCGCGCTGTCGACGGCCGCCTGGGCGGAGCCCAGGTCAGTGACGTCCATCTCGATCGGCAGGCCCGAGATCTCGCCGGCGACCTCGGTAGCGCCCTCGAGATTCAGGTCCCCGATCGTGACCTCCGCGCCCTCCGCGGCAAGGCGGCGCGCGATTGCGGCGCCGATACCGCTGCCGCCGCCGGTGACCAATGCCTTTCGCCCCTCGAGTCTCACAGCGCCAGGCAGCCTATTCCTGGCGCCCTGTAGCTTGCTCGCCGGTGGCAGACCCAATTCCGATCATCGGTGGGACCGGGGCACTCGGCTACGGCCTCGCCCTGCGCTGGGCGCGGGCCGGCGAGGCCATCGTCATCGGCTCGCGCGATGCGGGACGGGCCGAGGAGGCGGCCGAGCGCGTCCGCACCGCGGTGGAGGGCGCCGACGTGCGGGGGCTCGAGAACGGGAAGGCCGCGGCCCAGGGGCCGATCGTCTTCCTGACCGTTCCGTTCCGCGCGCAGTCCGAGACCTTGACGAACCTGAAGGAGGCTCTCTCGGCCGGCCAGCTCCTCGTCGACTGCACGGTTCCAACGGCCGCCGCGGTCAGCGGCAAGGCGGCGCGGACCCTCGGCGTCTGGCAGGGATCCGCCGCCCAGCAGGCGGAGGAGATGGTCCCCGACGGGGTCAGCGTGATCTCGGCCCTGCACACCGTCAGCGCCAAGCGCCTGGCCGAGGGCGGCCCGCTGGACGAGGACATCCTGGTCTGCGGCGACCGCAAGGCCGACAAGGCACGGGTCGCGCGATTGGTCGAACGGATCGACGGGCTGCGAACGGTCAACGCCGGCGCCCTCGAGATGGCCCGCATCGTCGAGACGCTGACCCCGATGCTGATCTCGATCAATGTCCGCTACAAGGCCGCCGCCGGCATCAGGATCACGGATCTGCCCGAGGGCGATCCCTGGGCGTGAGCGACGTGAACCGCTGCGTGGTCCTCGCGGGAGGCACCGGGGGGGCGAAGCTGGCCGCCGGCATGCAGGATGTGCTCGGCTCCGGCCTCTCCGTGGTGGCGAACACGGCCGACGACATCGAGATCGTGGGGGTCGACGTCTCGCCCGATCCGGACCTGATCACGTACTGGCTCAGCGGCGAGATCGACGAGGACCGGGGATGGGGCATCAAGGGGGACTCGTTCACCGTGTTCGACCGCCTGGTCAGGCTCGGAGTCCCCGACTGGTTCCGTCTTTCCGACGGCGACCTCGCCACCTGCCTCTACCGTCGGGTCTTCGTTTCCGAGGGCGGCCGGCGCACGGACGCACAGGCACAGATCGCGCGAGCCCTGGGCGTACGGGGGGCGGTCCTGCCGATGTGCGAGGAGCCGGTTCGGACCCGCGTCAGGACCGCCGATGGGTGGCGCGACCTCCAGCGATACCTGGTCGCTGAGCATGCCGCGGCGCCGGTCGAGAGCATCGAGCTCGACGGAATCGCCGATGCCAGCCCCACACCGGAGGTTCTGTCCGCCATCGCTGGAGCGGATGCGATCGTGATCGGGCCTTCCAATCCCGTGATCTCGATCGGGCCGATCGTCTCCATGCCGGCGGTGCGCGAGGCCATTGCGGGGGCCGGGGCGCCGGTGGTCGCGGTCAGCCCCTACGTCGGAGGTCAGGTGGTGAAGGGCCCCACGGACCTCTTCATGCACGCGATTGGACGCCCCTCCACGGCCGCGGGCGTCGCCTCGCTCTACGAGGGCCTGATCGACGGCATGATCTGCGATCCCGAGGATCCGGATCCTCCGCCCGCAGGACTGCGCGTGCTGAGCTGCCCCACCCTGATGGAGGGTCGTGAGGGCAGGCGGGGGCTGGCGGAGCGGAGCCTCGAGTTCGCCTCGACACTTGCCGCCGGCCAGGAATAAAAACCCGCAAGGTGGGGCATAAGCAGTCGGTTAATCGGTAGCCTGACCTCCGTGGGGACGGAATCCAGCCAATTGCATACGACCGCGATCGTTCCGGTGAAGGGGTTCTCGTCCGCCAACGGGCGGCTCAATGGGCTGCTCAGCGAGGCTGAGCGCACGCAGTTGGCCGAGGCCCTCTTTCTCGACCTGATCGTGAAGCTGCCCCGCAGCCGCCGCATCGACGACGTCCTGATCGTCACCTCGGATGCCTCGGTGGCGAGGCAGGCGGGCTGGTTCGGCCACAAGGTGCTCGTGGAGGAGCGCGACGAGGGACATGCCGAAGCGGCGGCCGCGGGCGCCCGCGCCGCGATGGCCGACGGGGCCCAGCGGGTGGCGATGCTGCCGGTCGACTGCCCGATCCTGGACACCGAGGAGCTCGACGCGCACCTCGGCCGCTCCCCGCGGACCGCGCTGATCGTCCCGGACCGGCACGGCACCGGCACGAACGCCCTGATGCTCAATCCTCCGGACCTCTTCCTTCCCGCATTCGGCCCGGACAGCTGCGCGAGGCACGTGAGCCGGGCACGTGCGACCGGCCAGAGCTTCGCGCTCGAGGCGGTCGAATCCCTGGCTGTCGATCTCGACACCCCGGAGGACTTCACGCTCCTGCGGGACCGCCTGCTGCTCGACCCGCAGCCGGCGCCCCGGACCGCCAAGGTGCTCTGGCAGCTCGGCGACCGCGCCCAGCAGGCGGCGGCCTGACTCACGGCGAACGGGTTGCGCGGAACATGGGAGCCGCGCGCGAGCTGCGGATCCGCCCCCTCATCGGGCTTCCTGAGCTGGGCGAGGGCGACGAGCTGGGGCGGCTGATCGCCGAGGCCGCCGAGCCGGCCGGCGATGAGATCGTGGCGATCTCCCAGAAGGCCGTCTCCAAGGTGGAGGGACGTGTCCGCCGCCTCGCGGATGTCGAGCCGGGCGAGCGCGCCCTCGCCGTCGCCGCGCAGCTCGACAAGGACCCGGCGCTGGTGGAACTGGCGCTGGTGGAGAGCCGGCGGATCGTCCGGGCCGAGCGCGGCGTCTTGATCACGGAGACGAACGGCGGCTGGGTGTGCGCGAACGCCGGAATCGACTCCTCGAACCTCGCCGACGGTCTGGTCTCGCTTCTACCCGAGGACGGCGACGCCTCCGCGCGGCGGCTGCGCCGTGAGATCGCCGCGGCGTCGGGTGCGGCCCCGGCGGTCGTGATCGGCGACAGCTTCGGCCGCGCCTGGAGGGTCGGCCAGGCCGATATGGCCATCGGCTGCGCGGGGCTGGCGCCGCTCGCCGACTGGCGGGGGAAACGCGACCGGCAGGGCCGGAAGCTCACGGCCACGCACGTCGCCCTCGCCGACGAGCTGGCCTCGGCCGCGGACCTGGTCCGCGACAAGGACTCAGGCGTCCCCGGCGCAATCGTCTCCGGGCTGGGTCACCTCGTCATCGCCGAGGACGGCCCGGGAGCGAGGGCCTTTCCGCGCCCGGCGGAGGACGATCTGTTCCGGTGAACCGGCTTCGCCACCAGATCGCGGCCACAGGCGGCCGCCCCACATAACCGCTCGGGGCCCTGCCCCTCGCTCAAAGTGGTGCGGCCTGGTGGCCGCTAGGCCGGGGCTTCGTGCTTCGTGCCGATTTTCTCCAGCGGGGGCGGCTTCGTGCCCTCCTCTGAGAACTCGGGCGGCACGTACGCCCTGCCCGGCATCGCGCCCATCGCGATGACCCGGGCGGGTTCATCCCCGGTGATCAGCTTGCGCTTCTCGGTGGCGCCGACCCGGGCGAAGACGCCCGGCTCGAGCTCGTACTCCTCCCCGCCGACCCGCAGCGTGACCTTCCCCGAGACCGGCGTATAGACCTCCTCCTGGTCGTCGTGTGTCTGGTCGTGCTCGGGGTAGCGCTGGAAGTTGGCCGGCAGGTCGATGACCGCCAGTCCGAACGACGTGACGCCCAGCCCTGCCCGGGCGCGTCGGAAGCCGCCGCCGAAGATCGCCTCGAAGTCCTCGACGCGCTTGACGGTCACATCTGGCATCTGATTCTCAGGTCCTCTCCCCACGGCCCCGGGTCGGGACCTATCCACCGACTGAGAGTACGGCGGTGCCACGAACCCTACCGTGACGAAGGTCATCCAACGCCCTGTTCGCCTCGGCGAGCGGATAGACCTCGATCTCGGTCTCCACGGGGACCTCCGGCGCGAGCGTGATGAACTCCTCCCCGTCCTGGCGCGTCAGATTCGCGACCGAGCGGACGGAGTGCTCGTGCCAGAGGATCTCGTAGGGGAACGAGGGGATGTCGCTCATGTGGATGCCCGCGCAGACGACGGTTCCGCCGGGCGCCAGGGCCAGCAGCGCGGCCGGAACCAGCTCGCCCGCGGGAGCGAAGATGATCGCCGCGTCGAGATCCCGCGCCTCGGAAGCGCCGACCGCGCCGGCCCAGGCGGCACCGAGCGAACGTGCCTGCTCCTGCTTCTCCGTGTCGCCCTCGCGCGTCAGGGCGTAGACCTCCCAGCCGCGGTGCACGGCGACCTGGATGATCAGGTGGGCCGAGGAGCCGAACCCGTACATCCCGAGGCGCTCCCCATCGCCGGCCAGGCGCAGGGAGCGGTAGCCGATCAGCCCGGAGCAGAGCAGCGGCGCCGCGTGCTCGTCGCTGTAGGTCTCCGGGATCGGGAAACAGAAGCGCTCGTCGGCGACCGTGCGCTCCGCATAGCCGCCGTCGATGTCGTAGCCGGTGAACTTGCCCCGCACGCAGAGGTTCTCGCGACCGGTGCGGCAGTAGCGGCACGTCTCGTCGACCCAGCCGAGCCAGGGAACACCCACCCTGTCGCCCTCGGCGAACCGCGTCGCCCCCTCCCCCCTGCCGGCCACCCGCCCCACGATCATGTGGCCCGGGACGAGGGGCAGCTTCGGCTCCGTGAGCTCTCCGTCGAAGATGTGGAGGTCCGTCCTGCAGACCGCGCAGGCGGAGACCTCGATCAGGACCTGGCCCTGCTCCGGGATGGGGTCGGGAAGCTGGCGCTCGACGAGCGGCTCCCGCGGCCGATCCAGGACCATCGCCCTCACATCAGTAGGTCTCGACGATCTCGTAGAGAGTCGTCCGCTGAGCCGGTGTGCGCCCGGCACGGCGGGCGGCTTCGATCAGCTGCTCGGGCTCCAGCCGTACCCCGTGGTGGGAGCCCGCCATCCGGGAGATGTTCTCCTCCATCAGGGTGCCGCCGAGGTCGTTGACGCCCCAGCGCAGGCTCTCGGTCGCCGCGTCGAGCCCCATCTTCACCCAGCTCGCCTGCAGGTTCGGAATCGTCTTGCCAAGGGCGAGGCGGAAGGCGGCCGTGTGCTTGAGGTTGTCGGATCGGGAGATCTCCTCAACGCCGTGGGTCCGGCCGAGGAGCGTGTTGAACGGGATGAAGCTGAGCGGCACGAACTCGGTGATCCCGCCGGTCCGCTCCTGGAGACGGCGAATCACCCTCATGTGACGCGCAAGCTCACTCGGCTCCTCGATGTGGCCGAACATCACCGTCGAGGTCGAGCGCAGGCCGGCGCGGTGCGACGCCTCGATGATCTCGATCCAGCGGGCCACCGGCAGCTTGTTCGGCGAGATCCGCTGCCGGACTCCGTCATGAAGCACCTCGGCCGCCGTGCCCGGCGTCGAGCCGAGCCCGCAGTCGATCAGGTACTCGAACACCGAGTCCGGCGAGCGGCCCGAGCGCTCGCACATGTAGTGGACCTCCATCGGCGAGTAGGCGTGCAGATGGATCTGCGGCGCGCACTCCTTCGCCAGCCGCAGCCAGCGTCCGTAGTCCTCGAGCGTGTAGTCCGGATGGATGCCGCCCTGCATGCAGATCTCGGTCGCGCCGAAGTCGACCGCCTCCCGAATTCGCGCGGCGAAGTCGTCCTCACTGACGTGGTAGGCGTCGGGTGAGCGCTTGCCCTGGCCGAAGCCGCAGAAGGCGCAGCCCACCACGCAGACGTTGGTGAAGTTGATGTTCCGGTTGACCACGAAGGTGGCCGTCTCTCCCGCCAGCTCGGCGCGCAGCTCGTCGGCGGCCCGCCTCATGTCCTCGATGACCTCCGGGCGCGTCTCCGAGAAGAGGGCCGCCAGCTCCTCCTCGCTGAGCTCCTCTCCGTGGCGGCCCCTCTCGATCGCCCGAGGGGCGACCTCCCGGGGGGGCGGCGCCTCCTGGCGCCGGCCGGACCCGCGGCGCGGGATGAAGCTCCAGTACTTGAGCTTCACCACGTCCAGGACTCCCTGCTCCATCCACTCGGGATCGAGGTACTGCGGATAGGCGCAGAGGCGCTCGGTGAGTGCGTAGCCCCGCGGCGCGAGCTCCTTCCGCACCTGATGGGGGCTCGGAAACGGCTCCTCCGGACTGATGTGGTCGCCGTTCGCCGAGAGGCCGCCGAGGTCGGTCGCCCCCGCCTCGACCAGCTCCGGCCACCAGTCGGCGAGGTTCGGCGGCACCTGCACCCCGACGTCCGGCATCAGGCGCTTGGACTCCGCGATCAGCTGCTTCATCTCGTCGACGGAGACGGGGGTCGCCCAGTCAGGGAGGGGAAGCTCGGAGCCCACGGTCCTCCCGTCCGCCCACCGCTCTCGCGAAGCCGCGTCGGCGATGTCCGCCACCTCCGCGCCGTAGTAGCGCGGGTGCGGCACGAAGTTCTGGAGGATCACCTCCTGGACGTGGCCGTACTCGGCGTGGACCGCCGCGATTGCCTCCAGCGCGCGGACCCGCTCCTCCTCGGCCTCCCCGATCCCCACCAGGATTCCCGTCGTGAACGGGATCCGCAGCTCGCCCGCGAGCCGGATCGTCTCCAGACGCCTGGCCGGGTGCTTGGTCGCAGACCCCTGGTGGACGACCAGGTCCGGATTGACCGACTCGAGCATCAGGCCCTGGGACGCGGTGACCTCCCGCAGCCGGCCCAGGTCGTCGCGCGAGAGCACGCCGAGGTTCGTGTGCGGCAGGAGCCCGCGGTCGATCCCCCTCTGGCACGCCCAGACGACGTAGGAGGTGAAGTCCTCATGGCCCCACTCGCGAAGACGGCCGGCGACCCCAGGGTTCACCTCCGGCCGCTCCCCGGTGAGGACGAGGAGCTCCTTCGCGTTGCGGCGGACCGCCTCGTCGAGCAGCCGGTCCACCTCTTCCGGATCGTGGATGTGCGCCCGGTGCGTGGCGAAGGCGCAGTACTTGCAGTAGCACTGACACGTCCGCGAGAGCGAGAGCGTGTAGTTGCGCGAGAAGGTGACCCTGCGCATCGCAGGGTCAACCTAGCGAACAGCGCCTAGCTACTCGGCTTCGCCATCAACGGCGGCCACAAACACCGCCGCCGGACCTAGGGGAGCTGATCGGCCTTTGGCCGCTCAGCTCCCGGCGATGCCGCCAGGCGGCGGCGACGGCGGGCGCTCCTGGCGGAGCGGCGGGGCCTCCCCGGCGGGCGGCGCCGGGCCGCGTGGGGCGACCGTGTCCGCAATCTCCTGGGCCGGTCCGCTGGCGGGTTCGATGATGAACTTGTAGACAGCCGCCGCGAGCAGACCGCCGACCAGCGGGCCGAGGATGTAGGCCCAGGCGTCGGCGAAGTGGTTGCCGACGAGGGCGGGGCCGAACCAGCGCGCCGGATTCAGCGAGCCGCCGGTGAGCGGGCCGAGGACCATCACGCCCAAACCGAGCGTGCCGCCGACGGCGAGCGCAGCCCAGCGCCGGGTCTCCGGATTCAAAGCCACGGCGAGCACCGCTGTCACTAGGACGAAGGTGCCGATGCCCTCGACGAGGAAGCCTTGGAACGGGCCGCCCAGCAGGGGGCTGATCTTCGGCGTCCCGTAGTCGGACGCCCGGCCTTCGTCGAGGAGGAAGGCCTTGGTGAGCAGGGCGCCGAGGACGCCGCCCGAGAGCTGGGCGAGGATGTAGACGAGCCCGTCGATCGGATCGATCCGGCGGATTGCGATGAAGGCCGCCGTCACCGCCGGGTTGAAGTGCCCGCCGCTCGCGACGCCGATGCTGATGATCAGCGCGAAGAGCACGAGGAAGTGGGTCAGGCCGACGACCGCGAAGTCCGACCCGAATTGGGCGCTCTGGCCCGTCGCGACATACAGGCAGACGACGCTGGTGATGAAGAAGACCAGGAGCAGCGTTCCGAGCAGCTCGGCGATGTACGCGGCGAGTCCTCGATCTTGCACTTGAAGCGACCTCCTCGTAGGTGCGAGGGTGCTCCGCAGGCGAAGCCGAGGAGCAACCCGTCTTATGGCGAAGCCGGCACCACGTGGGCCGGATTGGCGGGGCAGTCTAACCGGAATTCAGGACGCGCCGGGACAGGCCCGTGAGGCTGTTAGGACCTGCTTAGGGATAGGGTCGGTCGCGGATGAGACTGGCCGCCGCGCTGCTGGCGGCCGCCCTCCTCGGCGCGGGCCTCGGGGCCTGCGGAGGGGGCGGCGCTGAACCGGGCGCGCCGAAGGGCGCGACCCTGGTCCTCGACTTCCAGCCCAACGCGGTTCATTCCGGCATCTACGCGGCGCAGGCGAACGGCTACTTCAGGGACGAGGGAATCGACCTGGAGCTCCAGGAGCCCTCGAGCACCGCCGACAGCGCCAAGCTGCTCCAGACGGGCCGCGCCGACTTCGCCGTCATGGACATCAACGACTTCGGCATCGCGCGCGAACGGGGCCTCGACCTGGTCGCGATCGCCGCGATCGTGCAGCGCCCGCTCGCCTCTGTGATCGCCCGGGACGGCAACGAGATTCGCGCGCCCGCCGACCTCGCCGGCAGGACGATCGGCGTGACGGGCGTCCCCTCCGACGATGCGGTCCTCGACACGGTGCTGCGCGCCGGCGGCGTCGACCCCTCCGACGTCCACCGGGTGACCATCGGCTTCAACGCGGTCGCCGACCTGGCAGCCGGGAAGATCGATGCCGCGACCGCCTTCTGGAACGCCGAGGGGGTACAGCTCCAGCAGATTGGGCTACCGATCCGGGAGTTCCGCGTCGACCAATTCGGGGCGCCGCGGTACCCGGAGCTGGTGGTGGCGACGACCGCGAAGAACTGCCCACAGGTGCCGCAACTGCTCGCGGGACTGAGGCGTGGATACGAAGTCTTGGGGAAGAGCCCTCCGGAGGCCCTGAATGATCTCCTTGGTCAAGTCGCGGACCTCGATCGAGAGTCTCAACGGAGCCAGCTCAATGCCCTGACATCGGCCGGCGCGTTCTCGGATGACCGAACAGGTCGAGCGACCCCCGCCATCTCCCCGAGCGCGACGAAGGCATGGCTCGGATGGGCGAGCGGCCATGGCCTGGTCGAGGCGAAGTCGACTCCGGCGCTCGCCCGCGGATTCCCCTCCGAGCAGGCCGTCAACTGCCCGAGGACGTAACCCGCCGGTTCATTCAAGGGCGCGCTCGACCAGTTCCGGCAGCTCCCTGACCATCCGGCTTCTGGGCACCGCGAATGCCAGGCCGGCGGCGTCAGCGCGCCGCTTCGTCTCGGTGTCGGTGTGCTGGTAGAAGCCGATCGCCGGCGTCCCGAGGTCGCCGAGCGCCTCGGGTGCGACCAGGTCGAGATCGGCAACGACCAGGTCGACTCCGTCGAGCTCGTCGGGCATCCGGGTGTCCTGCTCGACCTCATGGCCGCTCGCCTCCAGCGAGGTGCGCACGCGGCTCGCGAGCATCAGATCGGCCACGACGGCGGCGATCCTTGCCATCAGCGCTGGTGGCGGTCCAGGGGGATCATGCGTCCAAGCCAGGCCATTTGACCAAAAACTCGGGATTCAGACCTGGACATGCGTTCCCGATAGCTCCGTCCGTGGGGCAGATCCCCCAACTGCGCTACTCCCGCCGCGGGCTGCTGGTCTGGGCAGCCATGAGCTTCTCCGTGCTCTGGGGCGCGGTGCTCGGCCTTGCCGTTTTGAAGGACGATCCCGAGCTGGCCGTCTTCGGCACGGTGGGGATGGTGGTGACGGTCGTCCTGACCGTCCTCCTCCACCGCCAGCAGTCCGCGCTGCGGAGCCTGGCCGAGACGGACTCGCTGACGGGGCTCACCAACCATCGCGGCTTTCAGGAGGCCCTCCGAGGTGAGCTCCGGGCCGGAGCGACAAGGCGGACGACGGTCTCCCTCGTGGTCCTCGACCTGGACGACTTCAAGTCGATCAACGAGCGCCACGGCCATCCGTTCGGGGATGGCGTCCTGCGGGCCGTCGGCGAGCAGCTCACGAAGTCTGTCCGGGGCGCTGACATCGCGGCCCGGACCGGCGGCGAGGAGTTCGCGCTGATCCTGCCCGGGACGGACGCCGCCATGGCACAGGACATCGCCGAGCGGATCCGCGTCGCGATCGCGCAGCTCGCCCCAGCCGGCTCCGAACTGACCTGTTCTGCCGGCGTCGCCGTCTACCCCGTCGACGCCGACAGCGCCAGATCTCTGCTCCAGCTCGCCGAGGGAGCGCTCTACTGGGCGAAGCGCTCCGGCAAATCCCGCACCCGCCGGTTCGATCCCGATCACGTGCGCCTGTCGGGCGACGCCCCGCAGCGTTCGGAGATCGAGCGAATTCTGCGCGAGGGCGCAATCGAGCCGGTTTTCCAGCCCGTCGCCTCCCTGACCACGGGTCGCCTGCTCGGCTACGAGGCGCTCGCCCGCTTCCCGGACTCCCCCGAGCGGCCGCCCTCGACCTGGTTCGCGCAGGCCAATGCGTGCGGCCTCGGGCCGCAGCTCGAGGCGGCGGCCATCCAGGCGGCGCTGGAGATCTCCGGGCGCCCACCCGGCACCCACCTGGCCGTCAACGTCAGCCCATCGGCCCTCTCGACGGACATCGTCAGGAGCGTCCTGCCGGACGAGCTCTCGGGGATAGTCGTCGAGCTCACCGAGCACGAGGTCTACGTGGGCGACAGCCTGCTCGCCGACACCCTCGCCGATCTGCGCGAGCGTGGGGCGCGGATCGCGATCGACGACGCCGGCGCCGGCTACGCGGGCCTCAAGCAGGTGATGTGGGTGCGGCCGGACATCGTCAAGCTCGATCTCGACCTGACGCGCGCAATTCACTCCGACCCGGTGCGCATGGCGCTGGTCGAGTCCCTGGTCCGATTCGCACGCCGGGTCGGGGCGACCGTCTGCGCGGAGGGCATCGAGAAGCACGACGACATCGAGGTCCTCGCCAACCTCGACGTGCCCTGGGGCCAGGGCTACGCACTCGGGCGCCCCGCCCCTCCGTGGAGCAGGATCTCGCCGCCTGCGGCCGAGACCTGCAGGACCGCCCTCGCGCAGGCGCTGATCTCCAGCCCGGGTGGGGATTCCCCCACGATCTCGGCCGGGGACCGCAGACTCGAGCACCTCGCCGGCCGACTCGCCAACACGAGGACAGCCTCGGACCTCTACAGCACCCTCGACCTGATGGCCGGTGAGCTCCACGCCGACAAGATCGCCCTCTCGCGCTGGAGCCCCGAGAGGCAGGCGCTGCAGACGCTCGCGGAGAGCGGCGATCAGGCGCAGGACGAGTTCTTCCCGGTCGAGGCCTACCCGGCCACCGCCAGGGTCCTGAATGAGCAGGAGGCGACGCAGGTGATGGTCGGCGATCCGGACGCCGACGGCTCGGAGGTCAGGTTCCTGATCTCGCAGGGATATCGCTCCCTGCTCATGGTTCCGATCGTCCTCGGTGGCGAGAGCCTCGGGATCGTCGAGGCGATGAGCGAGGAGGACCGGCCCTGGACACGGACCGAGATCAACCGAGCCCGGATCATCGCGAACCAGCTCGCCTCGGTCATCCAGTCGCACTTCAGCGTGCGAGAGGCCGAGCGCGTCCAGAGCTAGCGATTTGACCTAGAGGCTGCGGCGCCGGAGGAAGTCCTGGCGCACGCTCTCCGGACGCCCCCACCACTGAACGATCTCGGCCCGGCCCTCCTGTGCGTCGCGAACGCGCATCTCAGCGGAGATCCCCTCGCGATCGAGCTTCGCCAGCACTCCCTTCACCGTCTCGGGCGCGGCCGCGTGCCCGAAGCGGTGAGCGACGTTGATGCGCCAGTGCCACTCGGCGCGCGAGTAGGGCTGGGCGTGCACCTGGGAGAGCATCACCGCCGCGTCGACGTAGCGGGACTCATCGGCGATCCGCAGGTCGAGGGCGAGGTCCGTCCAGTCGTCCGAGAGGGTGTCAACGACGTCCTGGAAATCCTGGGCCAACGCCATGGACTGACTCTAGAGGGCCGCGCTACCCGAAGAAGAGCTGCTGAAGCAGGAAGACGTTCAGGGCGATGATCAGCCCCGCGAGCGTTCCAGCGACCGCCGTCAGCCAGCGCGGGCTCGCCAGCGACCCCATGAACTCGGGCTTCGCGCAGATCATCAGCAGCGGGACCAGCGCGAAGGGGATGCCGAACGAGAGCACGACCTGGCTGATCACGAGCGCGTCGGTGGGCGGCAGGCCGACGCCGAGGACGATCAGGGCCGGTGCGAGCGTGATGGCGCGCCGCAGGAAGATCGGGATCCTGCGCTGGATGAATCCCTGCATCACGACCTGTCCCGACATCGTCCCCACGGACGAGGAGGCGAGGCCCGAGGCCAGCAGAGCGATGCCGAAGACGACCGCCGCGTTCGACGAGAGCAGGTCGCGGAGGCCGTCGTACGCGCCCTCGATGGTGTCGATCTCGGTGAGTCCGCCGGTGTGGAAGAGCGCGGCGGCCATCGCCATCATCGACAGGTTCACGAGGCCCGCCAGCGCCATCGCGATCACCACGTCGATGCGCTCGAACCGCAGGATCTGGAGCTTCTCCTGATCGTTCCGGCCCACCACCCGCCGCTGGGTGAGCGCCGAGTGCAGGTAGATGACGTGGGGCATCACGGTCGCGCCGATGATCCCGGTGGCAAGCAGCACGCTCTCGGTGCCGCCAAAGCCCGGCACGAACAGGTGCTTCAGCGCCTCGCCGCCGTCCGGCTTTGCGCTGACGATCTCAAAGGCGAAGCCGACCACGACGATTCCGACCATCCCCGAGATCACGGCCTCGAGGCGGCGGAACCCTCGCTGCTGAAGGGCCAGGATCAGGAAGGCGAACACTCCGGCGATCAGCCCGGCCGGGAAGAGCGGGATCCCGAAGAGCAGGTTGAGCGCAAGCGCCGCGCCGACGACCTCGGCGATGTCCGTTGACATGGCGACGACCTCCGCCTGGATCCAGAGGCCGATCGAGGTCCGGCGGGAGAAGAGCTCGCGGCAGGCCTCGGGGAGATTCCTGCCCGTTGCGATCCCGAGCTTCGCGGACTGCGTCTGGACGACCATCGCGATCAGGTTCGCGGCGAGGACCACCCAGAGGAGCAGGTAGCCGAACTTGGCACCGCCGGTGATGTTGGTGGCGAAGTTGCCGGGATCGATGTAGGCGACCGCGGCGATGAACGCGGGGCCGAGGAAGGGCCAGATGCGCGGGAACCCGCGGGTCCGACCCTCCAGTGAGGCCCGCGCGGCGCGCGCGACGGCCGCCTCACCCGGGAGCACGTCCTCGACGCCGTTGCCGTTAGCGGGCCGGGTCGGGGAGGCGCCGGGACCGGGTTCGACGAGCCCGACGTCCTGATCACCGACCCTGAAGTCGGGCTTACTCATCGCCCGTCTCCCGCCGGACACGCATGCTGCCGGCGAGCTCCGGCCCGAGCGGGTGCGTGCCGCCGGCGATCTCGACGATCACCGGCCCCCCGAAGGGCTCCCGGGACTGCACCTGAAGGCGGTCGCCCGGCTGGATCTCGCGCGCGGCGAGGTAGCGGAGCATCGAGGCGTCGCTGTCGGAAATGCGCGCGAAGACGGCCCGTTCTCCCGGCTCGAGGTCGCTGAGCGGCATCGAGTCGTCGACCGTGATCTCCAGGTCGCGATCCGGAATCGGGTCGCCGTGCGGGTCGGTCGCAGGCTCTCCCAGCTTCGCCGCGATCCGCTCCTCGAGCTCCTCGGAGATGTGGTGCTCGAGCACCTCCGCCTCGGAGTGGACCCGGTCCCAGGGCATGTCGAGGACCTCGGCGAGGAAGAGCTCGATCAGCCGGTGGTGCCGGATCACCTCGAGAGCGATCCGCTCGCCCTCCGGCGTCAGGCGGGCACCGTGGTAGGCCTCGTAGGAGACCAGGCCGTCGTCGGCGAGCCGCTTGAGCATCCCGGACGCCGAGGCGGGCGTGACGCCCAGCCGCTCGGCGATCGCCTTGGTCCCGACCGGAGTCTCTCCCCGCGCCTGCAGCTCATAGAGCGCCTTCGCGTAGTTCTCGGCGCCCTCGTTGGTGCGCCGCTTCGGATGTGCGTTGTGCGCCTGGCTGGCCATCCGCGGCATTTATAGCAGTCGCGAACTTCAGAGTTAGCCTGTCCTAACTATCTCGGGCGCATCCACCACGAAGGGCCCGTGCACGCCGAGACCTAGAATCGGTGCGTGGCCGAGACCGCGACCCCGGTGGAGCTGGACGGGCAGTACAGGGCCCTCCGCGAGGAGGCCGGCTTTCTACCGCGCGGGCGCGCCGCCCTGATCGTCAGGGGACCGGACGCACGGGAGTACCTGCAGGGACAGCTGACGAACGACATCGAGGGGCTCGAGCGTGAGGCGGGCTGCTACGCGGCGCTGCTCGACCGCAAGGGGCATCTCCAGGCGGACATGCGAGTGCTCCGCCTTGATAACGACGACCTCTGGCTCGATCTCGAGCCGGGCCCCGCCCCGGCCGTCCTCAAGCACCTGCGCACCTACAGCATCGGGCGCGACGTCGAGGTCGAGGACGTCAGCGAGCGCTGGGCGATCACCTCGCTGATCGGCCCCGGGGCTCGCGAGCTCGCGGGTTTCGAGGGCCTCGGCCCCGAACAGGCCCAGCGCTTCCGGGAGTGGGACGGCACCGACGTGCTCGCCGTCGCCACGGACATCGGCATCGACCTGATCACGCGCGCCGAGGCCGCCGCCAACCTGGCAGATCTCCTCGCGGCCGCCGGCGCCGCCGAGGTCAGCGAGGCGGCGGCGGAGATCATCCGAGTGGAGTCGGGCCGCCCCCGCTTCGGCCTCGACATGGGCCCCGAGTCGATGCCGGCCGAGGCCGGGATCACCGACCGCGCCGTCAACTTCGAGAAGGGCTGCTACATCGGGCAGGAGCCGGTGGCGCGCCTCCACTACCGCGGGAAGCCGAACCGGACCCTGCGCGGTCTTCGGCTCCGCGCACCCGCCGAGCACGGCGACCCGATCCGGCTCGGTGACCGTGACGTCGGCGGCGTGGGCACCGCCTGCCTCTCCCCCGCTCTCGGCCCGATCGCCCTGGCGATCATCCGGCGCGAGGCCAAGGACGGGGATCAGGTCCGGGTAGGGGAGGGCGATGCGACCGCCGAGGTCGTGGGCCTGCCGTTCGTCGACGCCTGACTGTCGCGGCGAATCCCCCTGTTCGGCTAGATTCCTCGGCGCATGCTGCGGGAGAGGGGCAGAGTGCTGGTGTTCGCCGCCGCCCTCGTCACGGCGCTGGCCGTGGCCGGCTGCGGCAGCAATGACTTCAAGAACGACCCACGACCTCCCGTCCCCGCGGAGGTGTCGGTGAAGATCGCCAAGGACGGCGTCGCCGTCTCACCCAAGGAGTTCGGCGCCGGGCTGGTCAGCTTCACGATCGCCAACCTGACCACCCAGCCGGGGACGTTCTCCATCCACGGGCCGGTCAACGCCGGCAGCAGCGAGATTCCGCCGGCGGGGACCGGTCAGCTCAAGGTCGACATGAAGACCGGCAGTTACGAGGCGAGCGTCAGCGGCATCGCGGCGGCGCCCTTCAGCTTCACGGTCGGGGCCGAGCGCCAATCCGGCCAGAACGACCTGCTGCTCCCCTAGGAGCCCGAGATACCGCGGCCCTCGCCGGCGACGAGCCGGTCGAAGATCGTGCTCACCATCAGGTTGAGCCGGGCGTAGCCCGCGGGGTCGGCCCCGCCGGCCAGGAGCCTCGAGACCCGGTCCGGGTCAACGCGGTGCAGGGCGAACTCCGCTCCCCCCTCACGCGGCATCGCGGTGTTCTCGGACGCCTCCATCTGCTCTCTGCGGGCTACTTCGTCCATCTCTCCGGGGCTCCTGACCGCCGTGACTTCAGATGGACGCAATTATCCGGGACTGGCCGGATGTCAGCCGTCAGCGTCGGCGACCTCGATCAGGGACTCGACGCGCTCGAGCCGCGCGCGGACGGCCTCGACCATCTCGTCGAGGGTCGCGCGAGCCTTGTCGGAGCTGGTCTTGATCCCGGTCAGCGTGGAGCGAATCGACTGGGCCTGCTTCAGGCAGGAGATCGCCTCCTCGGCGGCGATCCGCACCTCGGCGGCGTCCACGGTCATGTCCTGCTCTCTGGCCATCGCCACCCGGGCGGCGGCCAGCCGATATGCGACCTCGAGAAGGAGCCCGTCGGGCTCCTCACGGTCGACTGCGACGATCAGCTTGTTCCCCTCGTACTCGACCAGCGGCTCGCGCCCGGACGGGATGCGGTCCTCGCCGGCGACCACCAGCACCGCGAAGGAGGCGGCGCGCGCCGCCATCGCCTCGTTGAGCTCCTTCCAGGCCTCGTTCTTCGACAGGCTCTTGTCCTTCGCCTCGAAGACGATCCGGCCCGCTGACGGGCCATGGGCGGCGCCGAGCTCGATCAGGGTGTCGCCCTTCTTGCCGCCGCCCTCGGCGCCCTCGCCGCCCGTGTGAGATGAGGCGTCGCCGCGCATCGAAGCGATGCGCTCGAGCGCGCGGTCGACTCGCTCCTCGAAGCTGCGGCCCTTGCGGGTCCCCGCCTCCTCGGCCGCCTCGAGGGCCTCCCGGCTCTGATCGAGGCCGGCGAGCTCGGATGCGCGGTTGAGGAGCTCGTCGAGCTTCTGCTCGAGCTTCTCGTCGCGGGAGTCCTGGTCCTCCTTGCGCTCCCTCGCCCAGTTGCGGAGCGTGGCGAGCATCGGGCCGAGGGGATTGCGCTCGTCCTCGGCCGTCAGCCGGTGGAGAAACTCCTCATCGCGCTGCTCGAGCATTCGCTTGATCTGCGCCTGCACCGCGCCCTCGCGATCCTCGCCGAAGGTCGCGGCGATGCTCTCGGAGAGCTCCTCGGTGTGCGCGTCCAGCGCCTGCCCGAGAGCTCCGGGGCCCTCCTCGCCGCCGAGCGCCCGCCGCAGCCCGTCCTCGATCCGCTCGACGGCCTCCCGGTTGCGCTCCTCGATCGTCTCGTTGGCGGCGCGGGTGAGCCTCTCGAACTCGCGGCGGACGTAGTCGACCTCGATGGCCGTGTCCTCTCGGTCGAGCACCCTGGTGCCGATCTCGATTGCCCGGCGCACCGAGCGCGCCGGCTCCTCACCGGTCTCGGCCCGCTCGCGGACGACGCGGGCAGTCTCCCGGTCCGTGATCGTGAGGTCCTCGATCACGATGCGGTCCTCGAGCACGCGAACCGAGCCGGGGCCTCCCGGCTCGATCGGCAGCTGTCTCTCCGAAGCTTCCATGGACTCACGAACGTAGTCGTGGCCCCGGACGGGAACCTGACATACGGCCGTTGACTACGATCCGGACGTCCACGACCACCGAACGGGAGTCAAATGGCCGTAGAGATCGCCGACGTATCGAAGCTCGATGTCCAACCGGGTGAGCTGCCCGAGAAGATGGCCGCCTGGGTGATCCGCCAGGAGCGGGAGGGCGAGCCGAAGGACGCCTTCCAGGTGGAGGAGATCGAGGTTCCGGAGCCGGGCGCCTTCGAGGTGATCGTTCGGGTGATGGCGGCCGGCGTCAACTTCAACAACGTCTGGGCGGCTCTCGGCAAGCCCGTCTCGGTCTTCGGCTACGGCGACCACCCGGACTGGGGCCACCACATCGGCGGCTCCGACGCCTCGGGCATCGTCTGGAAGGTCGGCGAGGGCGTCACCAAGTGGAAGCCCGGCGACGAGGTCGTCATCCACTGCAACCAGGCCTCCTACGAGGACGTCGAGGTCCACGGCCTCGACCCACTCGCCGCTCCCAGCCAGGAGATCTGGGGCTACGAGACGACCTGGGGATCGTTCGCCCAGTTCACCAAGGTCCAGGCGCAGCAGCTTCTGCCGAAGCCCAAGAACCTCTCCTGGGCTGAGTCCTCCGCCTACGGCCTCACCTACTTCACCGCGTACCGGATGCTGATCGACCAGTGCAAGCTCCAGGCGGGCCACAACGTGCTGATCTGGGGCGCTGCCGGAGGCCTCGGCGTCTTCGCGACGCAGCTCTGCAAGGCCTCGGGCGCGAACGCGGTCGGCGTCGTCTCCTCCGACGAGAAGGGCGAGCTGGTCAAGCGGCTCGGCGCCGTCGACTACATCAACCGCAACGACTTCACCGGGATGATGCGGACGGACGAGAACCGGGACGATCGCGAGGCGGAGAAGGGCCGTTTCAAGGTCTCCCGTGAGTTCGCAAAGCGAGTCAAGGAGATCCTCGGCGACTCCCCCGACATCGTCTTCGAGCACGTCGGCCAGGCGACCTTCCCGACCTCCGTCCTCGTGGTGAAGCCGTTCGGCAAGGTCGTGATCTGCGGGGCCACCTCCGGCTACACGCTCGACTTCGACGTGCGCTATCTGTGGATGCGCCAGAAGCAGATCATCGGGTCGCACTTCGCCAACGCATACGAGTGCTGGCGGGCCAACGAGCTGATGGCGGAGGGCAAGATCCAGCCGGTCCTCTGGCGGGTGATGGGCTTCGACGGCGTCGCCGAGGCGCACCAGCTCCTCCACGAGAACAAGCACCTCGGCAAGATCTCCATCCTCGTCGGCGCGAGCAGCGAGGAGGAGGGCAAGGCCGAGGAGGGCGCCGGCGCGATCCGAGCCGAGGTGGGCGCGTGAGCACGCCCGAGTCCGCTCAGGGCACCTGGGATCAGCCCACCCCGCGCGGCGGGACGCTCGACGTCGTCTACATCGAGTGGCACGTGCATCCCTTCCGGGCAGAGCGCTGGTACGAGATCTGGGAGCCGGCCGCCGCCCGCGCGATGGCGTTCGGCGCCAAGGGCTGGTCGCTGACGCGCAACGTCGAGGACCCGCTGCATTTCCGACAGGCCTCGCTCTGGGACGCGCGCGACGACTTCGAGCGCTACTGGTACTCGGACGAGGTCTCGGGCCTTCGCGAGGAGTGCGTCGACTACTACAACAAGCCCGTCCTCCCCGTCTGGCACGTCCTGATCGCCGGCGAATAGAGGCGAGCTACTTCCTGGGGTTCCCGGTGTTCCTTCATTGCCCGTGGCCACCCGACGCCCGCCCCTGCGCCTGATCCTGCCCGTCGGCCTGCTGGCGGCGGCCCTCTTCGCCCCGGCGGGCGCCCACGCCAAGGTTCGCTCGACGGTCAGCGGCTCACTCCTGGTCGTGAAGGGCGGGAAGGCGGCCGACCGGGTCAGGGTGGTCTGCGCCGGCGGCCAGGTGAAGGTGAACGGCAAGAACCCGCGCACGGGAGCGATCCCCTGCGCTCGCGTCTCGGAGATCGATGCGCTGAGCGGCGACGGGAACGACCGCGTCGACCTCTCCGCGGTAGGCGTCAACGAGGGCTTCGGCCAGCGCGATCTCCCCGGCGGCTTCGGCCACGGGACCGGCTGCGGCGCGGCGCTCGGGTCGGGCGACGACCGCTATATCGGCGGCGGCTCGTGCTTCAACCTCGTGATCGGCGGGCGCGGCGACGACCATGCGCGGGGCGGCATCCTCCGGGACCAGATCACCGGCGGCAGCGGCGACGACCAGGTGACGAGCTTCAGCGGCCGCGACATCCTGATCGGGAACTCGGGGAACGACAAGCTCAACGGCGGGGCGGACGACGACCTGCTCAGCGGCAACGGCGGGGATGACCTTCTCCGCGGCGCCGCGGGCGCCGACCTGCTGGGCGGAGGCCCGGGCACGGACCGGCTCCTCGGCGGCCCGGGCCCGGACCGGCTGATCGGCGGGCCCGGCAAGGATCGGCTCAGAGGCGGACCCGGCCACAACACCCTCGTCCAGGACGCTCCGAAGAAATAGAACTTGGGGGTGAGCGACGACCCCCTCGGTGCGCTGGTCCCCGGGTGGTGTCCGCCGGCCGAGGCCGGTGGCGGTGACGGGCCGCTTGCCGGCCTGCGGGTCGTCGTCAAGGACGTGATCGACGTCGCCGGCTCCGTCACCGGCGGAGGCAACCCCGACTGGGCCGCGGCCCACGAGCCGGCAGCGCAGAATGCGGCGGCGGTCGGCGTCCTCACCGATGCCGGTGCCTCCCTGGCGGGCAAGGGCCAGTGCGCCGAGCTCGCCTTCAGCCTCAGCGGCGACAACGTGCACTTCGGAATGCCGGCGAACCCGGCGGCACCCGACCGCGATCCGGGCGGATCGACGAGCGGTCCCGCCTCGGCGGTCGCGGGTGGGCTCTGCGAGCTCGGCCTCGGCACCGACACGCTCGGCTCGATCCGGGTGCCGGCCTCCTACTGCGGCGTCTACGGGTTTCGCCCCACCCACGGCCGGATTCCCGCCGCTGGGGTGATGCCGCTCGCACGGAGCTTCGACACGGTCGGCGCGCTGTCCGCGGATCCCGAGCACCTCCGCAGGGCTGCGGCGGTGCTCCTCGGGGAGAGTGCGGCAGCCGGCTCTCCGCCATCCCGGCTGCTGCTCGCGAAGCCCGCTCTCTCCACCGTCGAGAGTGAGGTCGCGGAGGCCGCCAGGGCCGGCGCCGACCAGCTGGCGGGGCGGCTCGGGGCGGAGCTGTCGGAGACACGGCTCCTGGACGACGCCCCCTCGCCCGAGGAAGCGATCGCTGCCTTCAACGTTCTCCAGGGCATCCAGGTCTGGAACAACTACGGCGACTGGGTCGAGAGCGCGAGCCCGTCCCTCGGGCCGGACATCGCCGCCCGGCTGGAGCGCGCGGCGGGTTTCGGGCCGAAGGACGTCGCAACCGCGGAACCGGTCGCGGGTGCCGTCGCCGCCGCCGTCGCGCGGCTCGGTCCCGATGAGGCACTGGTCCTGCCGACGACGGGGACGCCCGCTCCGGGCCGTGATGCGGATGCGGGGGAACGGGAGAGAGCGCGCGTCTCCGCCGGCCAGCTCACCTCGATCGCCACCCTCGCCGGCGCCCCGGCGATCTCGATGCCTCTGCTTCGGATCGGCCAAGCCGGGATTCCGGTGGGCCTCAGCCTCGTCGGCGCCCCGGGGAGCGATCTCTCGCTGCTAGCCGCCGCCTGACTCGAGGGCCGGTTCGGGAGGCTCCAGGATCGAGGCCGCCCCGGTCGGGAACGTGAATGCCTCCACGAGCAGCTGGGCGAGCAGGGCGCCGGTCACCAGCAGCACGAAGACGAGCGGGCTGAGGGCGCCCCCGAGGGCCGCCAGCGCCACCAGGAAGGCGACGAGCACGAGGCGGCCGAGAAAGGTCCGATCCCGCGTCGAGGTCCACTCGGCGCCGAGATGGACGACGGCGAGCGCCAGGGCGAACGCCGCTAGCCCTCCGGCGAGCGCCCAGCGCGCGCCGGCCTCCAGGCCAGCCTGATCGGCATGGGTGATTGCGATCGTGGTCCCGGCCGCGGAAGCCGCGATCCCGGGAAACAGCGGGAAGTGCCCGTACAGGAAGACGAGCCCCAGGGTCCCCCGGCCGACCACCGAGGTATCGGCGAGGTCGAAATAGATCCACCAGAGGCAGAGCGCGGTGACGAAGGAGGCTCCCGCCAGGACCCAGGCCTCGAAGCCGAGCTGGAAGCCGGCGACCGCCGCGACCACCGAGGCCAGCGACACGCCGAGCACGACGATGAAGAACTGACCGAAGCGCTCGGTCACGTGAGAGACGACTATGGGCACCCCGCCGAGCGTCCCCCAGGCGTAGGGCGGCACGCAGAGGTCCAGGCCGAGCGCCAGCCCCCAGAGAACGAAGCGCAACGGTCCAGGGAAGAGGACGGAGACGAGCCAGAGCCCCGCCGTGAACGAGAAGGTGGCGATGTAGGTGTCGATCAGCCGCCGGCCCTGCCCCCGGACGTGGAGCCGGGCCCGGATGTAGAGGGCGACCAGCAGCAGCCGCACGATCGCGTAGCCGATCGCGAACGCCATCGTCCCGCCGTCTCCGTCCATGACCCGCGGGATCTCGATCGCGATGGCCGCGATCGACATCGCCGCGCCCGCCTTGATCAGGCGATAGACCAGATCGTCGGTGTCGAAGCGGTTGGCGTAGACCGTGAAGCCGGTCCACGCCCAGGCGATCGCCATGAACAGGGCGACGAAACGGGCGAAAACGGCGCCGGTCGGATCCTCCGCCAGTGCCGTCGAGAGCTCGACGACGGCAGCCGCGAAGACCAGGTCGAAGAAGAGCTCGAACCAGGTCGCGTGGCGCTCGCTGCTCGGGTCCTCGACCGTGCGCAGCCGCGGTGGCTCGAGGCGGAACATCCCGGAGCCGACCATGCCTCGAACCGTAGGCGGTGCCCCGGTCGGCGCCCCCAGCCGGGTGGGAGCTGCGACTAGCCGAAGGTGAACACGTAGGCCTGCACCCCCGCCTCCTCGAACGTGATCGCGAGGGTCCGGTCCGAATCGCTGCCGGGCTGGCGGACGAGCTGATAGAGCCGCTCCTCGGCGACCGTGCCGTTGCCCTCCTCGTCGACGTCGAGCCCTCGCGCCTCACCCGGTGGCTCGCCATCGACCCGCACCTGAAATCCGACGGACCCCTCTCCGCCCCGGGCGCCCATGACAAGGTTCACGTCGCGTGCATGGAAGCGGTGCGTGATCCGACCGCCGGGCTCATTCAGCTCCGTGGGCTGTTCGCCTGCCGTCCACTCCCCCGCCAGGGACCATTGGTTGAGATCGAGCTCCGCGGGCTCCTCGTAGACGTGGCTGCGGTCGGGCACCAGGCCACCGGGGGACGCAAAGCCGGCTGCCCGGGCGTAGCCCACATAGGTCTCAGGAGATCCCAGGGTGTCCCAGTCCGCGGCCAGTTCGACGCCACCGGGCTCGACCGAGACGAGATCCTCCCCGAGGCCATCGCGACCGGCGTCGGCGAGCAGCTGCTGGATGATCCTCTCCGAGCGCTCGTAGTCCTCCTCGCCGAAGTGGTGATGCCGGATCCGCCCCTCGGTATCGGCGAAGTAGAGAGCGGGCCAGTAGGCGTTGCGGAAGGCCCGCCAGACGGCGAAGTCGCTGTCGATCGCGATCGGGAAGTCGATGCCCATCGACCCGAGGGCGGCCCGGACCTTCTCGACGTCGTGCTCGAAGCCGAACTCCGGAGAGTGCGCGCCGACCACGACCAGCCCGTGGTCGCGATAGCGGTCGGACCACGCCTGGACGTAGGGAAGCGTCCGCAGCCAGTTGACGCACGAGTAGGTGCAGAACTCGACCAGCACGACCTGCCCGCGGAGCCCGGCCGCTGTCAGCGGCTCGGAGTTGAGCCACGTGCTCGCGCCGTCGAGCTCCGGGAGCTCGCCCTCGACCGGCAGCCCGGCCGCCCCTCCTTCGCTGGTCCGCTCGAGCATCTGCTCCTCCAATCCTTGGTCGTGTGATCAGTTCGCCATGGGCGGGCCGGCGCCGACCGCTCCGGGCGCGGCGGCGATCTGGTCGCGAAGCGCCTTCAGCGCCGCGACGAAGACCTCCGAGAAGGTCGGGAACGGCTGGATCGTGTCGCTCAACACGTCGAGCGGGACATGGGCGCGGATCGCCAGCGTCGCCTGCTGCAGCCACTCGCCCGCCTCGGGGCCGAGCGCGTAGGCGCCCGTCAGCCGCTCGCCGTCGCTGAGCAGGGTCAGGAACCCGTTGGAATCCGCGTAGGCGCGGGTGTAGGTGGCGGTCTTCGACACCTCCGCGAGCGGGGCCATGGCGCTGAAGCGGGCGGCGTCGGCGCCCACCGCCGCCGCCTGTGGGTCCGTGTAGGTGACGCGCGGGACGGCCTCGTAATCGGCCCGCCGAGACTCGCCGAGGATGTTCGCCGCAACCACCTCGCCCTGGTACTTACCGACATGGGTGAGCGGCCAGATCCCGACCACGTCGCCGATCGCCCAGAGCTTCTCCGCGGCGCGCAGGTGCATGTCGACGGGCACTCCGTGGGCGTCGGGCTCGACGCCCACCGTCTCGAGACCGATGCCGTGGACGCGCGGGCGTCTGCCCGTGGCGACCAGCAGCCGGTCGCCTCTCAGCTCGCGCCCGTCGTCCAGCTCGAGCACGTACTCGTCGCCGTCGCGTCGGGTGGCGCTCGCGCTCGCCGACAGGAGGAGCTCGATGCCCTCGCGATCGAGGGCCTCGCCGAGCGCCTCGCCCAGCGGCGCCGGTTCGCGTCCGAGGAGGTGCTCGGCCATGTCGATGATCACCGCCTCGCCGCCCAGGCGATGGACGGCCTGCGCCATCTCAACCCCGACCGGACCGCCACCGAGGATGAGCAGGCGACGCGGAACGGCCTTCATCGACGTCGCCTCGCGGCTCGTCCAGACGCCCGCGAGGTCGCGCAGGCCAGGGACGGGCGGCACGATCGGATCCGCACCGTTCGCCAGCACGACGTGCTCAGCGGTGTGACTCACGCCGTCGACCTCGACCGCCCCCGGGCCGGCCAACCGGCCGCTGCCCCGCAGCAGGTCGATGCCGTTGTCCGACAGCCACCTCTCCTGGCCGGCGTCGGAGTAGTCCGAGACCATGAAGTCCCGCCAGGCGAGGGCGGCCTCCACGTCGACCTCAGCCCTCCCCGCCGCCTCGTTCGCGGCCTGCACAGCCTCCCCCGGGCGCAGCAGCGTCTTCGATGGTATGCACGCCCAGTAGGAGCACTCTCCGCCCACCAGTTCCCGCTCGACGACCGCGACCCGCACTCCGCCCTCGGCGAGGGCGCCGGCGCAGTGCTCGCCCGGCGAGCCGCCGCCGACCACGATGACGTCGTAATCCACGCTCATGCGTCGCCTTCCTGCTTGGAAAGGACGCCGTCCATGTAGCGCCTGGCGTCCTGGTCCGCCTCCTCGGGAGACCGCCCATCCTCGCGCGCGGCGATGTATGCGGCATAGAACCCCGACCAGTGGTGCTTCGGGGCGCTCGCTTCGTAGGGTCCGTGGTGTTCCTCCGCCTCACGGAGGAGCTCTGCGAGCTTCTCGACGTCCATGATCAGTCTCCTCTCTTCTCGCTCAGCGCCCTCCGACTGCCGTCGCGGTGCGGGTGTGATGGCCTGCGCTTGCCCCTCTCAAGCTGCTCCTTCTCGAGGCGTGGCGCGGAGGGATTGCCGACGGCCGCGTCCTCGTCGGATTGACGGAGCGGTGGCCGGGCGGGTTGGCGGGACGGCTTCGGCTCGTCAGCGAGTCCGGCAACCGCTCCGAGGACCACCCTACTCCCCAGGACCGAGCCTCGGAGGCTCACACGGGGCCCTTCCTGAACCCGCTAGTGCTGCTCGAGAGGGGCCATCGTCAGCCCCGCCTCCTTGAGCTGCTCCCAGTAGAGCTCGGCCGGCTCGCGAGGGCCGGTCCAGACCGCCGCCTGGCCGCTGTTGTGGATCTTGTCCGCGAAGCGGTAGCCACGATCGAGGCTCACCCCGGGAATCACGCTGGAGAGCGTGTGGGCCACATGGTCGAAGGTGTTGTGGTCGTCGTTGAGGACGATCACAAGCCAGTTCCCTCCCACGCCCGAGCCGGGACCGGCCGATTTGGGGCGCTCAACCGTCGTGGTCGACACGGCGCGAATGTAGTGGATTCACCCGCAGTGAGCGGGGATTTGCCTGCGCGCTACCCGAAGGGGTTGGGGACCTGGACGGTGACGTTGTCGAAGATCCCGGTGATCCCAGCGCCGGAGCCCGAGCCCTTCGCGCCCGACGTCACCACGGTCTGGCGACCGTCCGGCTGATCCGGCCCCGAGTCCGTCGTGGAGACGACGCCTCGCCCGTTGACGGTGGCGGTCAGGCTCGTCGTGTCGCCGCCGCGGGAGAAGGCGCGAAGCGCGATCACGTTCGGCTTGGAGCCGAGCTTGACGAACTTGCCGCTGCCCGAGGCCTCGAGCTTCGGTCCGGCCGAGCCCTTCGGGTCGCGGAGGTACTGCCACTTGTGCTTGTTCGGCAGGACGCGGAGCACGTAGCCGGCGCTGTCGCTGCGGCGCAGCCCGATCCCGACGAACGACTTCGCCGCAGCCTTCTTGGTCCCGCCGCTGACGCTCGTGGTCGCGACCATTCCCTGGTCCGCGTACTGATCGGAGGAGTCGGCGACCACGGAGGAGCGATAGGTGCAGCTGTTGCCCTCCCTGACCGCGATCGACATCGCCTGGTTGCCCGCCCACTTGCGCTTGCACTTGTCGCCGAAGACCTTCTGGAACGCGTTGACGTCGTCCTGGCCCTGGAACGTGTAGACCGCCACCGGGATCGGGGCGGCGTGAGCAGCCGCGCCGGCCGTGAGGGCCGCGCAGGCGACGATCAGTGCTGTCAGCTTCGTTGTGGTCCGCATTCGGGCGTGAGCGTAACCCCGAGGGTTCCGAGAGTCTGCAAGAACACCGGCCAGAGGCGGTCGGAGCGGTGTTATCCCTGCACGCACGGGTGACGGCGCGCCGCCGGGAGGCTGGGACTTACCATTGGGCGCATGAGCGAGCACCGCCTGCCGGAGAGGGACCGGCCATGGGTAATGCGGACGTACGCGGGGCATTCGGACGCCCGGCGCTCCAACGAGCTCTACCGCAAGAACCTCGCCAAGGGCCAGACCGGGCTCTCCGTCGCCTTCGACCTCCCCACCCAGACCGGCTACGACCCCGACGCCGAGCTGGCCCGGGGCGAGGTCGGCAAGGTCGGGGTCTCGATCGCCCACAAGGGCGACATGCACACCCTCTTCGACGGCATCCCGCTGGACGAGATGAACACGTCGATGACGATCAACGCGACCGCCGCCTGGCTGCTCGCCCTCTACGCCACGGTCGCCGAGGAGAACGGCACCGACCGCGCCGCACTCACGGGCACCACCCAGAACGACATCATCAAGGAGTACCTCTCCCGCGGCACCTACGCCTTCCCGCCGGGGCCCTCGATGCGGCTGATTGCGGACACGGTCGCCTTCACCGTCAACGAGATCCCGAAGTGGAACCCGATCAACGTCTGCTCGTACCACCTGCAGGAGGCCGGGGCCACACCGGTGCAGGAGATCGCCTACGCCCTCTCGACCGCGATCGCGGTGCTCGACGAGGTCAAGGCCCGTGGCCAGGTCTCGGACGATGACTTTCCCAAGGTCTTCGGGCGCATCTCCTTCTTCGTCAACGCCGGAGTCCGGTTCATCGAGGAGCACGCCAAGCTGCGTGCCATGGGCCGCCTCTGGGAGGAGATCGGCCGCAACCGCTACGGCGTCACCGAGCCCAAGTTCCTCCGCCTCCG
>DATIDP010000005.1:0-5605 GCA_035456265.1 Solirubrobacterales bacterium | reverse complement strand
CATCGTGGGCTGCCAGCCGGCCGAGGTAGACGAACTCGAGGAAGGGCTCTCGCCTTCCGTGGCACAGGCGGTCGAGACGGCGGCATTTCGGGTCCAGGAGGCCGTGAGCGAGTGGCTCTCGGAGCCGGTGGACGCTGGATGAACGGACCCCGGTCCATCGATGAGCTTCGCGTTTCGCTCGCCGCCGAGCGCTACCTCGTGGATGAGGGACTGGCGACGGTGGTGTTCCTCGCGCTGCGGATCCGCCGGCCGCTTCTGGTCGAGGGCGAGCCCGGAGTAGGGAAGACCGAGCTCGCCAAGGCGCTCGCCGCCGCGACCGATGTCCCGCTGGTGCGGTTGCAGTGCTACGAGGGGATCGACGTTCATCATGCGCTCTACGACTGGGACTACCAGCGGCAGCTCCTCCATCTGCGCGGCGAGGGTGCCGAGCCCCTGTATTCGGAGCGCTTCCTGGTCCGCAGGCCACTGCTCCAGGCACTGGCCAACCCGGGGTGCGTTCTCCTGATCGACGAACTGGACCGCGCCGATGACGAGTTCGAAGCCTTCCTGCTCGAGTTCCTCTCCGATTTTCAGGTGACGATCCCCGAGATCGGGACTGTGACCGCGGAGCAGCCCCCGGTCGTCGTGATCACCTCGAACAGGACCCGCGAGCTGCACGACGCGCTGCGACGCCGTTGCCTGTACCACTGGATCGAGCATCCAGACCTAAGTCGGGAGACGGCGATCGTGAGGGCACGGCTCCCGGAGGTCTCGGAGAGGTTGGCGGCACAAGCGTGCGCGCTCGTCGAACAGCTTCGCTGGCTCGACCTCTACCGCGTTCCCGGCGTCGGGGAAACGCTCGATTGGACTGAGTCGCTGGCGGCGCTCGGTGCTTCCGAGGTCGAGCCGGAGCTCACCGAACGATCTCTGGGTTCCCTGCTCAAGGCCCACGAGGACATCGAGAGGGTCAAGGGGGAAGGGGTCGCGGGGCTGATCGAGCGGGCCCGGGGTGGAGGCCCGGAGGGCGGAGGCCAGCGGGAGGCCGCGTGACCCGGATGCCGCCGCAGGCCGAGGTTCCCGAGGCATCCGCCTGGCTGACGGACGCGGTGATCGCTCTTGGGCGCGCGCTCCGCGCGGAGGGCATTCCGACGACCGTTGACCAGGAGCTTGCCCTCTCGCGTGCGCTGGCCTCCATCGACATCGGTGACCGGGAACAGGTGCGCTGGGCGGCCAGGGCCTGTTTCCTGCGCGGTCCGCATGAGGGGCCGGCGTTCGAGCGCGTCTTCGACCGCTTCTGGAAGGGCCAGAGGCTGAGCGGCCCCCCCGGACCGCGTGCCGAGCACGGCGAGACGGATCCTCGACTGCCCGGGCCGCAGCATGGCGGCGAATCCCTGCCCCAGTTCCGCCTCGAGGGCCGCTCCGGGCATCTGCTCGACGGCGGGGCTTCGCGCGCCGCCCAGGAGATACCGACGGCCGGGGCCCAGGAGCCGGGCCAGGGACGCAGACATGGCGTTCTGGCCGCGTACAGCCCCGAAGAGATCGCAACCGAGATGCGACGTCTCGCTTACGAGCCCGCAGAGCTCGATGCGGTCCGGGCGCTCGCGGATGCCCTCCGCCGCGCCCATCCCGAACGGCTCTCGCGTCGACTTCGACCGTCACAGAGGAGGGGCAGGCTGGACCTGCGCCGGACGATGAGACGTGCCCTTCGGACGGACGGCGAGGCCATTCGTCCCGCCTGGTCGGCGGCCTCCGTACGTCCTCGTCGACTCGTGTTGTTCACCGACGTCTCCGGGTCCATGGAGCGCTGCTCGAGGGTGCTGCTGGCCTCGCTGCGCGCTGCCGTCGCAGCGGGCATCAAGGCCGAGGCGTTCGTCTTCGCCACCGGCCTCACCCGGCTGACTGCGACCCTGGACGACCGCGACGTCAAACGCGCACTCGAGCGGGCCAGGGCTTCGGTCGGCGATTGGTCCGGGGGAACGCGGATCGGTGCGGCCCTGGCGAACTTCAACCGGTCCTGGGGGCGGCGCGGAATCGCACGCGGTGCGATCGTGATCATCTTCAGCGATGGGTGGGATCGGGGGGACCCAGAGCTGCTCCGCCGGGAGGTGCGACGCCTTCAACTCCAATCCCGCCGCCTGATTTGGGTCAACCCCCGGCCTGCTGACATCGACATGCAGCCGCTCGCCGTCGGAATGCGCGCCGCGATGCCATACGTCGACGACTTCATCCCCGGACACGATCCCCGGGCGATCCACGGGCTCGCCGAGCTGGTCAGGGGCCTCGGTGGGGCCCGTCCGGCCCGGCGCCAGCGGCCGGTATCCTCGGTACCTGCAGTCCGCATCTAGTCGGAGGAGAAGCCATGAAGCTCGCAATCGCTGGCAAGGGAGGCTCGGGGAAGACCTCGATCTCCGGCACCCTGGCGAGGCTGATCGCACGCGACGGACACACTGTTCTCGCAATCGACGGCGACACCAATCCCAACCTCGCTCTGACGCTCGGTATCCCCGCTGATCGAATCAATGACCTCCCCGTGCTGCCCACTGGCCTTCTCGAGCGCGGCGATGACGGCTTCGAGCTCAAGAAGTCCCTGGAGGAGCTTCGGTCCACCCACTCGGTGTCGGGACCCGATGGCGTGACCCTGCTCGTCATGGCCCACCCGCAAGAGGAAGATGCCGGCAGCGGCTGCTACTGCGGGATGCATGCGACGGTGCGCGAGCTGATCGAGTCGGCGACCGACGCGGACGCCGACGTCACCCTCCTCGACACAGAGGCCTCCCCGGAGCATCTCACGCGCGGGACTGCCAAGTACGCGGATGTGATGCTCACCGTGGTCGAGCCGTACTTCAAGTCCCTCGAGACCGGCCGCCGCATGGCGGAGCTGGCACGTGGCCTCGGTCTGAAGCGGGTTCTCCTGGTGGCCAACAAGGTCCGCGACGAGAACGAGCAGGCGGCGGTGGATGAGTTCGCCGCGAAGCATGATCTCGAGATCATCGCGACGGTCCCCTACGACGAGAAGCTGCTCGAGGCGGAGCGGGCCGAGGCCGCGCCCCTCGACTTCGCGGCCGACGCTCCCGCGGTTGAGGCGATTGGCGGCATTGCGCGCAGCCTGGGCGCGAATGGCACTGCGAATGTCAGCGGCCATGAGTGAGCTGGAAGCGCTGCGAGTGCGCGATGAAGTGCTGCAGGCGATGTACTGGATGAACGCCGAGGGGTTGGCCGAGCGACCGGCTGCGTCCGAGCTCGCCGGTTTCCTCGCAGTCCCCGCCCAAACCCTGGGACCATTCCTGCTTCGCTTCGCGGACGAGGGCTATCTGGATCAGAAGGGTGGCCGCTTCAGGCTCACTGAGAAGGGGATCGAGCTGGGCAAGCGCTCGTTCGCGGACGAGTTCGCCGATCTCACCCGGCCGACTCACGGCGAGTGCGACGAGGATTGCTGGTGCCATTCCTCGCCGGAGGAGGCCGCGCGCTGCCTCGAGGATCGAGCGCATGCCCACTGAGCCGGCGCCCGCATTGCCGAAGAACTTCCTGCGCCCATGCCTGCTGCTGTTGCTGCGTGAAGAGAAGGCACACGGCTACGACCTGCTGGAACGCGTGCAGGCGCTGGGGTTCGACGGCTCCGATCCCGGCGGTCTCTACCGGGCGCTGCGAGCTCTGGAGAAGGAGAAGCTGGTTTGGTCGGCGTGGGAGCCCTCCGTCAACGGGCCGGATCGCCGCACCTACGAGATCACTCGGGCGGGCATGGAGGAGCTGCACCGCAACGCCAAGGCAATCGCCTCCGGTCAGGAGACGGTCGCGCGCTTCCTGAGCCGTTACCAGGAGTTCGTTGCGCTGCCGCGCCGAGCCCGCGCGGCCCGGCCCTCTCGCGACGACGCAGCCTCAGTTCGCTGACACGTCGGCGCGGGCGCGCGAGGTACCGACGATGCATGAGCTGGCTCTGAGCAGAGCAATCGTCGAGGCCGCGCTCCGACATGCCGAGGGCCGGGACGTGACGGTTGTACGTGTGCGCGTTGGCGCCCTCCGGCAGGTGGTACCTGAGTCGCTGCGCTTCAATTTCGAGATCGTGTCGCGCGAGACCGCCTGCGATGGAGCCCGGCTCGAGCTGGAGATGATTGCCGCCCGGCTCAGATGCGCGAGATGCGGCCGCGAGTGGGATCCCACGCCACGGCCCGCCACCGAGATTGGTCAATTGGTGGCCGCACCCTCCTTCCGCTGTCCCGCGTGCGGCGCGGGCGACGCAGGTGTGGTCGCGGGCCAGGAGCTGGAGGTGGAGTCGATCGACGTCGAGGAGGAGCAATGCACCGCGCGCGGGTGAACGTCTCGGAGGGCGTACTCGACGCGAACGAGACGATCGCGCGCGACAACCGCCGGGACTTCGACCGTCACGGGGTAACCGTCATCAACCAGATGAGCGCACCCGGAGCGGGCAAGACATCGCTGCTCGAGCGGGCGCTTGAGGATGTCGGCGAGGTGCGGATCGGCGTTCTGGAGGGCGACGTTCGGGGGACGCTGGATGCCGACCGGCTGGCATCGCTACACCTGCCGGTCACGCAGATCAATACGGATCCGGGTTTCGGCGGCGAATGCCACCTGGACGCGAACATGGTCCGCTCGGCTCTGCCCGAGGTGCCTTTGAACGACATCGATCTGCTGGTGATCGAAAACGTCGGAAACCTGGTCTGCCCGGCTGAGTTCCGGGTCGGGGAGGACGCCAGGGTGATGGTCTGCTCGGTCGCCGAGGGCGAAGACAAGCCGCTCAAGTATCCGCTCATGTTTCGGACCTGCGACCTGGTGCTCGTCAACAAGATCGATCTGCTGCCGCATCTTGACTACGACCTAGATGCCTTTCTCCGGAACCTGGATGCCGTCCACCCGGATGTGGATCGGATGCTGGTCAGCGCGAAGACTGGCGAGGGGACCCCGGCGTGGCGGGACTGGCTTCGCCGCGCCGCAGGTTGAAGATCACCGTCGCCGGCAAGGGGGGTGTGGGGAAGACCACGATCTCGGCGCTGATCGCGAGAGAGCTCGCCGCGGGCGGTGCCACGACGCTTGCGGTTGATTGCGATCCCAATCCGACCCTGGGTGAGGAGCTGGGTGTTAGCTCGGCAAGCCTTTCTCGATTCACCGGCGACGCGTTGCGGCCGGCCAACGGGACACTCGAACTGGTCCGGGAACCTGATCTCGTCGAGATCGCCGCGAACCTCCAGTTGCTCGGCGGGCCGCCAAGCGAGACCCCGCTCTCCGACGCGGTTGCCAGGGGGATAGCCGGGGTCCTGATCGCGGATAGGTTCGACTTCACGATCACCGACCTGGGGCCCGGTCCCGAGCTCACACGGGTGGCGGTCGGCGGGGTCCTCAATCCGGCGGACTGGTGCTTCGTCTTGACCGACGGGACGCGCGTGGCCGAGTCGACCGCCGAGCGGGTCGAGGGCGCGTGCCGGGCGAGACAGGTCCCATGGACACGTGTTCTCAACCGCCGCGGCGAGCCGGTGGAGGTAGCCGCCGCCCTCGCTACCGAGATCTCGCGAAACCCACGTTGAAGTGGGCCGCAGCGGAAGTTTGTCCCCGCCCGCGGCGGGCAATCCACGGTCATGGACCGCAAGCTCCTCGGGATCTACCTGAACGACCA
>DATIDP010000004.1:0-19639 GCA_035456265.1 Solirubrobacterales bacterium | reverse complement strand
GGTCGAGGACGACGACGAGAGCGCCCTCCGGCTCGAGCACGCGAGCCGGGTCCGCGTAGGGATAGGGATCGACCTCGGCCACCACGCCCTGATGCTCCGGCGAGCCGCAGAGCCGCTCGAGCTCCTCACCGTCCGTGTCGGGCGCCCGCCAGACTCGGTGCACCCGACGCCTGCCCCGCTCCGCCTCGGCGACCGGACGGCGGCCGTAGATCCGCTCGCGCTCGGGCACGCCTAGGGCCGGCGGACGAGACGCGCGCCGCCCGCCTGGTCGCGGACCTCCCAGCCCATCTCGGCGAGCTGATCCCGAATGCCATCGGCCCGCTCGAAGTCCTCTGCCCGGCGCGCCTCATCTCGCTCTGCCAGCAACTCCCGCGCCTCGGCGGGCGCCTCCTCCTCGCCCTCGAGCAGCGAGTCGAGGCCGAGCAGCGGCAGGAGCTCGCCGAGGACCTCCCGGGCACCCGGCAGCTGTCGCTTGTTCCCCTCGTTGACGATCTCGAAGAGGACCGCGAATGCCTGGGGCGTGTTGAAGTCGTCGGCCAGGGCGTCGAGGAAGGCCTGGCGCTTCCCGGTGAGGAATTCATCAGGGTCCCCGGAGTTCGCATCCCGGAGGTAGTTGCGGATTCGCTCGAGCCGGGCGGCCGTCTGCTGCAGCTGCTCGTCGGAGAACGCCAGCGGCTGCCGATAGTGGCCGGAGATCAGGTAGGCGACCACCGTCTGGCCGCCGTAGCGCTCGATCGCCTCGGAGAGCTGAAAGATGTTGCCGACCGACTTCGACATCTTCTCCTCGTCGATCTGGACGAGCCCGTTGTGCATCCAGATCTCGGCGAGCGGGACACCGCGCGCCGCCTCCGTCTGCGCGATCTCGTTCTCGTGGTGCGGGAAGACGAGGTCGATTCCGCCGCCGTGGATCGCGAAGTCGGGGCCCAGCTCCTTCTCGGACATGGCCGAGCACTCGATGTGCCACCCGGGCCGTCCGCGGCCCCACGGTGAGTCCCAGGAGGTGTCCTCACCCTCCTTGTGTCCCTTCCAGAGCGCGAAGTCGAGGGGATCCTCCTTGAGGGCCGCGGTGCCCGCCTCCTCGCCCTGGTCCATGTCCTCGGGGTCGCGGTTCGAGAGCTTCCCGTAGTCAGCGAAGCTGCGGACCCGGAAGTAGACGTCCCCGTTGGCCTGGTAGGCGTGCCCCGAATCGATCAGCGACTGGATCAGCGCCACGATCTCCTTGATCGTCCCGGAGGCGAGCGGCTCGGCATCCGGGCGCTCCAGGCCAAGCGCATCCGTGTCCGCCACATACGCGGCCGTCATCTCGGCCGCGTAGGCGTCCGAGCGCTCGCCGGCCTCCCTCGCCGCGTCGTAGATCTTGTCGTTGATGTCGGTGACGTTGATGACGAGCTTCGCGTCCAGCCCCTGGTGCTCCAGGAACCGCTTGAGCAGGGTGAAGACGACGTACGGGCGGGCGTTGCCGATGTGGATGCGCCCGTAGACGGTCGGGCCGCAGGCGTAGATGCCAACCTGACCGCGGTCGCCCGGATGCAGGTCGCGGGTCTCGCCGCGCAGGGTGTCCTGGATACGGATGGCGCTCACGGAGCGGATGCTATTCGCGTCCCTCCTGCGCCGAATTGCGCATATTCCGCGAGGAATCGGTTAAGAGATCCGCCGTGCACGGGAACAACCGTTCGTGCCGCTACCCTGACGGAGCCTTGAACGAGGTCTCGTCTGAGGAGGGGCAGCGACTGAGAGAGGTGGAGGAGGCTTTCGCCTCCCTCCCCGAGCGCTACCTGGGCGCGGACCACGACTTCAGCGCGAGCTACCGGATCGAGCTCGATGACCTCGGCCTCAGCTGGGCGGTCGAGCTCGACGAGAACCGCTGCACGGTGACCGTCTCGCCGGAGCGCGACCCCGATGCCGTGATCGGCACGGACGCGGCGACCTGGCTGGAGCTCCGCGACGGCCGGGTCTCCGGCCTCGACGCGTTTCGCTCGCGCCGCCTCTGGGCGAGAGGCAACCTCGATCTCGCCGTCGCCTTCGAGGGGTTCTTCCACCGGCCCTTCGGCCGCCCGCCCCTGCTCCGCATTCATGAGGTGAAGGCCGGCAAGGCCAGGATCTCGACGCTCACCGCGGGCGACGGGATCGAGACCGTCATCCTGATCCACGGCCTCGGCAGCAACAAGACGAGCTTCTTCGAAACGGTGTCGGCCCTCACGCCCCATCACACGGTCCACGCCATCGATCTGCCCGGCTTCGGCTCCTCCTCGAAGCCGCTTCGCGCTCCCTATGACGCGCCCTGGTTCGCGCGCTCGGTCTGCCGCTTCATGGACGCGATGGGGATCGAGCGCGCCCACTTGGTCGGCAACTCGCTCGGCGGGCGCGTGGCGATCGAGGTCGGGCTCCGCGACCCCGGACGGGTGCAGAGCCTGAGCCTGCTCTGCCCCTCGATGGCCTGGCGGCGGCGGCGGCACTTCGTCCCGATCGTCAGGTTCCTGCGGCCTGAGCTGGCCGCGATCCCGCACAGCTTCGGCGGCCCGCTGGTCCGCCAGCGGTTCTGGGGCATGTTCTCGCGGCCCGAGCGAATCCATCCCTCGGCCGCCGACGTCGCGGTCGAGGAGTTCCTGCGCACCTATCGCTCCCTCAACGCCCGGGTTGCATTCAGCGCCTCCGCCCGACACATCTACCTCGAGGAGCCGAACGGCCCACGCGGCTTCTATACGCGGCTGCGTGAGCTCGAGCCACCGGCGATGTTCGTCTGGGGCGATGAGGACCCGCTGGTCCCGCTCGCATTCTCCCGCTACGTCACCGACGCGCTGCCCACCGCGCGCCAGGTCGTCCTCGAGCAGTGCGGACACGTCCCGCAGGTCGAGCATCCGGTCGACGCGAACGCGCTGGTTCACGACTTCATCGGGCACGCCCAGGCCTCGGCCCGGGAGCGGGCGGCCAAGCGGCTCGGCCGCGCCGCGCGCCGCCTGCAGGGCCGGATCAACGGCAACGGGCGCCTCAACGGCGCACGCCAGCCCAGCCCGCCGGAGATCGCGGCGGACGCTGCGGACGCTGCCGCCTAGCCGTTCACAGGACCTAGAATCCGACCCATGCCAGAGAGCGGTGCTGGAACCGCCGCGCCCGAACGGGAGAGGCAAAGCAAGAACGGAGGAGACCCTGGGCGCCCCGGCTCGGGCGAATCCGGGCGACCCTCACTGTTGCGGCGCTTCGTCGACGAGCTGCAGAGCCGGCTGACCGCCGACCTCGACGACCGCGACCCGGACTTCATCCGCGAGAACCTGTCGCTCAGCTGGCTACTGGCCACAATCTGGTTCCGCGGCGAGGTGCGGGACATGGAGCGGATCCCGGAGGAAGGACCGATCCTCCTCGTGGGCAACCACTCCGGCGGGAACATCACCCCGGACACGATCGTCTTCACGCTGGGGTTCAACACCTACTTCGGCGTGGAGCGGCCCTTCTATCAGCTCGCCCACAACCTGGTGCTGACCTCGCCGGTCGGACCGTTCCTGCGGAAGTTCGGGACCGTCGCGGCCTCGCACGAGAACGCACGGAAGGCGCTCGACTCAGGCGCCGCGGTGCTGGTCTATCCGGGCGGCGACTGGGAAGTGAACCGGCCGACCTGGGAAGCCAACAAGATCGATTTCGCCGGTCGCAAGGGCTTCATCAAGCTGGCCCTCGACACCGGCGTCCCGATCGTCCCGATCGTCTCCGCCGGTGGCCAGGAGACGGCGATCTTCCTCACCCACGGCGAACGGCTGGCCAAGCTGCTTCGCCTCGACAAGCTCCTGCGGCTGAAGACGCTGCCCGTGAACCTCTCGCTGCCGTGGATCGTGAACGTCGGCGACTTCCTGGGTCACCTGCCGCTTCCCGCCAAGATCACGGTCCAGGTGATGGAGCCGATCGACCTGGACGAGCGCTACGGACCGGATCCGGACGTCGAGAAGGCCTACGAGGACGTCACCTCAGAGATGCAGGACCAGCTGGACGAGCTGGCCGCCGAGCGCCGCCTGCCCGTGGTCGGGTAGGGATCCGGCGTGCGGATCGAGCAGAAGGTCACGGTCGACGCTCCTCGCCACCTGGTCTGGGAGTACGTCACCGAGCCGGCCAACTACCCGGTCTTCATCGACGGGCTGACGCGCTGGCGGGTGGCGGGTGACCGGCACAAGGGGCTCGGCGCCCGGTACCGGATGCTGATCAGGGTTGGCGCGGCCGACGTGGGCGGCCTGATCGAGATCGTCGAGTGGCGGCCCGAGGGCGACATGGCGTGGAGCTCCGTGACCGGCGTCGACCAGCGGGGACGCTGGCGGCTGCGGGACCTCGGCGACGGCCGCACGCGCGTCACCTTCAGGTTCCAGTACGGCGTGGCCGGCGGTGGGATCCCGGCGGTGATCGCCGAGCGCGTCGCCGCCATCTCGCTGAATCGGCGCTTCCGTGTCTCCCTCCTCAACCTGAAGCGGGCGGTGGAGGGGCAGGCGGCCGAGCTGGCGGCGCCGTGATCCCTCAGTAGGTCCGGAGCCGTCGGCCTCCGGCGTAATGCGTGCCCGCCGGGTCAGCGGCGGCGGCCGCCTGGTTCCGCCGCTCGGCGAGCTCCTCGACGTTCGCGGCCTGGACCCGCTCCTCCGCCTCCCGCTGCAGTCTGCTCGCCTCCTCGCTCAGCGCCGCGGCCGCCTCCGCGCGCGCCCGCGCCTCAGCCTCCCGCGCGGCCCGCTCGGCCAGCCTGCGAAGGCGCTCCTCCGACTCCTTCCGCGCCTGCTCGCCGGCTTCGCGCACCCGGTCGTCCATCTCGCGGCGGAGCCGCTCGATCTCGTCCCTGTCGCCCTGGGCCGCCTCCGCCCGCTCCTCGGCGGCGATCGCCCTCTGCTCTGCCTCGCTGAGCCGCGTGCGGAGCTCGCGAAGCTCCAGCTCGGCCTCTGCCGCCTTCGTCTCGGCGCGCTGCCGGCGCTCGAGTGCGTCCTTGAGTGCCGCGTCGAGGCGGGTCGTGCGCCGCTCGATCAGGCCGGCCTGCTCCGCGCGCTCCTCGACCCGCCTGGCCCGCGCCTCCGCCTCGGCCGCTCGCTCGCGGGCTCGCACGACGGCGTCGCGTGCCTTGGCCGACAGGTCCTGCTCGACGCGCCGGGCCCTCTCGATCGCCTCGCTCGCGGCGGCGCGCATGCTCTCGGCCGCCGCCTCCGCGGCCGCAGCCGCCTCGCGAGCCTCAGCCTCGCGAGCGCGCAGCTCACCGATCAGCTCGGAAGCCTTGGCGCGAAACCGCTCCGTCGCGGCACGGGCCTGCTCGATCTCCGCTCGGATGGGTCCTCCAGTCGGCTGGACTGTTCAGTCGGCGTGCTGGCGCTCGGCGAGCTCGCGCTTCAGGACCTTACCCGTCGCATTACGCGGAAGCTCATCGACGAAGACGATCTCCCGCGGGACCTTGTAGCGGGCCAGGTTCTGCTTGACGTGGCCCTTCAGGTCCTCCTCGCTCACGTCCTTGCCCTCGACCCTGACCACGAAGGCCATCAGCCGCTGTCCGAAGTCCTCGTCATCCACGCCGATCGCCGCGGCCTCGTCGACCGCCTCGTGATCCGCGAGCAGATCCTCGACCTCGCGCGGGAAGACGTTCTCTCCGCCCGAGACGATCATCTCGTCGTCCCGCCCGTCGATGAACAGCCGGCCGTCCACGTCGAAGTGGCCGACGTCTCCGGAGGACAGAAGCTCCCCGAGGTGCTCCTTGCCGCCTCCCCCCGTGTAGCCCTCGAAGGCCAGCTGGTTGCCGACGAAGATGCGCCCCGTCTCCCCCGGCTCTACCTCATTGCCGTCCTCGTCGACGATCCGGATCACGGTGCCCCGCGGGGGCCTCCCGGACGTTCCGGGCGCGACGCGCATGTCCTCCGGCGTCGCGATGGAGGCCCAGGAGACCTCGGTCGAGCCGTAGAGGTTGTAGAGGTTGTCGCCGAACTCGTCCATCCACTTGGTGGCGAGCTCACCGGGCAGCGCTGAACCGCTCGCGGCGGTCACCTCGAGCGGGGAGAGGTCGTATCGCCGCTTGACCTCCTCCGGCAGGGCGAGGATGCGCTGCATCATCACCGGCACCACGGCCAGCACCCTGGCGCGGTGCTCGGCAACGGCGCGCAGGGTGTCCTCGGGATCGAAGCGCGGGCGCAGGACCATCGTCGCCACCGTCGGCAGGCTGAGCACGAAGTGCAGGAAGCCCCAGGAGTGGAAGAGGGGCGCGGCGATCATCGCCGTCTCGCCGTGGCGCCGCGGGATCTTGGAGAGGAGGGCCGCCAGGGCGCTGAGCCCCTCCGGCTGGCTGCGCTGCGCGCCCTTCGGCGTGCCGGTCGTCCCAGAGGTGAGGATGATGTAGCGCCCGTGCTCCGACGGCGCCTCCAGATCGTCGTCCGAGCCGGAATTCGAGATCAGCTCCTCCACGGTGGTCTCGTCGACCTCGTCGACCTCGTCCTCCCAGGCGACGTAACGCCGCAGCCCGCTCTCGATCTCCGAGAGGAGCTCGGTGAACTCCTGGTCGTAGATCATCGCCTTGGGGTCCTCCCGCTCCATCACGTCGACGAGTTGGGGGCCGGCGAAGGCGGTGTTGAGGTAGAGGGCCACTGCGCCCAGCTTCGAGCAGGCCATCGTCGCCTCGATGAAATAGCGGTGGTTGCGGCACATGATCGCGACCCCGTCCCCCTCGCCGATTCCCTGATCGCGGAGCGAGCGGGCCAGGGCGTTCGATCGCCGGTGGGTCTCCTCCCAGGTCAGCGCCCCGGCCTCGTCGATGATCGCCGTGCGGTCGGGATGGGTGATGGCGTTGGCAGCGGACCCCAGGGCCGGCGACGCTCCCCAGCGGATGTAGCGCTCGGCGATCCTGGCGAGCTTGTCGGGGCGCATCGGCCGGATCAGCCCCACCTCCGAGAACACCCTGAGGTCGAAGGCTGCGTCGCCGAGCGCCGTCGGCAGCCGCGTGGCGAAGCCCGCGAGGCCCTCTCTCAACCCGTCCTGTGCCATCCCGGGGAAGCTTATGCCCGCGTCACTGCCGGCGAAGCGTGGCGAGCTCGTCGCCCGTGTCGACCAGCGCCACGGCGACGCAGGCGATCCCCTCGCCCCGGCCGATCGGGCCCATTCCCTCGTTGGTCGACGCCTTCACGCTGACCGGCGCCGAGAGCACGGTGCTCAGCTTCGAGGCCATCTCCGCCTTGTGCGGCGCGAGTTTCGGCTCCTCGCAGATCACGGTGGCGTCGACGTTGGTGATCGCGCCGGGCAGCCGGCCGACGACCACCCGCAGCAGGTCGATCGAGTCGGCGTCGCGCCACTGCTCGTCATCGGGCGGAAAGAGCTCACCCAGGTCGCCGAGGGCGGAGGCCCCGAGCAGGGCGTCGATCACCGCGTGCGTGAGGACGTCGGCGTCCGAGTGCCCCGAGAGACCGCGGTCGTGCTCGATCTCGACTCCGCCGATGACGAGCCGCTCACCCTCGAGAAGCCGATGGGAGTCGTAGCCGATCCCTACGCGAAACGCCATCAGCCCCCCGCCTCTCCCGAGCCGGAGACCTGGCCCGCCCCGTCGCCGGCGATCCCAAGCGGTTCGAGACGGCGTTCGCGACCCGCGAAGACGCAGATCCTCTCCACACCGAGATCGGAGAGCAGCTCCAGGGCCCGGTCGTAGCCGAAACCCACCTGGTCGGGCGCGTGGGCGTCGGAGGAGAGCGCAAAGTCGGCTCCCGCCTCGACGCACATCTCGGCCAGCGCCCGCTCCGGATAGATCTCACCCACCGGCTTCCGCAGCCCGGCGGTCGACACCTCCACAGCGATGCCCGTCTCGGCGATCGCCTCGACCAGCGGCTCGTAGTGAAAGCGCGGGTCGCGCCGGGGTCGCGGGCGGTCATCGCCCCAGATCTTGACCAGGTCCGGGTGGGAGACGATGTCGAAGAGCCCCGATCTCACGAGTTCCGCCTGCCAGCGGAAGTAGCTCGACCAGAGCTCGTCGGCGTCCCCGATCTTCTCCCAGATGTCATGGCGGCGGTCGTCCACGGCCCCCTGATCGCCGAGGAAGTGGACGGACCCGACGACGTAGTCGAAATCGCGCTCCAGGAGGGTCGCGATCCGGTCCTCGCTGCCCGGGACGAAGTCGCACTCGATGCCAAGACGCAGCGGGGTCTGGCGGACGAACTCGACGTAGGCATCGAGGTCGTCGCGCGCCGAGTCCTCCCAGTAGGGATGCCGCCAGATCTCGAGCGCCTCGGTGAAGCGGTAGACGTGCTCGGAGACGCCGAGCTCCTCGATGCCGTGCTCCTCCGCCGCGGCCAGGTAGCGGTCGACGTTCTCGTCGGTGAAGTAGTCGCGCGCCTCTCCGGTGTCGTCCGGGCGCAGGTGGAGGTGATAGTCGGTGAGCACGCGCCCAAGCTACCGGGCAGGACCGCCATCTAGAGTCCCCGCCGGGTGCTCGCCAAGGTCGCCATCGTGCTCGCCGCCTTCGCCGTCGGCGTCGGCCTGGCCGAGCTTTTCGGCGCCAAGAACCTGGGCACCTCCATGGGAGTCGGCCAGCTCACCTTCGCGGCTGCGCTCGTCTACGTGCTGCTGCGGCGCTAGCTACGTCCGCGGCCCGCGCGGCATGATCAGGCTGAGCAGCGAGCGCCGCCCGCAGCGCGGGCAGCGGCTCCAGCCGTGGTCGAGCGTCGCGCCGCAGTGGCGGCAGGCGGGCTTGGGCTTGACGACGTTGGCCACGGCGGCCGAGTCTAGAACTCGATCTCCGAGCCGAGGCTGATGGTCCGCTTTCGCGGCAGGCGGAAGTAGTCGGCCGGCTCGGCGCTGATCCGCGCCGTGAGCAGGAAGAGGCGCTTCCGCCAGCGGCTCATCCCGGGTCGGTCGCTCGGCCGCAGCTCGACTCGCGAGAGGAAGAAGGAGGCGTGCCGTGCGTCGACGGGGCACTCGACTCCCGCCTTCGAGATCTGCCTGACCAGCTTCGGCACGTCGTACTCCTCGGCGTAGCCGTGCTTGGCGCGAACGAAGGTGAGCCGATCGTCGACGTAGCCGAGCTCATCGATCTCGAGCCGATCCCTCGGCCGGACTCGCGGGACCGGCAGGGTGTCCAGCGAGAGGATGATCGCGTTCTCCGGCAGCGAGTGCAGATGGTCGACGCACGCCCGCATCGAAAGCGGGGCGGTCTCCTTGCCGCGGTTCATGAACACGCCCGTTCCCGGGACCCGGGCGACCGGGGGCTCCTTGGTGCGGATCTCCCTGACGAACGACGTCAGCGGCCCCTCGACATTGAACCTCTCCGCGGTGACCAGCTCGCGTCCGCGGTACCAGGTCACCATCACGAAGAAGAGGACGAATCCGATCAGCAGAGGCAGCCAGGCGCCATGGCCGATCTTGGTCAGATTGGAGGCTAAGAAGCCGAGCTCGATCGCGAGGAAGAAGGCCGCGCCCGCGAACGTCAGCAGCAGGGGCCGGTGCCAGCGGTGGCGCACGATGAAGAAGAAGAGGACGGTCGTCACCAGGATCGTCCCCGTGACCGCGGTGCCGTAGGCGAAGGCGAGCTTGGCCGAGGACTGGAAGGCGAGCACCAGCGCTAGCACCGCGACGAGCAGCAGCCGGTTGATCACGGGCACGTAGACCTGGCCGTACTCGCGCTTGGAGGTGTGGATCACCCTCAGCCGTGGCAGGTAGCCGAGCTGGGCGGCCTGATGGGCGATCGAGAATGCGCCCGAGATCACGGCCTGCGAGGCGATCACCGTCGCGACGGTGGCCAGGATGACCAGCGGGATCAGGCCGCCGTGCGGCATGAGCCTGAAGAACGGCGCGCTGATCGCGCTCGGGTCGTCGAGGATCAGGGCGCCCTGACCGAGGTAGCTGAGGATGCAGGCGGGGAAGACGAGCAGGAGCCAGGCCCGGGTGATCGCGGGGCGGCCGAAGTGCCCCATGTCCGCGTAGAGCGCCTCGACCCCGGTGAAGGCGAGCACCACGGAGGTCAGGGCGAAGAAGCCCGTCGAGCCGCTCCGAAAGAGGAGGTCGAAGGCGTAGCTCGGCGAGAGCGCCCTGAGGACCTCCGGATGCATCGTGATCCCGCGGATCCCGAGGACTGCGATCGTGGTGAACCAGATCAGCATGACCGGGCCGAACACCCGCCCCACCGCACCGCTCCCCAGCCGCTGCACGAGAAAGAGCATGACGATGATCGTCACGGTGATCGGGACGACAAAGCTGTCCATCGACGCTTCGATGGTCTTCGTCCCCTCGACCGCGGAGAGCACGGAGATTGCGGGTGTGATCATGCTGTCGCCGAAGAAGAGGGCCGCGCCGAAGACCCCGAGCCCGCCGAGCAGGAACTTCGTTCGTCCCGTGACCCGGTCGCCGATCTGACGCACCTGGGAGATCAGGGCCATGATCCCTCCCTCACCGCCGTTGTCGGCGCTCATCACGAGGCCGACGTACTTGACGGTGACGATGATCGTCACCGCCCAGAAGATCAGCGAGGCGACTCCGTAGACGTGGTCGGTGGTCGCCTCGATCGGATGCGGGTCGCCCGGATTGAAGGCGGTTTGGATCGTGTAGATGGGGCTGGTCCCGATGTCGCCGAAGACGACCCCCAGCGCCGCGACGGTCAGGGCCGCACTGCCCAGAGCGCGCTTACGGTCGGCCTCCACGGTGAGGCGAGCCTAGCCCGGCTCAGCCGCGCTGCCGCAGGAGCAGCTCGGCGACGCTCAGGTCGAGCGGCGTGGTCACCTTGAGATTCTCGGCTGATGCCGGATGGATCAGGACCCGGCCGCCACGACGCTCCACCAGCATCGCGTCGTCGGTGGCGCCGGGAAGCGAGCCGGGATCGGAGAGCGCCTCGCGCAACGCGTCGGCCCGAAAGGCCTGGGGCGTCTGCACCGCCCAGAGCCCGGAGCGGTCGAGGGTCCGCTCCACCTCGCCGGCTTCACCCGCCTGCTTGATCGTGTCGCTGACCGGCGAGGCCGCGATCGCGCCGGCAGCCTCCTCATCGGAGGCCAGCCGCTCGATGACCGCGTCGATCAGCGCCGCCGTCACCAGCGGCCGAGCCGCGTCGTGAACGACGACGATCTCCTGGCCGCAGAGCTCCACCGCGTTGGCCACGGACTCTGAGCGGTGCGCGCCACCCGAGACGGCGACGACGCCGCGGTCCGCCACCGCGTCGGCTTCGCCGGGCGGAACCGCGACCACGATCTCGGCGACGGTCGCGGCGGCGCGGAATGCGTCGAGCGACCAGTCGAGCAGTGGTCGCCCGGCGAGCTCGACGAAGGCCTTCGGGCCGCCGGCTCCGAGTCGCTCCCCGGAGCCGGCGGCCGCGATCACGGCCGATGCGGAGGTGCTAGGCGGTCGCCTTGGCGGCGCCGAAGCGCTCCTCCAGCAGCTCGTCCAGGTAGGCCTCGGCGCCGTCCTCGTCCTTGTCGAGCGCGTACATGAACTCCGACGCGAGGATCTTCTTCGCACGGGTGTACATCTGCTTCTCACCCGTGGAGAGCCCCTTCTCCCACTCCCTGATCGCCAGGTTGCGAACGACCTCGGCGAGCTCGTAGACGTCGCCCGTCTTGATCTTCTCGCGGTTGTGCTTGAACCGGCGGTTCCAGTTCTTCGGCATCTCGGAGACCTCGTCGGTGAGGACCCCGATCACCTTCTTGACCTGCTCCTCGTCGATCACGCGCCGCAGTCCGGCGCGGTGGGCGTTCTCGCAGGGCACCATCACGGTCATGTTGTTGTGGAGGATGTTGATGGTGAGGTAGTCCCGCTTCTCGCCCATCAGGTCCTTGGTCTCCTTCTTGAGGACCACGCCCGCCCCGTGGTGCGGGTAGACGACGTTGTCACCGACCTCAAAGTTGCAGACGGGCGCCTCGAGCTCGAGGTCGGCAACCGACGCCTCGTCCTGCATAACCTCCTCTGTTACCTCGGGAATTGGTCTCTCCTTTCGTCGAGACGGCCTGACGGGGCCGTCAACTCTGCAAGTACCGGTCGACCGGGTCGACCTCCTGAAGTCTCCGCAGGCCCTCGCGGATGTCCTTGGCGCGCCCGGCGCCGACGCCCTCGACTGCTTCGAGGTCGTCGTCGCTCGCCGCGAGCACCTCGTCCAGCCCGCCGAACTCCTGGATGATCCGCTGGACCACCAGCTTCGGCAGCCGGGGGATCCGGCCCAGCACGCGGTAGCCCCGCGGGGAGACCGGGAAGTCGAGTGTCGAGACCTTGCGGTCGTAGCCGAGCAGCTCGGCGAGACGTCCGAAGTCGAGCAGGTCCTGATGGGCCATCCGGGCGATGGCCGCGAGCGTCGTGGCGAGGTTCTCCTCGGTGTCCTCGACCGAGTAGTCGCGGATCAGCGCCGACTTGTCGGCGGCGACTCCGACCATCGTCTCCTCGAGCTGCATCTCGATCAGCCGGCCCTCCGTGCCGAGCTCGACGATGTAGCGCTCCACCTCGACGGCCATCCGGGTCACGAGCTCGGCGCGCTGGAGCACCGAGAGGACCTCGTAGAGGACGGCGGACCCCTCGAACTCGAGCCGCGTCAGCCGGGTAGAGACCGAGTCCAGCCTGGCCCGGTACTTGTCGAGGGTGGCGAGTCCCTGGTTCGCCTTCGCGAGCACCGCGGGGATGTCCTGGAGGATGTACTTCATCCCGCCCAGGTAGAGCGAGACGACGTCGCGGCGCTCCGAGATCGCCACCACCAGGGCGTCGGTCTGCTTCGAGACGCGTTCCGCCGTCCGGTGGCGGGTGCCCGTCTCCGACGAGAGGATCGTGGGGTCCGGCATCAGCTGGACGTTGGCGCAGACGATCTTGGTGGCCTGCTCGTTGAGGACGATCGCCCCGTCCATCTTCGCCACCTGGTAGAGCAGCGCCGGGGTGTAATCGATGTCGAGGTTGATGCCCCCTGAAAAGAGAAAGGAGACCTCCTCCGGGTCTCCGATGACGATCAGCCCGCCCGTCCGCGAGTGGACGATGTTGTCGATGCCCTCGCGGAGCGCCGTGCCCGGAGCGACGATGTCGAGAGCCCGGAGAAGCCGCGGGTCCTGTCGCGCCTCCAACTCCTGTAGATCGTCGCCGGGAAGCGAAGACGCCATCGGTGCTGATGGAAGCAGATAGGGAAGAAGCGTGCTTTGCGGGGAAATCCGTGTGGACACGTCGGGAATGCACTTGTCAAGGGCGTTAATGGGGGCTGGTTCTGCCGGTGTGGCGGGCGGGTCCGGCGCCGAACCGCGCGGCGGATCGCGGCATCTCAGCGCCGACGCGATTCGGCGCCATCCGCCCGACGACCGTCAGGCAGCGCGCTTCAAATCCCCGCGATTGCGACCCGATAACGCCGCCCGCAATGAGCTGACCGAGGCCAGTCCAGGAATGTCCTCGTCGCCCGGGGCGGGACCGAGGACGCGATCGAGGCCGAACTTGCGGGCCTCCGCCGCGCGCCGGTCGGCGTGTGCGACGTAGCGGACCTCGCCGGTGAGGCCGATCTCGCCGAAGCAGGCGAGCGGCTTGCCGCCGGCCTCCAGGGCGCGGCCGGAATGGGCCGAGGCGACAGCCAGCGCGACCGCGAGGTCTGCGCCCGGCTCGTCCACCCGGATCCCGCCGGCGACGTTGACGAAGACGTCGGCGCTCGAGAGGGAGATGCCGGCGTGTCGGGTGAGGACGGCGAGGACGAGGGCCAGCCGGTTCCGGTCGACTCCCGTAGCGGTGCGCCGCGGCGGGACGATCTCCGTCGGCGCCACCAGTGCCTGCACCTCGACCAGAAGTGGCCGCGTCCCCTCCATCGCGCAGAGCACGACGGAACCTGGCGCGGCCTGCGCCTCGCCGACGAACCGCGCGGATGGGTCCGCTACCTCGACCAGGCCGCCCTGGCGCATCTCGAAGACGCCGACTTCGCTGGTCGCCCCGAACCGGTTCTTCAGCGCCCGCAGGGTGCGGAAGGTCCGCTCGCGCTCGCCCTCGAAGTGCAGGACGCAGTCGACCAGGTGCTCGAGCGCCCGCGGCCCGGCCAGCGATCCCTCCTTGGTCACGTGGCCGATCAGGATCAGGGTGACGTCGAGCCGCTTGGCGGTCTCCAAGAGCGCGGAGGTCGCCTCGCGCACCGCGCCGACGCTGCCGGGCGCGGAATCGGGGATCGCGAGCGTCTGCACCGAGTCGATCACGCAGGCCGCGGGCCGCTCGGCCTCGAGCGCCGCCAGCACGCTCTCGAGCGAGGGCTCCGCGAGCATCGGCACCGAGAGCGCCGCGTCGCCGAGCCGCTCGGCCCGGCGGCGAACCTGCGCCGCGGACTCCTCGCCGGAGACGTAGAGGACCTCCTGTCCCGACGCGGCGATCTTGGCGAGCGCCATCCCGGCGAGCGTGCTCTTGCCGATCCCGGGGGCCCCGCCGAGGAGGACGAGTGATCCGGGCACCAGGCCGCCGCCGAGCACCCGGTCGAGCTCGGTGATGCCCGTCCCGAGGCGCTCGCTGCGCTCCGCCTTGACGTCGCGGAGCGGGACCGGCTTCGGTGCCGTGGCCGCCCGACGGCCGCCGCCGCGCCGCGCCGGCGCCGGAGCGCCTGCCTGCTCGAGCGTGTTCCAGGCTCGGCAGCCGGGGCACTGGCCGGTCCAGGTGAGGGCGGCGTGCCCGCACTCCGAGCATCGGTAGGAGGCTGACTTGGCGACCATTCGGTCAGGCTAGGGATGGCTCCCGACGCCTCGCCGCGGCAACGTTCCGAAATGACCGCTACTTCGTGTCGGTATCGACCAAGGAGCCGAAGAGCAGATCGAAGAGCGGCACGTAGAGGTCGAGCGGGGCCTCCTCGGGATCGACGAGGTGCTGAACCGCCAGCCCCACATCCAGCGCGATCATCGCGGTGGCGATCTGCTTCGGCGGGAGGGGCGGCTTGCTCCCGACCTCCTTGAATGTGGCCTTCGTCTGCTCCGCGAGGAGCCCGCGGTTGCCGCTCCAGAATGTGGCCGCGAGTTTCCGGAAGTCCTCGTCCCTGGCGGCCTGGGTCAGACACTCGAGCCAGAGGCGGAAGAGCAGGTTTCCGCCCTCCCGCTTCTGGACGTCCCTGACCCGCTCGATCCCCCAGCGCAGCCGATCCCGTGGAGTTCCCGGCTGGTCCTGGGCCCGCTGCGCCATCCGGGCGTACTGCCGGTAGACGCGATCCTGCAGAAGCTCGACGAAGAGCTCCTCCTTGCTCTTGAAGTTCGAGTAGAAGGCACCCCGGGTGAATCCCGCTTCCGCTGCGATCTCCTCGACGCTCGACCCCTGGAGACCCCGGCGAAGGAAGACTCGCTCGGCCGCGTCGAGAAGGCGCCGGCGCGTGTCCTCCTGCTTCTCCTTCCGGGTCAGGCGCTTGGGCGCGCCGGTCGCCTGCTCGGTGGCGGCCACGGTCAGAACAGAGGCTGATTGGGAAGGGGTGAGCCGGCGAAGAAGAAGAACCAGATCTCGAAGGCGATGACCGCGAGCACGGCCACGGCGACGAACAGCCGCTCGATCGGATCGCTCCCCCTGTTCGTCGCGCTCAAGGGCTCGTCGCGGAAGCTGCGGTTCCAGGACATGCGCCTCCGCCTCGCCTGCTCGGAAACCTCACTCTCCCAGCGCCTGCGCAGGGAGGATCCCAGGAGCAGGACGAGCCAGTAGGAGAGCAGGATCCCGGTCGTGATCACGATCGCGAGCGTGGGGGTCAGGTCACGCTTCGTTCCGGCCAGTTGCGACGCGATCCACACCCAGACCAGCGGGATTCCCAAGGCCAGCACGATCGCCACCGCCAGCCCGGAGAGGGAGCCGGTCCCCTTCGCGAGGCCGAGAACGGCGCGTCGCGGTTTCCCTCGGGCGTTCATTCCAGATACATTATCGCATCCAGATACGCTCTCGTATCCGACTTCGATTCAGGCCCGATGCCGCAGCCGGTGGATGCTGATCACCCCGCGAGCGCTCGTCTGGATCGACCAGTGGCGCTTTGCCCGCTCGAAGAAGGGCTCGGCCGCCGGCCGGGCCGGATCGGCGATCCACGCCTCGGGCGCGAGCCGCGGCAGGAGCGAGAGCAGGGCCGCCGCGCTGGGCCGCTCGTAGAGGACGTCGGCCGCGAGGACCAGGTCGAAGTGAGCTCGCTCGAGCGATGCGTCCGGCGAATCCCACTCGACCTGTGCCGTCTCGATCTCCAAGCCGTTGGCGCGAGCGTTGCGCTCCGCAAGCTCCAGCGCCACCTCATCGCCGTCCGTCGCCAGGACCGTCGCCCCGGCCCGGGCGGCGGCGAGGCTCGGCACGGCGAGCCCGCATCCGAGCTCGATGACGCGCAGTCCGTCCAGAGGCTGGCCCGAGATCTCACGCGCGAGGGCGACCCCACTGCGCCACAGGATCGACCAGTAGGGAGCGAGCGGCGCCCATTCGACCGGCCCGTCGTCGGGGATCTCGGCCCCGTCCTCGGGCTGCAGGAGCCGGAGCTCGCCATTCGGCAGATCGACGGTCGCAGGGACGAGGTCCCAGCCCGACTGGTTCGGCCTAGCCAGGGCTGTTCGGGAACGGCGCGCCGGCGAAGAAGGCGAACCAGATCAGGAAGGCGACCAGGGAGACGATCGCGGTGGCGACGAACAGGCGCTCGACGGGGTCACTCTGGTGCTCGCCCGGTTTGTACGGAGTGTCCCGCATGCTGCGGTTCCAGGGATCGCGGCCGGTGAGCCGCTGGGGCTGACCGGTCTGACGGCGCAGGAGGCGAGCGCGGACCCACGACGCGATCAGCAGCAGCCCGTAGTAGGAGACGAGGATCCCCGTGCCGATGAACGCGGCGACGGGCCCGTTGACGGCGCCGGTCTTCCCGTAGAACTGGGAGGCGACGAAGATCCAGAAGAGCGGCACCCCGAAGCCGATCAGCAGGGCGCCGACGATCGTGAACGCGGTCGACCCTGTCCCCAGTAGCACTCTCCTGATAGCTGCAAGCACCGCGGTCATTGTGTCCCTGGCGGAAACCGGAACGGATTCGAGGTTAGCGGGCAGCAGTCTCAGCCCGGCGGAGATCGCGGTCGGGGTCGATCTCCCAGCGTTCCGCCACCTCGGCGAGTTCGGGGCTGACCGGCCACCGGTCCGGGCGCTCCTCGCCCGAGTGATCCGGCGTCGCGCCCTTCAGCGCCATACAGCCGGTGTTGTCGCCGATCGCGCGGATCTCCGCGACGTCTTCGGCGCTGAGCAGCTGCTCCGCCGGCAGGCTCGCCAGCTCCGCCCGTTTCTCCTCGATCGGGCGCGCCCCCTCCCCCATCTCCTGGATCAGCGTGGGGACCACGCACTCGACCGCCGGATGGGCGAGGTTCCACTGGCAGGCGAGCTGCATCGGCGTGAGATTCGCGCGCTCTGCAACCGGCCGGAGCCGATCGAGCTTGGCGCGGCCCTCGGCGACCCAACCCTCGGGCCTGAAGGAGCGATGGTCGCCGGGCGGCAGCTCCGTCTCGGGCGTGACGTCGTCCCAGAAGAGACCGCCGTAGTCGACCACCCGCGTGATCACCCGGACCCGCTGCCGAGCGGCGGCGCCGAGGGAGAGCTCGCCGGGCCAGGGCTCCAGCGGATTGAGGATGATCATCGCCCAGTCGATGCGATCGCCGAAGCGCTCGAAGCAGCGGACCAGATCGAGGGTGAAGCCGTTCGCCGGGCCGGGAGCAACGCCGATCGCGTCCGCGATGCCGGCCTCTCGCAGCGCCACCATTCCGTCCCAGACGGTCTCGCTCTCGTACCCGGCCCGGTCCGGGTTGTGGAGGAGGAGGACGTCGAAGCGGTCCTGCCCGAGCCGCTCGAGGCTGCGCTCGGCCGCCATCCGCAGGTAGGCCGCGTACTGATCAGGGCCGCGGAGCGCGGGATCGGTGAAGCGGGGGAAACCGCGCGGACCCTGGCGCTCGCCCTCGTAGAAATCGTGACCGACCGCGCCCACCAGGCCGAAGCCGTCCCGCCCCAGGCCCTCCAGCGCCCGGCCAAGGAGGGAGTCGGCCTCCCCCTGTCCGTAGGCGTCGGCCGTCATCACGGCCTCGACGCCATCTCGTGGACGAAGCAGCGCCTCGAGCCGCTCGGGCTCGATCGCCTCGCCGAAGCGCAGGTAGCGCCCGCCGCTCCAGCTGCCGATCGCCTTCTGGAGGGAAGGGCTCAGGACTTGTCGCCGTCGCCCGAGGCCTCGGGCTCGCCGCCGTTGCCGGAGTCCTCGTCACCGCCATCCTCCTTGGCGCCGACGCCGACCTTCTCCGGCTCGCTCTTCTTCTTCGCCGGGCGCTTGCGCGGCTTGACGATCGTCAGCTTCAGCGGGTGATCTTCCTCGTCGCCCGTCTGATCCCGCTCGACCTGCACGGTCGAGCCGGGCGTCATCTGGCCCGCCTTCAGGACCTCGTCGGCAAGCGGATCCTCGATGTAGCGCTGGATCGCGCGACGCAGCGGGCGCGCGCCCATGGCGGGATCCCAGCCCTTGTCGACGAGCAGCTCCTTGGCGTCCTTGGAGAGATCGAGCTGCAGCTCGTGCTCGGCCACCTGGGCCCGGACGCGCTCGACCATCAGGTCGACGATCTCCATGATCTCGTCCTTGGCCAGCTTGTGGAAGACGATCACCTCATCGATCCGGTTCAGGAACTCGGGCCGGAACACCTTCTTCAGGTCACCCATGATCCGCGACTTCATGTCCTCGTAGGTGACGCCGGTCTCGTCTGAGACGGCGAAGCCCAGCGGCGTGTTGCGAGCGATGTCCTGCGCCCCGATGTTCGAGGTCATGATCACGATCGCGTTGCGGAAGTCGACCGTCCGCCCCTGGGCGTCGGTCAGCCTGCCGTCCTCGAGGATCTGCAGGAGGATGTTGAAGACGTCGGGATGGGCCTTCTCGATCTCGTCGAGCAGCAGCACCGAGTAGGGCTTGCGCCGCACGGCCTCGGTGAGCTGGCCGCCCTCGTCGTACCCGATGTAGCCGGGGGGCGAGCCGACCAGGCGCGAGACGGCGTGCTTCTCCATGTACTCGGACATGTCGATGCGAACCATCGCGTCCTCGTCGCCGAAGAGGAACTCGGCGAGCGTCCTTGCCAGCTCGGTCTTGCCGACGCCCGAGGGGCCGAGGAAGATGAAGGAACCGGCCGGGCGCTTCGGGTCCTTGATCCCAGCGCGCGAGCGGCGGATTGCCTTCGAGACCGCGGTGATCGCCGGGTCCTGGCCGATGACGCGCTTGTGAAGCTCGTCCTCCATGCGGACGAGCTTCTTCGACTCGGCCTCGGTCAGCTTGAAGACGGGGATGCCGGTCCACATCGCGACGATGTCGGCGATCTCCTCCTCGCCGACCTCCGGGCGCTCACCGCCCTCGCCCGAGGTCCACTCGTGCTCGAGCTCCTTCTTCTTGTTGGTGAGGCGGCGCTCCTGGTCGCGCAGGTTGGCGGCCTTCTCGAACTCCTGGGCGTCGATCGCGGCCTCCTTCTCGCGCCGCGTGGTCTCGATCTCCTCCTCGAGATCGCGGTACACGGGCGGCTGCGTCATCGACTTGATGCGCATCCGCGAGGCTGCCTCGTCGACGAGGTCGATGGCCTTGTCCGGCAGGAAGCGGTCGGAGATGTAGCGGTCGGCGAGCTCGGCGGCGGCCTGGAGCGCGTCGTCGGTGATCTTGACGCGGTGGTGCTGCTCGTAGCGCTCGCGCAGCCCCTCGAGGATCTTCACGGTCTCCTCGGTCGAGGGCTGCTCCACCTTGATCTGCTGGAAGCGGCGCTCGAGGGCG
>DATIDP010000003.1:0-5102 GCA_035456265.1 Solirubrobacterales bacterium | reverse complement strand
GGACTGCTCAGCGGTGAGGTCGGGGATTGACTTTGCCTTTGCCACGGACGCCGGGACACCGTATCGCTACCTCGGCCAGGGCCAAAGGGGCCCGTTTGTTACGGTCGGAGCGTGGCCCGTTTCGGGCCCCGGCAAGGGATGAGCCGGAGCGATGAGTTTCGAAGGCCCTCGCAGTCAATGAACCAGATGAGCCCGAGCGGGGCAGAACGATGAACACCCGGAGTCCACTCGCGATCGAGGCCACGGGCCTGCAGAAGTCCTTCGGCGACACGCGCGCGGTCTGCGGCGTGGACCTCGCCGTCCGCCGCGGAAGCGTCTACGGCATGCTCGGCCCGAATGGAGCGGGCAAGACCACCACGATCCGGATGCTGGCGACGCTGCTGCATCCGGACGGCGGTGAGGCGCGGGTACTCGGCCACGACATCGTCCGCCAGGCGGACGAGGTGCGCCGGAGCATCAGCCTCACCGGCCAGCTCGCGTCGGTGGACGAGGACCTGACCGGGCGCGAGAACCTGATCCTGATCGGCAGGCTGCTCGGCTATCGGCGCGTCGAGGCCAAGGCCCGCGCCGACGATCTGCTCGACGCGTTCGGGCTCGCGGACGCCTCGGGGCGGCTCGTCAAGAACTACTCGGGCGGGCTGCGGCGCCGGCTCGACATCGCCGCGAGCCTCGTCGTCACTCCCGAGCTCATGTTCCTGGACGAGCCGACGACCGGCCTGGATCCGCGCTCGCGGAACCAGGTCTGGGAGATCATCCGGGCCCTGGCCGGCACCGGCACGACCGTCCTCCTCTGCACGCAGTACCTCGACGAGGCCGACCAGCTCGCCGACGGGATCGCCGTGATCGACCACGGGCGGGTGATCGCCGAGGGCACCCCTGCACAGCTCAAGGCTTCCGTCGGCTCCGGCGCCCTTCGCGTCCGCCTGCTCGATCCCGAGCAGCGGGCGGCCGCAGAGCCGATCGTCGCGCGCATCCTCGACTGCGAGGTCCACTTCGAGGCCGATCCGGCCGCCCTCTCGGCGCCCTGCGGGAACGCGGACCAGGCGGCGGAGGTGGTCGGCGGGCTCTCGCGCCAGGGCATCGCGGTCGCCAACTTCTCGCTTGGGCAGCCCAGCCTGGACGAGGTCTTCCTGGCGTTGACCGGGCACACCGCCGAGGCGGAGGCGGACGACGAAAGCGAAGTCAAAGAGGCGCAGGCGGCATGAGCGTTCCAGCTGCGCAGGCCCAGCAGGGGCCGGCCATCCAGGAGCCGGAGCTTCGCAAGGCCCTCGCCTCCTCGCGGCCGAAGCGGGCGAGCGCCCTGTCCGCGACCCTCACCTTCGGCTGGCGCGGGATGCTCAAGGTGAAGCACGTGCCGGAGCAGCTCATCGACGTGACGATCACGCCGGTGATGTTCACGCTGCTCTTCACCTACCTCTTCGGCGGCGCAATCGCCGGCTCCACCAGCGCCTATCGCGACTTCATCCTGCCCGGCGTCCTCGTGGTGGCGGTCCTGTTCACCACCGTCTATTCGGGGATCGCGATCAACACCGACGTCACCAAGGGCGTCGTCGACCGCTTCCGCTCGCTGCCGATCTGGCCCTCCGCCCCCCTCCTCGGAGCGTTGATCGGGGACATGGTCCGCTACCTGGTCGCCGCCACCGTGATCATCGTCCTCGGGCTGATCCTCGGATTCCGCCCCGACAACGGCGTTCCGGGCGTCCTCGCCGCGGTCGGCCTGGTGGTCCTCTTCTCGTTCGGCCTCTCCTGGGTGTTCACCAGCCTCGGCCTCGTCATGCGCTCGCCAAACGCGACGATGAACGCCGGCTTCATGAGCATCTTCCCGCTCACCTTCCTCAGCAACGTCTACGTCGAGCCGAACACCCTGCCGTCGGGCCTGGAGGCGTTCGTGAACGCGAACCCGATCTCGCATCTGACGAGCGCCTGCCGCGGGCTGATGGACGGATCGGTGGACGCCGAGAACCTGATCGTCGTGCTCGGGACGACGGTCCTGCTCACCGCGATCTTCCTGCCGCTGACGACTTACCTCTACCGCCGGGCGTAGCTACGCGGCGAGCTTCTCCTCGGAGCCGTCCCGGTTGCCGTTCAGCAGGCTGAGGATGATCCCCTCGCGCAGGCCGCCCTTGCCGATCTGGAGAGGCTGGCCGAGCATCTGGGAGAACTTCTCGAGCAGGAGCACACCCGCCGGCAGCAGCTTGACGCGGCGCGAGTCGAGCTCGAAGCGCTTGGCGACCTCGTAGATCTCGTCGCTGGAGAGGACGCGCACCGCGCGCTCGAGGGTCTCGTACTCGAGCACCGCGCCGACCAGCGTCCGGAGGGAGGTGGCGCTGCCCCCGACCGCCACCGCCTGGTCGGGCTGCTCGAGCTCCGTCTTCTCGAAGAAGTCCCCGATGTGATCGCGGAGATCGCGCAGCTCGGAGGCGGAGGGCGGGTCGGACTCGAGATGATCCTCGGTCAGCGAGCCGGAGCCGATCTTGAAGGACTTCACCTCGCTGACCCCGTCGGGGACCGTGCCGTAGATGACCTCCGAGGAGCCGCCGCCGACGTCGACCACGGCAACGGTGCCCTCGACCGGGTGGCCGAGCGACTTGGTCGCGCCGATGAAGGCGAAGCGGCCCTCCTCCTCGTCGCCCAGGACGTCCACCTTCACCCCGGCGATCTCCTCGATCTCCTCGACGATCTTGTCTCGGTTCTTCGCCTCGCGGATCGCCGCCGTCGCGACGGTCTTGACGGTCTCGGCGCCCATCTCCTCGGCGAGCCGCACCTGCGTCTTCACGACATCGGCGACCTCGGCGATCTTCTCGGCGGTGATCTTGCCGTTCTTCGAGGCGCCCTTGCCGATCCGGGTGTAGGCGCGCTGCTCCATCACCTTGCGGAGCTGTCCCTCCTCGGGCTCGGCGACGAGCAGCCGGGTCGTGTTCGAGCCGATATCGATCGCCCCGCAGAGCATCACCCTTGATTCTCCCAGGGCCGACGGATATGCCACCGGCCCGAGTACGCTCGCTCCGATGGAAGCACGCGCCCCCTCGCTGCCTGTCGCGGCCACGCCCCGACGGTCGCTGGTCCGACGCGCCAGGTTTCTGGCGAGGCTCGGGCTCGCCTGGCACCTGGTCGAGGCCGCGATCGCGATGGGGGCCGGGATCGCAGCGTCCTCGATCGCGCTGGTCGGGTTCGGGGCGGATTCGCTGGTCGAGTCGGTCGCCGCGGTCGTCGTGCTATGGAGGCTCTCCGACCGCCGCGCTCATTCGGAGCAGGCCGAGCGGAGGGCGCAGCGTTTGATCGGCTTGTCTTTCTGGCTGATAGCGGCGTATGTCGGCGTCGAGGCGATTCGCTCCCTGATCAACGCCCACGAGCCCTCGGTCAGCTACGTCGGCATCGGACTGGCGGCGGTGACGCTGGTCGCCATGCCGCCGCTCGCAGCCGCCAAGACCCGCGTCGCACACCAGCTCGGCTCAGCGGCCACCCGAAGCGAGGGACGCCAGAACCTTCTCTGCGCCTACCTCTCGGCGGCCCTTCTGATCGGGCTCGGCGCCAATGCCGTCTTCGGGTGGTGGTGGGCCGACCCGGCAACCGCGCTCCTGATCGCGGGCGTGGCCGTCAGCGAGGGCCGTGAGGCCTGGCGCGGCGAGGGCTGCGCCGACGGCTGCTGCTAGCCGGCGTCGAGCGGCGCGCCGATCAGGGCGAGGCGGCGGTTGAGAGCGCTCAGCGCGAACTCGGCGAGCGCCCCATCCTCGACGCCGAGCACGTCCCAGGCGTTCTCGCTCGGCGGGGCGATCGATTCCGCGACGGCCGGCAGCAGCTCCTTGATCTGGTTTCGGACGACGTCGGCGATCGCAGGACCTCCCGCGACCGCCTCCCGCAGGAACCAGGTGCCGTAGGCGATGTGGCGCTGCTCATCGGAGGCGATCCGGCCGTAGCCGTCGACGAAGCCCGGCAGCAGATCCCGCCCGCGGAGGTAGTCAAGGATGAAGTGGGAGGCGGTCAGTCCCAGGGTCCCCTCGATCACCATGTGGTAGATCGTCACGAAGCGGACCTTGGCCTCCCGGTCGCCCGGGTCGAGCCGCAGGCGGTCGTGGGCCTGGACGAGCGCCTGGTCGAAGACCGCCTCGAAGGCGGGACCGAGGACCTCACGCGCGCGGGCCACGTGTGCGCCGATCGCCGCCGGGTCCGCGATCACCTCGCTCTGGAAGCGGGCGTAGAACTGCATGTGCCGGACCTCATCGACCAGCTGGCTGGAGAGATAGCTGCCCTCCTCCTCGTCGTCCTGGGCGAGCACCAGGCCGCAGAACTGGGTCGAGATCCGCTCCTCTGCCACGATCAGCGAGCTGAGCGCGAAGTAGAGGAGATTCCGCTGCGCGTCGTCGAGGCCGGCCCAGTCGGCCGGGTCGCGGCTCAGGTCGATGTCCTGGGAGGCCCAGTGGGCGCGCTCCCAATCCAGGTAGAGCTGCTCGGGGTCCTTGAGGGTGAGCGTCTCGGTCGATCTCACGCGGGGATGCGCGCCCGGATGATCGCCGAGCCGGCCTGGTCGTGGACGCGGTGGGTCTCGCTGATCTCGACCTCCTCGAAGCCGGCTTCCTCGAGCTCACCACGGAACTCCTCCTCGGTCAGCGCGCCGGCTATGCAGCCGGTCCACTGCGCCATGTCCCGTCGCGTCTCCTCGTCCATGCCGGGGTCGGCCACGATGTCTGAGACCGCGAAGCGCCCTTCGGGCCGCAGCACCCTGGCCGCCTCGCGGAAGACCGCCGGCTTGTCGCCGGAGAGATTGATCACGCAGTTGGAGATGACCACGTCGACGGAGTCGTCCGGCAGCGGCACCTGCTCGATCGTCCCCTTCAGGAACTCGACGTTGTCGACTCCGGCCTCGCGCTGGTTGCGCCGCGCGAGCTCGAGCATCTCGTCCGTCATGTCGACGCCGTAGGCCCTGCCCGTGGGTCCGACGCGCCGCGCGGAGAGGAGGACGTCGATCCCGCCACCCGAGCCGAGGTCGAGAACGGATTCGCCCTCATGGAGCTCGGCGACCGCCGTGGGGTTGCCGCAGCCCAGCGATGCGAGCTTGGCGGCGCCGGGCAGCGCCTCCTGGTCCCCGGCCTCGTAGAGCCCGG
>DATIDP010000002.1:0-2743 GCA_035456265.1 Solirubrobacterales bacterium | reverse complement strand
GTCTTGATGATCGCCATGAGGCGATCGCGGTTTGCCTCCATGCACCTCATTTATCGGGAAGCCGCGGTACCGACTATTAGCCCGCTGGACGCAGTTGGACGGGCGTTGGACGGAAGTCCATCGCGAAAACTGCGTGGTGGGTCCTCGAAAGTGAGTAGAGTCCACGGAGAACGGCGCAAATAGCGGCATTTCGATGCCGGCGCGGTGCGGATCGAGCGGCCGTTGAGGCGCGGGGCGAGGTGCTCTCGAGCTGCGGCGCCGCGACCCGATGCTGCAGTTCGGCTACTCCGAACCGCACCTTCTCCGCGGAGAACGCCGGCAGCGCGCTTGCTGCCCGACGATCGCGGGCTGACTATTCCGTGCACCCGGCGGCTTCGAGGGCCGTCCCAAGGTCCTGCCCCCACTCGAAGCGAGCGATCCGGCCCTTGTCGAAGGTCCAGGTGTGGGCCTCTTCGTTGACGAGGTCCCTCACGCTTCCCCGACTGCGGATGTGCCAGCTCACGGCCGCCACGACCTGCTCCCCGCAGTCGTAGAGCTCCTGAAGCTCGTGGCGGGACTCCTCCCACGGCTCGGCGAAGCGGCGCATCGCCTTCGCGACGGCGACGAGCCCGCGGCGCACACCCGGTTCGACCGCGTAGGGCGGATTGACGTACTCGACGTCGGGGGTGGCGAGCTTCAGAAGCTCCTCGGGATCCCGATCCATCAGCCCCGACTCGTAGAGGTGGCGCACGATCTCGACGTTCTGCTCCGACATCATGCGCAGTATCCGCGAAGCGAGGGAGGGGATGGGACGCTGCCGAGCCGTCGGGAAAGACCGCCGAGGGGTACGCTCGGGCCGGCACGGGGCCCATGCCAGCGCGAGGGATACATCACGTCGATCTTGCCGTCGCGGACGTCGACCGGTCAATCGCGTTCTACCTGGAGCTGCTCGGCCCGCTCGGCTGGGTGGAGAGCGTCCGCTACCCCACCTACCGGGGAACCGAGGAGGTCGTCTACCTCGAGGACCCGGCGACGGGATCGATGCTCGGTCTTCGACCGGCGGACGGCGGCGCTCATCACTACTACGACGTGGGAGTCGAGCATCTGGCTTTCGAGGTCGACCGGCGCGACGAGGTCGACGATGCGCACACAAGGGCCCTGGCGAGCGGCGCGAAGGTTCATTTCCCTCCGGAGGAGGATCGCGACGTTGAGAACTATTACGCCCTCTTCGTCTTCGATCCCGACGGGATCCGGGTCGAGGTGTTCTGCTGGCCGCGTCCGGACGAGACGCAGTAGCCGGGTTGCTCTCGGACAGGACGGGGTAGCCGCGCAGCCTTATGCGTGCCGTGTTTGTCCGGCTACGGCCGGACGACGGCACGAACCGTTCGCGGCACGGAAAAGGGCCCCACCGGGGCCCCTTTCCTCGCCGCTTTTTCAGTCCCGCCTAGCGGATGAACAGCATCTCCGCGTACTTCGGCAGCGGCCAGAGGTCGTCGGGGACGACCTTCTCCAGCTTGTCCGAGGCCTCGCGGACGCGCTCCATCGCGGCGAGCTGCTTGTCGCGGGCGTGGATCGCGAGGTCCATGCCCTCGATGCCCTCCGGGTACTGGTTGGCCTCGTCGAGCTCCTGGATCGCCGCGACCAGCTCATCCACCAGCGGAGTCGCCTCCTCGGTGACGGCGCTGATTCCGGAGTCGTCGCCGAGCGCCAGGTAGCGCAGGGCGGCGGGCAGGATCATCGTCCGGGCGATCGAGTCCGCGGTCTCGGCCTCGATGTTGGCGCGGATGATGTACTGCTCGAGCCAGACCTCGTAGCGGGACTCGAGCTCGCGGTCGTTGAGGACACCGTACTTGGTCATCATCGAGACGCTCGGCTCGGCGATCACCTCCGGCAGGGCATCCGGGGTGGTGCGCAGGTTCTTCAGACCGCGCTCCTCCTCGGCCTCCTTGTGCCAGCCCTCGTCGTAGTTGTCGCCGTCGAAGACGATCTGCTTGTTGGCGTCGTAGGCCTCCTTGACCACCTCCGTGACGGCGGCGGGCAGGTCGTCCGTGCCCTTGGCCTCGAGCTTGTCGGAGAGGTCGTCGATCGCCTCGGCGACGATCGTGTTCAGCACCGTGTTCGGGAAGGCCAGCGACTGGCTCGACCCGACGGCGCGGAACTCGAACTTGTTGCCCGTGAAGGCGAACGGCGAGGTCCGGTTGCGGTCGCCGCCGTGCATCGGCAGGGGGGGCAGGACCTCGGAGCCGAGCTCCAGGAAGGAGCCCGGGGTGTGGGGGTCGCCGGAGCCCGAGGAGATCGCCTCGAAGACCTTCGTCAGCTCGGCGCCGAGGAAGATCGAGATGATCGCCGGCGGCGCCTCGTTCGCGCCGAGGCGGTGGTCCTGTCCGATGCCGGCCACGGAGGCCCGCAGCAGTCCCTGGTGTTTGTTGACCGCCTGGATCACCGCCGCGCAGAAGAACAGGAAGTTGATGTTGTCCGCGGGGGTGTCGCCCGGGTCGAGCAGGTTGGTCCCCGTGTCGGTGCCCATCGACCAGTTGTTGTGCTTGCCGGAGCCGTTGACGCCGGCGAAGGGCTTCTCGTGCAGCAGGCAGACGAGGCCGTACTTGCGCGCGACCTTCTGCATGATCTGCATGGTCAGCTGCTGGTGATCGGAGCCGACGTTCGAGTTCTCGAACACCGGGGCGATCTCGTGCTGGGCCGGCGCCACCTCGTTGTGGCGGGTCTTGATCGGCACGCCCAGCTTGGCGAGCTCGTTCTCGAAGTC
>DATIDP010000001.1:0-21348 GCA_035456265.1 Solirubrobacterales bacterium | reverse complement strand
GACGCCGAGATCGACGCCCTCCCCGCCCCGGCCTGGCGCAAGGCGATCCTGCGCGCCTACGCCCACTACGGCGCCTTCGTCGGCGACACCACCGGGCCCGGCGGCACCCTCGGGATCGGGGCGGAGTCGACCCAGTCCTGGCTCAGCTTCGGCTACGCCGACCCCTGGGTGACGCTCGGCGAGCGATATGGCCTGCCCAGCTGGGACGCGGGGGGCGCCCTGCGCTATCTCTTCGACGCTCGCCCGGGCGTCGACTGGGCGAGCCGCCTGCGGGTGCTCGATCCTTGCGTTGATCGCGGGACGTGCTGATTGGCTACCCCCGCTTCCCCACGCCCACCGCGCCACCGATGGCCTCAACCGGCGGCCCGAACTTGACGCAGCCGAGGAGGAAGCCGGCACCCCATGAAAAGTGCATCGTGGCCAATGCCGCGGGCAGCAGGGCCGCTTGGGGGGAGTGACCCCGAAGAGCTTGCCGGGCACTCTCGCCGATCAAGCACAACCCGTACGCGGCAAGCAGGCCGCGAGCGAGCCGGGCCAGCGGTCCGGGCGCGATCACGCTCGCGCCCGCCGCGGCCGTGAGCACCGGCGGGAGGAGATTCGAGCGACGCATGCTCTCGGGATGCTGGCCACTGGTCTTGGCGCGAAACTGGCCGTAGGTCCAGTACTGGCGCGCGAGGCCGATGACGGTCGTGCGAGGCGCGTATCGGGCGGCCATTTCCGGCACGCAGACGATCCGCCCGCCGCGCTCCCGCACCCGGGCGGCGAGCTCGGAGTCCTCGTTCACCAACCACTCCTCGTCCCACCCGCCGAGGGTCTCCAACGTCGACCGTCGCCAGACACCGGTGTAGCCCGTGTCGACGTCGATCTCCCTGTCCTGCGGAAACCGGAACCTCGCACCTCCCACGCCCAGCCAGACGCTGAGCGCAAGCGCGACCGACTCAGACCACGCATTCGTGCCCTCGGCAAGCTGGGGGCCGCTCACCCAGTCGACGTCGCCGCGCCGCAGTCGGTCTACCCCCTTCGCCAGGTATCCGGGCGGATAGGTGGTGTGCGCGTCCATGCGGGCCACGAACTCCCCACTGGCCTCGCGCAAGCCGATGTTGAGGCCGGCGGGGATCCTTCCCGAGGGGTTGTCGAGGATCCGGATCGAATCGTCTTCGGCGGCGAGCCGCTCGAGCAGCTCACGGGTGCCATCGTCAGAGCCTCCGTCGAGGAACAGCAGCTCTACCGTGCCATCGAGGCGCTGGCCTTTCATCGCCGCCGCCGTCCGTTCGATTACGGCGGCCTCATTGAGGACCGGAACGAGCACGCTGACATCAGGCGAAGGCATAGCTAAGGAGAATGTTCCCGGTTTGAGATGCAGGAGGGACCGTCAAACACCCCACGGCGATCGCTAGGCATGATCACGGCTGATTGCCGCGGCGATGAACTCGGCCACCCGGGCGGCCTCCACGTCGAGCGCGTGACGGCGGCCGATGATCAGCCCCCGCTCGACGCAGCGGTCTCGGAGATGCTGATCATCGGTGAGCCTGAGCACCGCATCCACAAGGGCGTCCCGATCTCCGGCCGGTATCAGCACCCCCGCCCGCCCGCCCTCGACGGCGTCCGCCACCGAGCCCACGTCTGTCGCCACTATGGGGGTTCCCGTAGCCATCGCCTCGATCAGCACGTGGGGCAGGCCCTCGGTCAGCGAGACGTGAATCAGGATGTGGGCCGAGCGGTACATCGCGAGCAACGACGGGCCGTGGGGCACGAAGCCGGCGAGCACCAGATTCCGCTCGACCCCGAGCGCAGCGGCGCGCATCCTCGTCGTCTCTTCCATCCGACCGATCCCGGCCCAGGTGAGCCGATACTCGTTTGGCCGACGCCGGTTGAGCTCTGCGAGTGCGTCGACTACCAGGATCGGGTTCTTCTCGGGTTCGACGCGCCCGACCGTGAGCAGCTCCTTGACGCCGCTCCAATCCTTCGCGCCGGGCGCGTTCGAGATCTCGCTGGACGCTGTCAGGGAGATGGTCGTCGGCAGCAGGCCGGCACGAGGGCCCCCGTAGGCGTGTTCCAGCTGAGCACCGACGACGACGGCGGGAAGGACCCTGGCGAGGAGTCGAAATGCCCGATCCACCAGCCAGAGTGGCAACAGGATCGGCAGCCAACGCCGGCTTGGAAGCCTGGCGCGGAAGTAGCCCATCGTGTCTTGGCGGACGCCGAGGACCACCCGGCGCCGCCTCATGAGGGCGAGCAGGATGAACACCAGGGAGAACGGATGTGGGCCGAAGATCCAGACCGCATCGACGCTCGGGAGGCCACGCCACATTCCCCTCAGGGTTCCGCCGATCGATCTCAGGACGGGTCTCACACGGCGAAGGTCCTCGTAGTAGGGCAAGGGCGTGAGCCGAAGTCCGGCGGGCAGCTCGTAGTCGGTGCCCGCCCCCGCCTCCACGGCCCTGCCCACGACACGCATCTCGGCGAAGTTCTTGCCGACCTCCGCGACGAAGACCATGATCGGAAATCCCAGCGAGTAGGTGTAGAGGCGGTCCCCATCGCACCGGAAGACCGCATCGACGTAGACGCCGAGGCGAAGCGGCCGGCCTTCCTGGGCCGGATGCGCTCCACCGTGACCCTCCTCTAACACGTGAGCCGCAACCTACCGTGGGCAACGCAACAACCTGATGGCAGGTCGGTACTGGTGGTCTGCTACCACGCCGTCAGCCGCGACTGGCCCGCGGAGCTCGCGGTATCCCCCGAACAACTCGAGGACGAGCTTGACTACCTGCTCGGCCGAGGCTTCGACCCTGTGACCTTCACCGAGGCCGTCACGGGCTCCAGGCCGGGCAGGGTGATGGCCGTCACCTTCGACGACGCATACCATTCGGTGTACGACCGCGCGCGTCCGATTCTGGAGCGGCTCGCAGTTCCCGGGACGGTGTTCGTCCCGACCGCGTTTCCCGGATCTCGGGGACCGATCAGCTGGCCGGGGATCGACGAGTTCCTCCACGGGCCGTGGGCCGCCGAGCTCGTTCCGGCCAGCTGGGAGGAGCTTCGCGCCCTCAGCCGATCGGGGTGGGAGATCGGGTCGCACACGCGCTCGCATCCTCACCTACCCCGCCTCGGGGACGCCGAGCTCTCGCGCGAGCTCGAGGAATCCCGCAGGGAGTGCGAGAGGCGCGCCGGTGTCCCCTGCACGGCCATCGCCTACCCGTATGGCGACACCGATGAGCGGGTCGCGAGGACCGCCGCTGCCGCCGGCTACACAGCCGGCGCAGCGCTGTACGAGCCACTGATGCGGAAATCGACCCTGTCCGACCCGATGCGCTGGCCTCGTCTGGTCTTCAATCGCCGGGACGGTCGCCTGCGAGGGCGCCTCAAGGTGCGGCTGTTCACCGGGAGCCCGGGCGTCTGGAACCTGCTTCATGGCCGGGCGGATCGGTGACAGGAGAAGCGGAAGCGATCCGCGTCGCCAAATAGCTACGGCCGCCCTTGCGGTTCTCCGGCCACCTGTACGGCCGCGGCCGCTGCGGGAGGCGGCGCCAGCGCCGGTCCTGGCGCCGGCAGTCGGTTGGTCCGCCCGACCACGCTGACGGCTGTTTCCACGAGCAGCATCAGGTCCGTCACGAGAGTGCGGTGCTTGAGGTAGTAGAGGTCGTGGGACAGCTTCCAGGCCGTCCCGAGGTCCGAGCCCGAATACCCGCATCGGACCTGCGCCCAGCCCGTGATTCCCGGCTTCACGAGATGGCGGCGCTCGTAGTGAGGGAACTGCCGCTCCAGCCGGGAGACAAGCTCAGGCCGCTCGGGTCGCGGTCCGACAAGGGCCATTTCCCCGCTGAGGACGTTCCACAGCTGGGGCAGTTCGTCGACGTGTGTACGGCGCAGAAGCCGGCCCACGGCGGTTACTCGAGTGTCATCCTCCGAGCTCCAGCGTGCGCGCCCGTCTGACTCCGCATCCGTACGCATGGTGCGCAGCTTGAGCATTTCGAACTCTCGGCCACGCTCACCGACCCGGCGCTGCCGGTAGAGCAGCGGCCCGCCATCCTGGAGCTTGATGGCCAGTGCGCTCAGGGCGAGAATCGGGAGGGCCAGGACTCCCCCGAGCACGGCCCCGGTCAGATCGAGCAGGCGCTTGAAAAGAGGAGAACTGGCCCGGTAGCGCGGATGCATGATGTATCTGAACCAGGCTGCGTCGATGTTCGCAATTGGAACGTGACCCAGCAGCTCCTCGTGAAGCTGGTTGGCGTCGATCATTCGCACGGGGAGATCGAGGCAGCTGCGAGTGACCTCGCGAGAGACGCCGTCGGGGCCCGTGTGGCCGGGCACTCCGACGCTTTCCCCGTTTTCGGCCGGAGCGCACACCAGGAGCTCGACCCGATGGTCGATCACCACCGATCGCACATCGGACAGGACCCCGAGGGATCCCTCTTCCCCGGTAGGCGTCGCACCTCTGGACTCAGCGCTCAGCCATCCAGCCAGTCGATACGACCGAATCCCCGCGTCGTTGAGGCCCCTGGCGAAGGATGCGGCGAACGAGGAGGAGCCGATCACCGCGGCTACGACCGGGCGCTCGGCCTCGAAGCGAGCCTCCGTCGAGCGTCCGACGGCCGCGATCAGCATCGCGACGATCGCCGCCTCGCTCAGCTCATAGGGGGAAACTCCGTTCGTCGGCCCGAGCAAGATCACGACGGCGACGCCCAATCCCGGGCCTGCCGCCGCAAGCAGCAGCCGCGACGCGGGCATCAGATGCCGCGGGTAGGCGAATCGGGCGACCGACCAGCATCCCGTGAAGACAGCGAGGAGGACGAGGAATGCCGCCCGCGACTGTCCGGTGTCCATGTACACCAGCAAGCCAGCCGTCGCCGCCGGGGCCACCTGCGTCCCGAGCACGCCGACCAGCTCCCGGGCACGAGTGACGAGGAGTGGCGATCGGGCCGCCGTGCCCGAGAGGATCCGCAACACGGCGCCGCAACTGATCACCGCGAACATGCCGGCTGCGAGGATCGCCAAGTCCAAGCCGTAGAACGACTCGACAACCCTACTCAGGCCTAGCCAAAGCTCCTTTGCCACCTATCCCTTTCCCAGAGCGCTGCAGCAGCGCAACCCCCGGTCTCCCGCGTGAGCCGTCGCGTTGGTCGAAGTCTCTCGCCGCGCAGCTCCTCTCACTGGGGGAGTCTGCCCCCTTTCGCCGGGGTTCAATCTGGCCGCTGGTTGGGCAGGTTCCTACCCAATTCCCGAGAAGGATCTGGGCAGGTTGCTGGACCCCGGTGGGTTCGCACTTGACTAGCCGAATGCGCTCAGGCCGTATTACCTCCTTCGCTAGATGGAGATCGCCCAAGCGGTTCCGCCTCGTCCGAGGTCATCCCCGGTGCTCGCCGTCGCAATCGTTGATGGCGACTCTCTCGCTCGCCGTGCCATACGCGGCCGTCTCGCTGCCGAAGACGACATCGACGTCGTCGGTGAAGCCCCGGACGCTTCCACTGGGGTCGAGCTGGTCAGGAAGGAGCGGCCGGACATGATGCTCGTCGCGCTCTCGCTGCCCGACCGAGGGGGTTGCGAGGCGATGTGCGAGATGCTCACGATCTCTCCGCAACTCCACGTCATCATGCTCGGCGTCGAGCCCGACGAGGGCGCTCAGGTGCACGCGCTGCGGAGAGGGGCAGCGGGCTGCCTCTCAAAGGCCATCGACCTCGAGATCCTGCCGCGGGTCCTGCGCGGCGTGCGTGCCGGCGAGGCGGCCGTGACTCGGGCGATTGCAACACGCGTGCTGGAACAGGTCAGGATGCTCGACCGCGCCGAGCTGGACCGGCTCCGTCCGGTCCGGAGCTCGTTGACCCAACGGGAGTGGGAGGTGCTGGACCTCCTGGTCGAGGGCACGACGACGGGCGAGATCGCCAAGCAGCTCGGCGTCAGCCTCGCGACCGTGCGGAGCCACGTCAAGCACGTGCTCGGCAAGCTCCACATGCATTCGCGCGACGAGGCGATCCGCTACGTCGAGCGTGTTCGTCACGCCTCGCGGACGTAGACGCGGGCGTAACCTTGTCCGGAGTTTGTGCGCTACCAGTAATCAGAACCCCGGAATTTGGGGTGAGAATGCGCGCGACCAGCGCAGCGAGACTAGCCGTCGCAACAACGCCGGGAAGGGATGACCGGATGGCCAAGCTAAGGGTGGACGCAACTCACGTCGTGATCGGGGACTCGGATCCGCTGGCTCGGCGGGTGATTCGGCAGTCCCTTCAGGACCGGGCGGGCTTCGTCATCCCCGGCGAGGCATCGACCGGGCCCGAGGCCGTTGAGCTCTGTCTCTACTACCGGCCCCAGGTAGCTCTGATGGAGGTCTCCCTCCCGGTCCTGGACGGGCTGGCCGCGACGGAGCGGATTCTCGCCGCTGCGCCTGAGGTCCGCGTTCTCATCTTCTCCTGGCAGGACGCGGAGGAGACCCAGCTGGCGGCGCTGCGGGCAGGAGCATCAGGGTTCCTCTCGAAGAACGTGTCCATCGAGACCGTGCCTCGGGTTGTCCGGCGCATGCTGCGTGGTGAGGCCGCGATCTCGCGGACGCTCACGATGCGCCTGATCGAGCGGCTGCGTCGTCTCCCCGAAGGCGGGACGGGCATGCGCCCCGTGAGAAGCCCGCTGACCTCGCGCGAATGGGAGGTCCTGGACCTGCTTTGCCAGGGCAAGGACACCAGGGAGATCGCCGAAGCTCTCGTCCTCTCGGAGGAAACCGTCTACAGCCACGCCAAGAACCTGTTGCGAAAGCTCGACGTGCACTCGCGCCAGGAGGCGGTCGAGGCGGCCCAGCGACTCCGACACCCAGTCGTCGGCCTGGAGGCCGACGAATCCAAGGGAGATGCGGCGAGTGACATCGACCCCACTCCGTTGCCAATCCGCCGCAGCGAGGGCGCGCCGGTCTCGGACTCCGCCCGATCGCGCTGATCTCTGGGTCGCTGCCTGTCTCCCGCTGCGGTTAGGTGGGGGATAGGCCGATTAATAACGACCGTTCGTGCTAAGTTAACCAGGTGGCAAGCACGGCGGAGGCCCGCACCCCCCGATCAGCCCGCAAGCGGAGGAGCGACGGCGAACGAAGTCGCACCGCGATCCTGGACGAGGCGGCGCGACTGGCCACCGTCGAGGGGATCGGCGGGCTCTCGCTGGGCCGGCTCGCGGACGCGGTCGGGATGAGCAAGAGCGGCCTCTTCGCCCACTTCGGCTCCAAGGAGGAGCTCCAGCTGGCCACCATCGAGACGGCGGACTCGATCTTCGAGACGCAGGTGCTGGAGCCCTCTTCGGAGGCGGAGGGTGGCCTCGAACGACTCCGGGCTCTGCTGGAGGGATACCTGAGCTACGTCGAGTCGGGGACCTTTCCCGGCGGATGCTTCTTCGCCTCCGTCCTGGTCGAGGTCAGCATGCAGCCCGGCGCCGTCCGCGACCGGCTGCTCGCCTTCCTGGAGGACTGGCTCGGCCGACTGGAGCAGGCCGTGCGCGACGCGCAGCGCGAGGGGACGATCGCGAAGGGCGAGGAGCCGGCGCAGCTCGCCTTCGAGCTCGAGGCGGCGCTGCTCCTGGCCAACACCCAATTCTCCGTTGCGCAGAACGGCGAGCCCATCGAGCGGGGCCGCCGCGCCATCGATCGCCGGCTGAAGGAGGCGGCGGCCTAGACCTCCGGACGGCGGGCGGGTGGTGCCCCACCCGCCGTCCCTCGGCTCAGGAGGCGACGGGCTGGCGGTCGGGGTCGGGCCGGATCACCACGGTGTCGGCCACCGCCCAGATCTCGTCCGCCGGCATGCCGACGCGATGCGCGTGCTGGCGAATCGCCTCGGGGGTGACGGCTTGGTAGATGCAGACGCTTCCCAGGGTGCCGTCCTCCTCCGCGATCACGTAGCTGCGGATCCATCGGACCTCCGTCGGGAACTCGTCGTCGGCGACCTGCTTCGAGCGCCCGGCCACCTGCTCGACCTCTGCGGGCGACGCCCAGGCGTTCTTACGGCGGATCGCGTATGTCTTCAACTCTGCGTCGCTGCTCATTCTTTTCTCCTTAATTAGTACGAACGGTCGTGCGACTATACAGAAGTACGACCGATCGTGCTATTCGGATGACGCTAGCTTTGCGCCGTGAAGCGCGCCTCGCTCGCCATCGCGGCAGGGATCGCCCTGGCAGACGCCTCGATCGTCACTCTGGGGCTGCCCTCGATCCTGGTCGAGCTCAAGGCGACGGTGGAGGGCGTCGCCCTGGTCCTCGGCGTCTACACGGCGGTCCTGGCGATCGCACTGTTGCCGGCGGTCCGGCTCTGCCGCCGATTCGGCGACGCCCCCGTCGGAGCGGCGGGCTTCGGGCTGTTCCTCGCGGCGTCACTCGGCTGCGGCGCCTCGAACGCCCTCGGCCTGCTGCTCGTCCTGCGCGGCGTCCAGGCGCTGGGCGCAGCCGCGGGCCTGGTTGCGGCCTTTGCCCTGCTCGACGGCGGCAGGCCCGGCCCGGGCCGTCGGATGTGGGTCGCCGCGTCGGTCTTCGGGATCGCCGTCGGCCCGGCCCTCGGCGGCGCGCTCACCCAAGCGTTCTCGTGGCGCGCGATCTTCTTCGCACAGGCGCCGATCGTGCTCCCTGGGCTGCTCGTCGCCCTGCAGGTGGCGAGGACGGAGCCGGCCGATGTCGCCGTCCGCGACGGGCGCTCCTCCCCGTTCCCGTGGCGACCCGCGATTGCGCTGGCCCTGCTCTCGGCCTCGCTCACCGCGGTCGTCTTCCTCGTCGTGCTGCTGCTCGTCTCGGGGTGGAGCATCGAACCGCTGGCCGCCGCTCTGGCGGTGAGCGTGCTCCCCATCGCCGCGATCGCCTCCGCGCGCCTGCCCGGCGACTCCGAGATCCGGGCCGTGGCCGGCTGCCTGCTGGTCGCGGGCGGAGTCGGCTGCCTGGCACTGCTCCCGGGGGCCTCGGCCTGGTGGACGGTGATTCCGCAGCTGCTGGCGGGCGCGGGAATGGGCCTGGCGCTGCCGGCCCTGTCCGGCGAACTCATCCCGGAGCGGACTCGTTCGGACAGCGCGAAGCTGCTCTCCATACGTCACGCCGGCATCGCGGTGGCGCTCGCGGCGCTCGCCCCCCTGATCTCCTCGAACCTGACCTCGACGATCGACACCGCCAGAGAGCAGGGGACCGCCGCGGTGCTCGACGCCAAGCTCCCGCCGGAGAAGAAGATCGAGATCGCACCCGATCTCTTCGGCGGCCTCAATACCGACGACCCACGCGGCGAGCTGCAGAAGGAGATCGCCAGGGCCAAGGCCGGGCTGTCGGGTGACGAAGCCACGGAGATGGGAGATCTCGGCGACCGGCTCGATGAGGTGGTCACCGGTGCGGTGCGCTCGGCCTTCCGGCCGACGTTCATCGTCACCTCCTGCCTCGCCCTGCTCGCCGCCCTCGTCCTGTTGACCGGAGCCGTGCGCGCCGCGGCCGCGCTGAGCCGCCCCGCGGTGGCGGCCGCGGTGATCGCCGGGCTGATCGCCGCCGGCGGCTACGGGATCGCCTACGCCAACTCGACGCGGGAGACCGTCAAGATCGGCGACCCCTGCGAGGACCGGCAGCTACCCGACGTCGGCGGCATCAGCGGCGCGCTCCAGGACATCTCGCTGGCGGCGCTCGATCGCGCCGCCTGCAAGTTCGGCTCCAGCAGAGAGGAGCTGCTGCTGGCGCTCTTCGACGACCGGCTGCAGCGGAAGTTCGAGGAGGAACACGGTGTCAACCCGCGCGACCTCCTCTCCCTGGGCCCTGCGATCCTCGGCTTCTGAGGGATGCCGACCCGCCGGGAGATCATCGAGCAGTTCATCCCGAACTCGCCGCACGCGGCGCAACTTGGGATCACGGTCGTCTCGCTCGGCGCCGACAAGGCCGTGCTGGAGCTGCCCTTCAAGCCAGAGCTGGCGACGATCGGAGACGTCGTGCACGGAGGCGCAATCGGCGCCCTGATCGACACCGCGGCGATGGCCGCCGCCTGGGCAACGGACGACGTGCCCGAGAACCCGGCGGGGTCGACGATCTCCCTGTCGATCAACTTCGCCTCGGCCGCATGCGGCGTCGATCTGCGCGCTGCGGCACGCGTCGCCAAGCGCGGCGGCCGGCTCAGCTTCTGCGAGGTCACCGTCACGGACCCGGACGGGACAGTGGTCGCCCACGGGATCGCGACGTACCGATTCGGCTGACTAGGTAAGAATCCGCGCCCCCACCCACACAAAACGGGTTGCGCTGTCGCGCACCCTCGCATGAAAGGCGACGACCTTGGGATTGCTTGACGGAAAGAGCGCGATCATCACCGGCTCGGCGAGAGGGATCGGCCGCGCCACGGCGGAGCTGTTCGCCCGGGAGGGAGCCAAGGTGCTGATCAACGACCTGGACGGGGACGTCGCGGAGCAGGCCGCAGGTGAGATCGACGGCGAGACCGCCGTCTTCGCCGGGGACCTGACCAAGCCGGGGACTCCCGACGACCTGGTCAAGGCCGCCATCGATGCATTCGGCCAGGTCGACGCCGTGGTCAACAACGCCGGCTACACCTGGGACGGCGTCATCCACAAGATGACCGACGAGCAGTTCCAGGCCATGCTCGACATCCACACGATCGTGCCCTTCCGCGTGGTCCGAGCCCTCGCTCCGAGCTGGCGCGAGGCCGCGAAGCAGGAGGCCCAGGAGGGCAAGGAGGTCTTCCGCAAGATCGTCAACATCACCTCGATCTCCGGAACCATGGGCAACGCGGGCCAGGCGAACTACTCGGCCGCGAAGGCGGGAGTGACCGGACTCACCAAGACGGTCGCCAAGGAATGGGGACAGTTCAAGATCAACTGCAACGCCGTCGCCTTCGGCTTCGTCGAGACCCGGCTCACGCAGGCCAAGGAGAAGGGCGAGACGATGCAGGCCGCCGGAGAGAGCGTCGAGGAGGTCTCGCTGGGGATCCCGGAGCAGATGCGCCAGATGGCGCGGATGACGATCCCGCTGGGACGCCCGGCGGAGCCGTCCGACGCCGCCGGCCCAGTCCTCTTCCTGAGCTCCCAGCTCTCCAACTTCATCCACGGCCAGATCATCAACGTGACCGGCGGTCAGTTCACCGGCATGTACTCCTGAGAGGACCGGCGGCACTCGCCGCGGCGGTCGTCATCGCGACGGCGGCCGGATGCGGCAGCGGGAATGGCGGCGGCCAGTATCTGGTCGCCGCGATCGGCGACTCGATCACCGCGGGCAACCCCGGCTACGACCCGAACCCGGAGCTCCGCAAGCAAATCGGGCTCGGCGACGATCCCGAGAGCCAGTGGGAGTACTGGGCCCAGCGTGAGCATCCGGACCTCGAGTTCCGCAACTGCGGGGGACGCGGCGAGCGCACCGACGAGATCGCTCGCCGCTTCGAGGAGTGCGTGACCGGGGCCGACGCCGTCGTGATCCAGGGCGGAATCAACGACCTCGCCAGCGGCTTCCCGCCCCGGGCCGTGCTCGCCAACCTGCGCGGCATGGTCCGGGCGGCGAAGGATGGGAACCTGGCCGTCGCGGTGGCCGACCTGCTGCCGTACGGCCCCGCTCCTCAGTCCGACCGCGTGATCGATGAGCTCAATCGCCGCATCGCCGCGATGGCGGGCGACGCTGGCGCGACCGTCCTGCCGTTCCACCGCGTGCTCGAGAACCCGAATCGTCCCGGCGTGATGAAGCGCGAGTGGACCGCCGACGGCATCCACCCCTCCGTCGAGGGCTACAGGCGGCTGGGCGAGCTCGCCTTCCAGGCGCCCAGATAACCCAGTCAGGCCTCGTCAGGGCAGTGGTCGTTCCGCCGGCCCCGCGCAGGTCCGCGTGGCGGCGCGTTCGCTCGACGCAGCAGTCTGGGGTCGGCGGAGAGGAGGTTGAGCGAGGCGCGGCTCTCACCGAGTTGGTCAGGCAGAGCAGGTAGCGCTCGACACGCGCCTGATCGGAGGGGCCCACCGCCTCGTCCTGATAGGGGCAGCCCTCAGCCGCAGCCGTTCCCTGGCTCGCGATCAGGATCGCAGCGACGACTACCACCGCCGCGAGCCCGCACCGCTCCTGTCCCGCTCCGGCGCCCAGCGCGAGAAGGCTAGGGTTTCTCGCGGCGCTCCTCGGCGAGCGGTTCTCCCCCATCCCCCGCTGCGCCCCCCGGCGGCCACTGCCCGAACCAGTTGTCGCGGGCGCCATCGACGGTGATCACACAGCCCGAGAAGAAGTCCCCGGCGGGTGAGGCCAGGTACGCGGCGAGCCAGGCCATCTCGTCCTCGGTTCCCAGGCGCCCGAGCGGCACGGTGCTCGCCACGTTGTCAACGATCGCCTGCGGGTACTTGGTGCGAAGCGTCTCGGTGTCGAACTGGCCGATCGCGACGGCTACCAGGCGGATCCCGAACCGGGCCCATTCGACGGAGAGCGTCCGCATCATGTTCTCCACTGCGGCCCGGGCCGCACCGGTGTGAACCATTCCCGGGAAGCCCATGTGCGGCGAGACGGTGATGCTGATCACCTTGCCGCTCTTCTGCGGGATGAACGCCTTGGTCGCCGCGGCGTGGGTCATCTGCCAGGTCCCCTGGACGTTGAGGTCGATCACGGTGCGGAACCCCTTCGGCGTGATCGCCTCGGCCGGGCTGAGGAACTGGCCGCCGGCGTTGTTCACGAGGAGGTCGATGCGGCCGTGCCGCTTCACCACGCCGTCCATGAAGCCATCGACGGCCTCCTCGTCGCGGATGTCGAGTGCCTCGAACTCAGCCTCGCCGCCGCGGGCCGCCACCTCCACGACCATTGCCTCCAGAGGCTCAGCCCGCCGACCGCAGCCGATGACAGTCGCGCCGAGGCCGGTCAGCTCCAGGGCGCTGGCTCTGCCGAGGCCTGTGCCGGCGCCCGAGACGATGCAGACCTGCCCCTCGAGCAGCCCCGGCGCGAAGATGCGCGAGCTCGTCCCCTCGGCCATCGCGCCTGAGCATATGGCCAGGGGAATGAAACCGCCCACTGCGCCCCCCTGGCCGGAATAGGCTGGCTCACGTGAAGGTGGACGCGGAGCCGACTCCCCTGCGGGAGCCGCTCGAGGGCGGCACCGAGGGCGCCACGGTGGTCATCGAGCCGCTCAAGACCGGCGAGACCCTCTGGCCGCCGACGTTCTTCGACCGCGCCGGCACCGGGCTGATCAAGCGCCTGCGCGCGGTAGGCCTCGGCTCCTCGCCGGAGGCATGGGAGGTCCGGCCCGTTCCCGCGTTCCTCGTCCGCCACCCGAGCGTCGGGAACATCCTGGTGGACACCGGGCTGCACCCCTCCGTCGTCCGGAACCCTCGCGACAAGTTCAGCCGTCTCACCGCCCGTCACTACAGGATCCGGGAGGGCGAGGACATCGTCTCCCAGCTGCGGGCGCGTGGACTCGCCCCCGGGGACATCTCCTTCGTCGTCCTCACGCACCTGCACGAGGACCATGCTTCGGGAATCGAGGCGTTCCCCGACGCCCGGTTCGTGTTCAGCGCCACCGAGTGGCAGGGCGCGACGACGGGCTCCTTCCCACAGTTCCGCGGCTACAACCGCGCCCACTACGACTACGCCTTCGAGTACTTCACGGTCGACTTCGATGCCGATTTCATCGAGTCCTACGGTCCCTTCGGCCGCAGCTTCGACCTCTTCGGCGACGGCTCCGTGCGCCTCGCCTACACCCCTGGCCACAGCTCGGGACACACCTCGGTGATCCTCCGGCTGCCGCGGCGGGACTTCGTGATCGTCGGGGACGCGGCCTACGACTGGGAGCAGTTCGAGGGGAGGGCCGAGCCGACCCTTATCGACGACGAGCACAACTGGCACCGCTCGCTCCGCGAGCTACAGGCCTACCGCCGCACCTACCCCTACGCGCTCATGGTCCCGGGTCACGACCCGGAGTTCTGGGAGAAGCTCGAGCCGCGCTACGAGGAATAGCGGGTGCTGCAAGCGCCGCTAGGCGCGACCCGTTTCATGAGGGGGCTCCGGAGAGGACGCCGGCAGCCCATCGCGGAGCCGGCGCAGCACGTGGCGGCGGCCGTTCTCCTCGAGGTCGACGTACATCGCGCGAACGCGGTCAAAGACCCGGTTGGCGGCCTCCTGCTGCTCCTCGCGGTCGGGGTCGGCCTTGACCGGGAAGGTGATCGGCTCGCCGTACTGGATCGTCACCTTCGGGAACCGAAGTCTCCGCCAGCCGCGCACGTGGGCGGAGCCGTGAATCGCGACGGGCACCACCGGGACGCCGGACTCGAGCGCGATCTTGCCGATGCCGCGCTTCGGCTCCCCGAGGTCGCCGGTGCGCGAGCGTCCGCCCTCGGCGTACATCAGCATCGTGCCGCCGCGGTCGAGGATCTGATTCGCGGTGATGAACGCCTCCTCATCGTGGTGTCCGCGCCGCACGGGGAAGACGCCGCCGTGCTTGAAGATGTACTTGATCGCCGGGTTCTTGAAGAGCTGCGACTTCGCCATGAACTGGACCTTTCGCTGCAGATAGACGGCGGCGAAGAAGTGGTCCCACTGACTGAAGTGGTTCGGGGCGAGGATCACGGGGCCGGTCCGGGGTACGTTCTCGACACCGATCGCGCGGGCCCGGTACGTGAGGATGGTGGGGAGCGTGAGGATCATCCGCGCGAAGTCGTAGATCCAGCCAACGCCCCTGCGCGCGCTCCGGTGGTACTGCCTGAACATCTCGGCCGGTCGCGGGTCCTTGTAGACCTGCGCCTTCATGTCCTTGGGGTTCACCTGAGCCATATCTCTCACAAAAAACGCCGTCGGGGACGGCGATACGTGTTGATTCCTACCCGTTCTGCGTGGCCAGGTTACGCGCGGATCAGGCCCCTCTATCCCAGCCTCGGGAACGCGCGAGCGCCTCACTCCAGCGGCCGAGCAGCTCCTCCCTCTGCCGCTCCTCCATCCGCGGCTCATAGCGCGCCGCCTCGCGCCACATCTCTCGAACCTGCTCGACGGTCCAGAGCTCCGTCGCGATGCCGGCCAGATAGGCGGCTCCGAGCGCGGTCGTCTCGGAGACCTCCGGGACGATCACGGGCGCACCGAGCACGTCCGCCTGGAACTGCATGAGCCACCCGTTCACGACCGCACCGCCGTCGGCCTTGAGCGAAGGGACGCTCTCGCCCGACGCGGCCTCCTGTGCTCGGACCGCGTCGACGGTCTGGTAGGCGATCGACTCGAGTGCCGCGCGCGCCAGGTGAGCCCGGCCCGACCCGCGGGTGAGCCCGACGATCGTGCCGCGGGCGTACGGGTCCCAGTGCGGCGAGCCGAGCCCGGTCAGGGCGGGGACGAAATAGACGTCGTCGTTCGAGTCGAGCGAGGCCGCCAGCGGCTCGGTCTCGGCCGCCTCGGAGATGATCCCGAGACCGTCGCGGAGCCACTGCACGGCCGCCCCGGTGACGAAGACGGCGGCCTCGAGCGCGTAGTCGACCTTCCCCTCGCCGATTCCCCACGCCACGGTGGTGAGCAGGCCCTCGCCCGGCTCCGGCGCCTCCGTGCCGGTGTTGAGCAGCACGAAGCTTCCGGTGCCGTAGGTGTTCTTGGTCTCCCCCGGCTCCTGGCAGGCCTGGCCGAAGAGCGCCGCCTGCTGGTCGCCCGCGATTCCGGCAACCGGCACCTCGCCGCCGAAGACCGAGGTCGTCCCGTAGATCTGTGACGACGGCAGCGGCTCGGGCAGCGAACCAGGGGCGACGCTCAGCAGTCCGCAGAGCTCCTCGTCCCAGGCCAGCCTGCGGATGTCGAACAGCATCGTCCGGGACGCGTTCGAGTAGTCGATCAGGTGGCGACCGGTGAGCTTGTAGGTGAGCCAGGAGTCGATCGTCCCGAAGACGGTTCCCTCCGGCAGATCCGCGTTCTTGATCATCCACTCGATCTTGGTCCCGGAGAAATACGGATCGATCACCAGGCCGGTGCGACGGCGGATCAAGGGCTCGTGGCCCTGCTCGCGAAGCTCGTCGCAGCGGGCCGCCGTCCGGCGGTCCTGCCAGACGAGGGCACGGTGGACCGGCTCGCCAGTGCCCGGATCCCAGGCGACGATCGTCTCGCGCTGGTTGGTGATCCCGATCCCCTTCAGATCGGACCCCTGCACGAAGGCGTCGGCCAGCGCCGCGATCGCCACCCTCCGCGTCACCTCCCAGATCTCGGCGGCGTCGTGCTCCACCCAGCCGGGCCGCGGGAAGTGCTGCTCGAACTCGCTGTAGCCGCGTCCGCGCGGACGCCCCTGCTCGTCGAACACGATGCAGGTCGTCCCCGTGGTCCCCTGGTCGATCGCCAGGATCATCGGGCGGAGACGCTATCTGCCCCGGGCCCGCACGGCCCTGCGGATGTCGCGCAGCTGCCGGGCGCGATGCAGAAAGCCGGCGGGCGTTCGCCCCGAGACCCGGTGCTCGAGCGGGAGCTCGATCTCCTCGACTCGGAGCCCGGCCCTGACCGCGTCGATCGACATGCCGGTCTCGAGGCCCCAGCCGTCGGCGAACGGGAGCAGCTCGCGCAAGGTCGAGACGCGCATCGCGCGCTGCCCCGAGAGCGGGGCCTCGAGCCGGGAGCCGGAGCACCGCTCGACCGCTCGCCGGGCGTAGCCGAGCGTGATCCCGAGGCCGCCGCCGCGCGCCTCCGGAAATGCGGCGATCGCCAGATCGCACTCCCCGCTCTCGACCGCCTCGACGAGGGCGGTCAGCCGCACCGCCCTCCCGCCCAGGTCCGCGTCGCAGATCAGGGCCGTCGCCTCGTCGCCGAACTCGCCGATCGCCGCCTGCGCCGCTGCCGCCACGTTGGCGCCCTTGCCGTGCGGGCGGCGACGGCTCACCACCCAGGCGCCCGCGCCCATGGCGATGGCGGAGGTCCCGTCGGTCGAGGCATCGTCGGCCACCAGCAGGCGGGCGCCCGGCAGAGCCTCGCGGAGCGCAGCGATCGTCGCCGCGATCCGCGCCGCCTCGTTGCGTGCCGCCACGATCACCACCCGCCCCACCGCGCTTTCCCGCATCACCGCCGGATATTGTCCCCGCGGCGCGTGGCGGACGTTGAGGCGCACATCACAGGGACCGTCTGGAAGATCGAGGTCGGGGTCGGTGACCAGGTCGACGAGGGCGACACCGTCGTCATCCTCGAGTCGATGAAGATGGAGATGCCCGTCGAGGCGGAGGACCCGGGCAAGGTCTCCGAGATCCGCGTCGAGGAGGGCCAGTCGGTCTCCGAGGGCGACGTCCTGGTCGTCCTGGAATAGCCTCACCGCGATGGCCAGAGAACTCGCTGGGGGCAAGCTGCTCCTCGACGAGCCCGCGGAGGCGGTCGCCCGCCTGACGCTCAACCGACCCGAGTCGCGGAACGCGCTCGACCACGAGACGCTGAGCGGGATCGCCGAGGCGATGCCCTCCCTCGACCGTGGCATCGAGGTCCGCTGCGTGATCCTCACCGGGGCCGGAGGGATCTTCTCGGCCGGCTACGACATCGGCGGCTTCTCCGAGGACGAGTTCGAATCCGAGGCGGAGTCCCTGGTCGCCCATCCCTTCGCCCGCGGGCTCGACGCCGTGGCCGCGCACCCGTGGCCCGTGCTCTGCGCGATCAACGGGCACGCGCTCGGCGGGGCGCTCGAGCTCACCCTCTGCTGCGACCTGCGGATCTGCGCGCGCGGCGCGAAGCTCGGCATGCCGCCCGCGAAGCTCGGCCTGATCTACGGCCACACCGGCCTGCAGCGGTTCATCGACGCGATCGGGGTCCCGCGCACCAAGGAGCTCTTCCTGACCGGCGGCAATGTGACGGCCGAGCGGGCCGACGAGATCGGGCTGGTGAATCGGGTCACCGACGACGATGACCTCGAGGCCGCCGCCGTCGAGCTCGCCGCGGAGATCGGGGCGAACGCCCCCCTCTCGATGAGGGGCAATAAGCATGCGATCGACATGCTGAACTCCCACCCACGCCTCACCGAGGAGCAGGAGCGCGAGCTGATCGAGCTGCGCGAGTCATGCTTCGGCTCCGAGGACTTCCGCGAGGGCGTCGCCGCCTTCGCAGAGAAGCGCAAGCCCGTCTGGAAGGGACGCTGATGCACGACGAGATCGAAGTCACACCACGCAACGAGGAGGAGCTCCGGCAGGCGGCGATCTCCAGCATCAGGCGAAAGCGGGAGTTCGCCCAGCACCTCGTCAGCTATGTCGTCGTCAATGCGTACTGGTCGGCATCTGGGCGATCTTCGGGGGAGGCTACTTCTGGCCGATCTGGGTCATCGGCGGCTGGGGGATCGGCGTGATCTTCCACGCCCGGGACGTCTTCGGGCGCCGGCGCATGGTCAGCGAGGACCAGCTGGCCCGCGAGATGGCACGCCTGCGGCGCGGCTGACCTAGGGCTCAGCCCGCCTCTGCGGGCTCGGGTACGCGCGGCTCGCCGGTCTCCTCACGCAGCCGGCCCCCGGCGCGTGCCGTCGAGGGCCACCAGATCTTGTCGCCGATCACCTCGACGGCCGCCGGGACCATGATCGTCCGGACGACGAACGTGTCGAGCAGGATGCCGAGGGCCACCATCAGGCCGAGATCGAAGGTGAAGCTCACCGGCAGGGTCATCAACACGGAGAACGTGCCGGCCAGGATGATCCCGGCGCTGGTGATCACCGGCCCAGTGGCGGCGAGCGCGCGCAGCATGCCCTCGCGGGTGCCGTGCCTGCGGGCCTCCTCACGGACCCGGGCCATCAGGAAGATCGTGTAGTCGATCCCCAGGGCCACCAGGAAGATGAAGGCGAATAGCGGGATCGACGAGTCGAAACCCGCGTCGCCGACGACGAAGCGGATGATCAGGATCGACAGACCCAGCGCACAGGCAAACGAGAGGATCACGCTCGCCAGCAGGACCAGCGGGGCGACGAGGGCCTGCAGCAGGATGGCGAGGATGATGGCCATCACGAGCAGCGCCAGCGGCACGATGATCTCCATGTCTCGCTGATTCGCCTGGTCGACGTCGTAGTTGATCGCACTCGTGCCGCCGATCAGGGCCGTGACGCCGGGCGGAAGATTCCCGACGGCATCGCGCATTCGCGGAACGACGTTGAGTCCGGACTTGTCGAGCGGGTCCGCGCTCAGGATCGCCTCGACGTCCGCGATCTGGCCGTTGGTGGACCGCTCCCCGGTGTCACGGACCGATGCCACGCCGTTGACCCCGCGAAGCTTCGTCTCGACTTCCTGGACCGCGGCTGGCGGCACCGGCCCGGTGTCGCTCTCCACCAAGACGGTCGTCGGCGCCAGCGTGCCTGCCGGGAAGGCCGAGCGCATCACGTCGAAGCCCTCGACGGCTTCAACGGAGTGCTTGAAGAAGCTGGTGGTCGAGTAGTCGACCTTGTAGGCGAGCAATCCGAACGCTCCGGCGATGAAGATCACGCCTGTCGCGATGAGCGCGTGGGCGGGACGCTCGAGGACGCGGTCTCCGAACCGTCGCCACAGCCCCTGGCTTTCCCGCTCGGCATGCGCCGGGTCGTAGACCACGACGCTGCGACGGGGCCAGAAACCGCGGCGGCCGAAGATCGTCAGCAGCGTGGGCAGGAGGGTGAGGCCGGCGGTCATGGCGGTGAACACCGAGATGGCGGCGACGGGGCCGAGGGAGCTGGTGTTCTTGTTGTCGGCGAGGGCCAGCGTGAGCATCGCCAGCGACACCGTCAGCCCGCTGGCGAGGATCGCGGGCCCGGCGCGCCGCAGCGCGCGCCCCATCGCCTCGTGCTTGTCCTCAATGCGCCGCAGCTCCTCCCGGTAGCGGGAGACGAGTAACAGGCAGTAGTCGGTCCCCACCCCGAACATGAGGACGATCAGGATGCTCGTGCTGTTCGAGGAGACGGTCGCCCCCGACTTCGCCAGCGCGTAGACGAGCGCCTGGGTCACCGTGTAGGCGAAGAACACGACGATCAGAGGGGTGAGCGCGACCAGGACCGACCGGTAGATCGCGCCGAGCAGCACGAGGACGAGCAGGACCGTCGCCAGAAGAAGCTTCGTGTCGATGTTGCTGAAGACGTCGTGCGCGTCCACGGCGAACCCGACACCTCCGGTGACGTAGACCTGCATGCCGTTCGTGTCGGCATGGGCGATGTCGCGCATCTCCTTCCCCCAGTCGGCCTCCTTCTCGAAGTCCGTCGGAGTCGTGTAGACGGCCGTCGCGACGTCCCCGTTCTTCGAGACCAGGCCTGGCTGAGCGCCGGGCGTGAAGGGGACCTGCTGTGGACCGATCACGTTGATCTTGTCGCTGCCCGCCTCGTTGATCGCCCGCTGGTCGGCGACGATCTTCCGCTTGTCGGCTGCGGTCAGGCCCCCCGGCCGCTTGTAGACGACGATCGCCGTGTCGGTCTCACCGCCGTTGAACTCGTGATCGAGCTTCCTGACGACCTCCGTGGACTCGGCGCTCGCCGGCAGGAAGGACTCGGTGTCATCCGTGGTGACGTCGGACAGCTTCCGTCCGATCGGCATCAGGATCACCAGCGCGAGGAGCCAGATGACGAGGATGACCCACTTCGTCCGCCGGCCTGTGACCAATGCTGCGAGCCTTCTCAAAAGACCTCCTGTCTGCCTTTCCTGCGGGGCTCGCGTCCCCCTGACGCTGCCCCGCCACACTATCGAGTCACTCAGGGCGGTTCCCGCGGAGCGGCTGGTTTTGCCACTCTGTGTAGAGGGCAACCATGGCTGAGGAAATGGAAGCGACAGCAGTTGAGCTCGACCCAGCGGTCGAGGAGCGCGTTCAGGGCCTGATCGAGGCCGGGCGCCCGTTGGGCTGCGTCGATCTCTCGGAGGTCGACTCTTTGGTGCAGGAGATGAACCTCTCCGAGGAAGAGGCAGAGCATGTGCAGGCGCGGATCGAGGCCGCGGGCCTCCCCGTCGAGGACGACTGCGGCCGTGAAGCCGAAGAGCCCGCCGGCTACAGGAACGGCGAGCTCGCCGAGCAGACCACCGACGCCCTCCAGCTCTTCTTCAACGAGATGCGGCGCTATCCCCTCCTCACCAAGGAGGAGGAGATTGAGCTCGCACAGGCGATCGAGCGAGGCGATCTCGAGGCCAAGGAGCGCCTGATCAACTCCAACCTCAGGCTGGTCGTCTCGAACGCTCGCCGCTACATGCGGCAGGACCTCAACCTTCTCGACCTGATCCAGGAGGGAATCCTCGGCCTGATCCGTGCCACCGAGAAGTTCGATTGGCGCAAGGGCTACAAGTTCTCCACCTACGCGACCTTCTGGATCCGTCAGGCGATCCAGCGCGCCCTCGAGTCCAAGGAGCGGACGATCCGAGTGCCGAACCAGGTCGCCCAGCGCGAGCGCAAGGTGATGCGGCTCGAGCGCGAGCTGGCGACGAAGCTCGGACGCGATCCGACCACCGAGGAGATCGCCAAGGAGGCCGAGCTCGAACCCGCGCAGGTCGAGGAGATCCGCG